>CAZEZV010000202.1:0-7637 GCA_964516725.1 uncultured Phycisphaeraceae bacterium
TGACGCGCGCAAACGTTTCCACAAATGCCGCCCCACTTATCCCAAACTCAGGAGCCAGTTCCTCCGGCCTTGCATTCAATCGCAATACCCACGCCGGGCCCGCGCCCGGATGATGCGGATCAACAAAGTTCGCCCGATCGTCAAGCCCAAACACACGAATCGCGAACTCCGCGTCGTCCCCACACGCCGCTCGAACCTCATCCGGCGTCCACAAGTAATTCAGCCCCTCGCGCCCATCCACTTCCGCGTCCTGCGCACTGAAAAAACCGCCGGCGCTGTCGAGCATCTCTCGCTTCAAGTACGCCACAATCCCGCCGCACACTTCCCGATACCACGCATCGTCATACGCCGCCGCCGCCCGCGAATACACGCTCAGCAACTGCGCCTGGTCATACAACATCTTCTCAAAGTGTGGCACCGTCCACGACGCATCCACGCTGTAGCGATGAAACCCACCGCCGAGGTGGTCGTGAATCCCGCCCTTGGCCATCCCATCCAGTGTGGTGCGAACCGCAAGGTCGATTGCGCTGCGCGTCTGCACATCCACCGCATCGCGTGCATCGAGCAAAAACTCCAAAAACACGGGCTGCGGAAACTTCGGCGCAACGCCAAACCCGCCGTTCACCTTGTCGAACATCGCGAGCACGCGCGACAGCGCTTCCTGCACGGTCTCCACCCCAAGCGCCGCCCTCGCATCCTCCGCGGAACCAACATGTTCCTCAACCGCCTGCGCCAACTGCGCCGCCTGCTCGCGCACATCATCCCGCTGCGTGCGATACGCGTTGCTCATCCCCTCCAAAACCTGCTTGAATGAAGGCCCATGCCCCCCAAGTCCGCCCCGCGCTTCACGCGGAAAGTACGTCCCGCAGAAAAACGGTCGCAACGTATCGGGTTCCAAAAACACGCTCATGGGCCACCCACCATGACCACGCATCAACACCGTCGCGCTCATGTAGAGTTCATCAAGGTCGGGCCGCTCTTCGCGATCAAGCTTCACGCACACGAACTTGTCGTTCATGAGCCGCGCCGTCGCCTCGTCCTCGAAGCTCTCCCGCTCCATCACATGGCACCAATAACACGTGCTGTATCCGATGCTCAGGAAAATCGGCACCTCTCGCCGTCTGGCCTCGCTGAACGCCTCGTCACCCCACGCGAACCAGTCCACCGGGTTGTACGCGTGCTGCAAGAGGTACGGACTCGTGGACCGCACAAGCCGATTCGCACGACGCTGCTTTGTATGTGAATCACCAGCCATGCCCGAGCGTACGAGCGCTATCGCTTCGTCTGCCCAACCACCTTCACCACCAGCGCCAGAAACTTCCGCCCCGTCACTTCGTCGTACTTTGCAATCGCTCCCGCTCCGTTCACGTGGGGCCTCAGCTCAGTCCTCGTTTCCGAATTCTTGTTGCCGGCCACCGCCCCAACCGGATGCAGCGAATCAATCGCCTTCACGCTCGACGTGAGCACTGCGTCCCATGGCAAGGGGACGCACGAAATTGTTGCCACGCTCTCAATTACTCGTACCTCGTCATCCGCGCTGCCCATCATGAGTTCATCTCGGCGCTCCGCCGTCACGAAGCTCAATCGGTTCGCCGCAGACATCAGTGCATCAACATCCCGCGCCGCAGCGCCAGCAAACGCCCCGCTGCACACCGCAACCTGCTCGGAGAGTCGGCGTAGCGCCGTCGCAACGCCAGTACGCTCGGCTTCAAGTTCCTCCCGCCAATGCAGAATCCGCTGCGCGCTTGCCTGCAGCAAAAGCGGCATCGAAAATGTTGCGATGGGCTGTGCAAGTCGTGCTTCTGCCTGCTGCGCCAAGCTCGCGTTCGGAATCCCGTTCGACCTCGCGACCACAATGCTGTGCCGTGTCGCAAACCGGTCAAGCGCCGCGGCGACCGGCACGCTTATCCCAGGATCAGGCCCGCCCTTGAGCAAGTCCGCCGCGATTGCAGACAGGTACGCCCCGTCATCCGGAAAGTCGCGCCGCCTTGCGAAGTGGCGCAGGGCAACGCAGTCGTGATCCTCTTCGATGTGCCGCGTCACCGCCCACATGTCGTTGACGATCGTTTCCCCGTCTCGCGAATGCCGCAGCACGCCCCGCTCCCACAGCACCGACGTCCACGCCCAACTCTCGACAAACCTGCGATACGTCGGTATCTTCGAAGCCGTTTGCAAAGCGCTCATGCCGTCAATGCCGCCAAACCCGCCGACCCCATCGTGTCGAGTCGCATCAACCGGCGCCGGCAGCATCGTCACCACCCGCCTTCCCAGCATCAACGCCACCATCGCCGCGGCTTCGCGCGTGGTAAGGTGATACGGGCTCACAGCAATGTCCATGCACGATTGTTGGTGCGGATGCGGAGCAATGCTGGCACGTTTGTGAGAATCTTTGACGGATGGTGCATGCGCGTCGTGGGAGTGCATCGACAAACAACGAGTACGACGCACGCGCCATGCACAGACCCACGCTTTCTGGAGTCATCACTCGCGCGAACGAAGCGCTGCGGCGTCTGTCTGAAGCACTTGCCAGACCTCCCGCACAACCCAGCTCATGTTGAGTTGCGCCGTCGCGGTTGCCGCGGCGAGGTGCGGGTAGAGATGCGCGTTCGGGAGCGAGAGAAGCGGGTTGTCGGGTTGAATCGGCTCCGGATCGTGAACGTCGAGGAAGGCGTGTGATGCCGCGTTGGCTTTCAAGAACTCGGCGAGCGCCGCGTGTTCGATCACCATGCCGCGGCTGGTGTTGAGCAGCGTGAGATCGGGCTTGCAACGCTTGAGGCGAGCGGTGTTGATGAAGTGGCGGTTCGAGCCGCGGGGGTCGATGTGGATGGTGAGTGCGTCGCTGCGGGAGAGCAGTTCGTCGAGCGAGACAGGTGACGCTCCGCCTCGCTTTGCGACATCGATCTCGCGTAGGTCGTGATACAACACGGTTGCGCCGAGCGGCAATGTGAAACGCGCAAGTCGAGAGCCGATGCGACCAAAGCCCAGGACACCGATCGTGAGTTCGTTCAGTTGACGTGGGGCGATATGCGCCGCGCGGGCCTTGGACCATGCTTCGGGCGAAAGTGCTTGTGTCAACTGCATGCGCGGGCGGAGCGCGTCGCATAGCAGGCACAGCGTGTATTCGGCGACAGCCTGCGTGTTGGCGTCGGGCGTGTGGACGACATCGATGTTGCGGCGAGCGCATGCTTCGACATCGATGTTGTCAAGACCTACGCCGGCCCGGCCAATGCAGCGCAGCGAGGCGGCACGGGCGAGAAGCGCTTCATCAATGCGCGTGTACGTGCGTATGACGAGGGCTTGGGCCTTGGGAAGCAATTCAGTAAAGCGAGCGTCGGTCGTCTTGCAGGCAATCAACTCGGCCCGCTGCGCAAGCCACGCGGCCGGGGCGGAGTCCAAGTGTTCGGTCTGGAGGATGAGGGGCTTGGTGGGCATGTGCCGCTCATTCCGCAGGAACAATCGCCGCGCTCATCGATCCCTTGCTTCTCGCAAGGAACATGTCCTTGCCAAATGCATGAATCTGATAGCGTTTCAGTTCCGCGAGCTCCTTGTGCGTCGTCAGGCAGATGGTCCGACCCTGTGAGTCCACTTCCTTTGCGAGTTGGTAGGCTTTTTCGACTGGGTGGGCAAAGAGTTGCCCAAGCATGTTGATGACGTAGTCGTACGTGTGGTCGTCGTCGTTCAACAGCACAACGTGCCAGTTGGGCAGTTGCTTGGGCTTGCTCAGCGCGTCTTGTACGGCGGTTGTGCTTGCGGGCGTTGAATCTTGCTCGTTCATCCGACAATCTTATGCCAATCGCCACTGACATTCGTGTATCAACCACGTCGGACCCGAGCGGGTCTTCGAGCGAAGGTCCGGGCAAGACGTACGAGACTCCTCGCAGCTCTTCTCAGTCCGTCTGCGTCGCAAGCGCAAGCGTGCCCAGCTTGGTGCGGAACATCCACAGCAGCATTAGATAGAGGGCCATCGCGACGATCGGACCGATCATGAAACACATGCCGAAGATGTAGATGACTGGCAGCAGCCACAGCCATGTCGTGGCAAGGGTTGTGAGTTGTTGATCCGGAAGGCGTGGGGCAAGCAAGCGGATGTACGACACGAAACCGAAGAACAATACGAGCCACGCGATGGACTGAAAAACGCTGGCGAACACGCCCACGATCATCCAACCGAGCGGCAGGGCTCGGAACAGGTTCAGTACGGCAACCGGGCTTGGGCCGGCGGGGGCAGGGGGCGTTGTACCGGGCGGTGTTGTTCCTGTCGCTGCGGCTGGTGCGGTGAGGGCCGTGAGGGCTGGCGCGAGCGCGCGTGGGACAATGAACTGGACAATGAGGAGCAGCACGCCGCAAGTCGCGAGTGTGATTATCGCGGTACGAGTGAGCAGCCGCGGCGTTTGCACACGAGAAAAGTTGGAGAGGCCCGGGTCGGCTGGTGTCGCGAGCCAATAGCCCACGAGCGCGAGGAGGATCGGTGCCATCTGAACGAGAGCGATCCAGCCGGTGACGTTGAGCATGCCGAACGGGCCTCCCAGAATGCGAGCGAAGAGGGAGGGAACGAAAGCAAGCACGATCGGCGCGAACGAACTGATGAGAAAGAACAGCGTCGCGATGAAGATGATGGTGAGGCCCGTGTGGATCGACCTCACGTAGCCGCGCGGGGCGTAGGCGAGCAGATAGGTGCGGAGTGATTCGCCGATGGTGGTGCCGCACTCGGGGCAGACGGCTCCGACGGAGAGGCCACGCAGGTTGTATCCACACTTGAGGCAGGGGTGGTTGTCTTGGACCAGTTCCTTGCGTGGCGGTGCGGCGAAGGTCGCGGCGGGCGCGGTGTGTGGTTGCGGTGGAAGTGGTGGGGGAGTTGTGGGCGTGTGCATCGAGCGATCTCAGGGCCAGTGCCGCAAGGACAAGTGCAAGGTTGTTCGGAAAGGCGAACGCCCGATGTCAATAACGCTGGTTGAATCGGATACATGGTACAGGCGTGAGCAGAACTGGTGGAGTTGGAGTTTGGGTGAGGTTGCTGGGATGATGAAACCGATTTTCTAGCGGGCACGCGGGGAGAAGGGCGCATCGCATGGACTTTGGAAACCCCTGGGCATTGTTTTCCGGGCTGATGATCGGGCTCATCGGGATGGGCCTGTTCATGCACGGCAAGAAAGCCGGGAACTTCAAGACGCTGGGGGCGGGCGTGGTGATGTGCGCGTACCCGTACTTTGTGACGAGCATTCTCGCGCTGTGGGGAATTTTCGCGCTGTGCGTTGCGGGGTTGTGGTGGTGGCTGAAGCAGGACTGACACCGGAAAAGCCTGAATTCAACGCCCGACCTGAGCGAGTTTTCGAGCGAAGTTCCAGATCAAGGCCGTCGAGTGTTGTCGACCGGCAGACGCGCACCCAATTTTTCACATTTCGGTTGCAACGGCGAGAAGCGGTTGTATAATGATAATGTGTTCTCATTAGCGAGAGCCCGGCACTTCTTGCCCCTCGTCCTGATCTGGGCGGCGCTCGTCACTGCGCTGCTGCCCTTGTGGCATCATCATCACAACGACGAGTGCGGGCATGAAGAGCGCG
Organism: uncultured Phycisphaeraceae bacterium; assembly: GCA_964516725.1. Taxonomy (GTDB): domain Bacteria; phylum Planctomycetota; class Phycisphaerae; order Phycisphaerales; family UBA1924; genus BJHL01. The sequence continues at coordinate 5,562 of CAZEZV010000202.1, forward strand.
AGTGCGTGGTCTGCGTCGTGGCGTTACTGCCTTCGGGCGACGGTGTGCCTGCGGGGCGAGAGTTTGTTGTTTTGAATGAACGAGCGCGGGAGGTAGAAACAAGGCCGATCTGCGTTCTGTGGGTTGAGTTGTTGCCCGTGCTGTGGATTTGCGGGCCGCCGAGGGCATAAGAGCTGCGAAGTTGTGTTGCGTGTGCTGGTGCTGACTTTTCCTGAGTTGCCCCTGCTCGTGCTCTTTAAGTTTGGCGACGGTGTGCGTTGTCGGAAACTTGCAGTGCCTGCACGTCCACTGGTGCAAGCCCCTCCCTTACGGTCGGGCCGCATGCAGGTATGTGTATCCACTCCGGGAGTTTGTCATGTCTCTTCGTCGTGTTCGACGAGCGGGCCAGCGCGCGTGCGCTGCCTTCACGCTCATCGAGCTGCTGGTTGTCATTGCGATCATCGCGATTCTGATCGGATTGCTCGTCCCTTCACTCACCAAGGCACGGTTTGTTGCGAGAGCGACAAAGTGCATGGCGAATGTGCGGACATTGGCAACGGTTCATGTCGCGTACATGAACGACTACAAGGAATTCTTCGTCGACGTGGGCTTGCCTCACGGCGGCGGGGGAGACCCCGCGTTGTCGTTCATCAACGTGCTCTCGGAGTACTACCAATCGCCGCTGGCGGTCAAGTCACCGGGTGACGCGAGCAAGTATTGGTCGATCGATAACGGCGGACAGGGCCAACTTGTTGGCGGGCAGCCTCGACGTACGTCATATGGCATGAACAACTGGCTGAGCCGAACTTACAACCCGGGTGTGTTGCCGGGCGAGCCGTTTGATCGGTTGACGCGCATTCCATTTCCGCAGACGACGGTGCAATTTTTCCTGATGACGGAAGAAGGCTCGTTCGCCGTGAGTGATCATGTGCATGCGGAAGGGTGGTCGCCAGGCCCGGCGGACGCGCCGCCTGCGCTTGCGTCAGGCCAGATGAAGACGCACGCGTGGGGCGGGAAGGCGCGGAGTTGGAATGCGTTCAGCAATTACAGCTACATCGACGGGCACATCGCGCAGCACACGTTTCGAGATGTGTTTCAGGATCGGTTTCGCAATCAGTTTGATCCCAAGGTGCCGCGATGAAGCGCGGTGTGTGGGTCGTTTGTGAAGTTCGATCACCACAGAGGCACAGAGGGGCAGAGATAGGAAGAGAAAATATTGGGATATGACATCTTGATCATTCTCCCTTTCTGTCTTCCTCTCGTATTCCCTGTGTGTCTCTGTGGTGATCGAAGCACACGCGACTCGAAAATCGTCTTTCAATCAGTGAGGTTTCCATGAAGTTCACAGCAATTACAGCTCTTTGTGCAGGGATTTTGTCGACCAGTTCCATCGCCTTCGCGCAGCACGCGGGCGATATCGGTGTTGGCCTTGTTGACGGTCGCATCGCAACCGGCGTTGTTGAAAGCAGCGCGTTCACTTCTGGCCAACGCGTCTTCGGTAGCGACTTTGGCGAGTTGTTTCCAGACTTTACCGATGAGCCCGGGTTCACGTCTCTCATTGGTGCGTTTCCCGTGCCGTCTTCGATCTTGTTTCGAGTGCAGAAGGCCCTGCGCCTGTGGCAGGACGGCGAGTTTGGCAGTGTGATCCCGGCGGAGCAAATCAGCATCGGCTTTGGGCCTGTGGCATCGGTTGCAACACCTATGACGGATGTCGTCACGACCGGCTTTGCGCTCACGGTTGGTTCCAATGGCGAATGGCACCGCCATCTGGAGTACACGCTGGGTGCTCCGGCTGCAGATGGCATTTACCTCCTCGAGTTAACGCTCGCAGGCAACCAAACGTCGATGCAGGAATCGCTCCCCTTCTGGCTGGTGTTCAACCAAAACAAGACCGAAGCCGAGCACGACGAAGCCATCGAATGGGTGATTGCAAATCTCGCCACGACTGGCCCAGCGTGCGACTCCATCGACTTCAACAACGACACCTCGCTCTTTGACCCGCAGGACATCGACGCGTTCTTGTCCGTTTATAGCGAAGGGCCGTGCGTTCCTGGCGTCGCAACCTGCAACGACATCGACTTCAACAACGACACGAGC
>CAZEZV010000203.1:0-7633 GCA_964516725.1 uncultured Phycisphaeraceae bacterium
CACGTCCTCCAGGGCGAGCGCGAGTTCGCCAAGGACAACCGCACGCTGGGTCAGTTTGAACTTTCAGGTATTGCACCGGCTCCACGCGGGTTGCCGCAGATTGAAGTCGAATTCGCACTCGACGCCAACGGCATCCTCACCGTGACCGCAACCGACAAGGCGACGGGCAAGAAGTCCGACATCAAGATCACCAATAGCGGCGGGCTCAACAAGGACGAGATCGAACGCATGAAGCGCGACGCCGAAATGCACGCCGCGGAAGACAAGAACCGCCGCGAAATGGTCGACCTCAAGAACAAGGGCGACCAAATGCTCATCGCAACTCGCAAGAGCCTCGAAGAGCACGGCGGCCGCGTCACGCAGGATGTTCGTGGCAAGATCGAAACCGCGATGAGCACCCTCGAAACCCGCCTCAAGGGCGATGACAAGAAGGCCCTCGAAATCGCCGTTGCTGACCTCGAACGCGAAAGCATGGAGTTGGGTCGCATTGTCTATGAGCAAGCAGCGAAGACTGCGCAGGAAAGCAGCGCGGCCGAGCCCAAAGCCGGGGCTACGAGCGGCAAGGATGATGTGATCGACGCCGAGTTCAAAGTGAAGGAGTAATTGACGGGGGTTGGGTACCCCGGCTCTCCGAGCCGGGCGAGCAACCAGTGATTCCAAAACGCAAAATCGACCGGCGAAAGCCGGTCGATTTCTCTTTTGCAATATTACAACTCATCCCCGAACCGTTCGCCCACCACACATCACCATCCGCACCAAGTTCGTCCCAAACTCGTACGCCAAGTCCCGCTCGTCCGTCGTGCGCAGCAGCACAAGGTCCGCCCGCTGCCCCGGGGCGAGCGTGCCGCGATCAATCAGTCGGAGCACATGCGCCGCATTGACGGTCGACGCCGTGATCGCTTCCGAAATCTTCAGCCCGCAGTTGCGCACCGCAAGCTGGATGACATTCTGCATCGAGTAGCACGGCGCAGAGCCAGGGTTGCAGTTGCTCGCGATCGCGACGATGCCGCCCTTGCTCGCCAGCGCACGCCCGCTCGCGTATCGATGGTCGAGGTGGTATCCGCACGCGGGGAGGATCACGCCCGCCGTGCCGCTGCGGCCCAGCACGTCGAGCTCTGCAGGCGTGCTGGCTTCGAGGTGATCGACGCTCATGTAGCCGTGCAGGGCTGCGGAACTGGTCATGCCCAGGCAGTTGAACTGGTCGGCGTGGACGCGGATGGGATGGTCGGCGGCGTAGGCCTTCTCGAAGAGCTCCATGCACTCACCGGGCGACCACGCGGCTGTTTCGCAGTATGCGTCGATGGCGATCCCCGGGAATTCCTGTGTGATCGCTGGCAGTGTTTCGTCGATCATGCGGCGGACAAACGCCTCGCGCGACTCCGCGGGGTCAATCGCGTGTCCGAGCAGTGCGGTCGCGATGATGCTGCCCTGAAACTTCGGCGCGGCATCGTGAATGGCGCGAAGCATCTTGAGTTCGTCGTGCGTCGAGAGGCCGTAGCCCGACTTCACTTCGACCGTCGTCGTGCCGTTTTCGAGCATTCGGGCGAGGCGCTCGAGCAACAGGCCCGTCAGTTCCGGCTGGGTTGCTTTGCGGACAGCCGCGACTGTCGACATGATGCCGCCGCCGCGCTTCAAGATGTCGAGGTAGCTCGCACCGGCGAGTTTCATTTCCCATTCGTCGATGCGGGAGCCCGCCCAGCACGCATGCGTGTGGCAGTCGACGAAACCGGGCAGGAGCACGTCGCCATTTGCATCGATGACTCTCACCCCCGCGCGCTGCATGTCGCGCAGGGCGCTCGGACCGGGCATGACACTTGTGATCTTGCCGTTTTCGACGAGGACATCCGCACGCGGCAAGATTGACAACTCGCCAAGATCTTCACCGCGACGGGGTCGCTTGCCCATGAGCAGCGTGATCGCCTTTGCATTCGTGATGAGCGTCGGCGCGGCGGGCCCGTACAAGTTTGACCCGCCCGGCTGCACCGCGTGTACGAACGTGCCCGCGCTCGAAGAACCAGCAGCCTTCGGGGCTGATGCAGCCTGCGAGTTCTGTTTGCTCGGCGAGTTCTGTTGAGGCTGAGTCATGACGTGCGGCACAGTGAATCCTTCAACTCCCTGCTTCTCGCTCTACTCCAAGCAAGACGCCGAGTTATCGTGGCACAACGGTCCCTGCATCAATCCAGCCAAGGCGACAAGGAACAAGTGTGCAGCCACGCGCGCGGTCCTACCCCCTTCATCGTGCGGCGGGCTCAATTCCATGAAGTCAAGGCAACAGAGAGAAGGATTGCGGGTTATGGCGGCAAGGGCCTTGCTGGCCGTAGCGACGCTGATACCGCAGGGATTCATGGCTGAAACGCCTGGGGCGATGGATTGGTCCAGCACGTCTAGGTCGAATGAACAGACGATGCGGTTTGTGCCGACGAAGTGCTTTTGCCATGCTGGTGCGGTGTCTGGTCCAACGGTTTCTAAGTTCTTGGTCCAGTCGGAGGCCAGCACTACGCCGCGGTTGGCTTTGAACCACCCAACATGCTCGCGTGCGTTGACGAGTGGATTGAATCCGGCGATGACAAGCCGCTCGACGAGGTTGTTTTCGACTAGCTTTCGAAACGACATGCCACTTCCGGCGGTGTTGCGGACATCCAGATGCGGGTCGAAGTACAAACAAGCTGTCGGGTGGCTCCTTGTCCCAGTAGTCGCCGGTGATTTGTCGCGAGCGTCCAAGCCTTGCAAAACGCCACGAACAAAGGCAAAGGTCAGGTCATGCCCGCCGCCGATTGCGATTGGAAACAAGCCGAGCTTCACGATCGCCGCCGCGGCTTCCGACACGCGATCGTGCGTCGCATGCAGCGCCGCTTCGTCATGCCCATGGGCCGGAGCAACATCGCCAGCATCAAAGACTCTGGGAAACTGGATGTCGGCCGGGTCTGCAACCCCGTACTTCGCCAAAGCCGCGCGAAACGCCGTCGGGCCTTGGGCCGCGCCGGGTCGGCCGTTGTTGAGTTTCACTCCGAGGTCATCCGGCAACCCCAGCAACGCCGCCCGCGCCGTCGCCGGTGTGCTTTGCAAGATGTGCGAAGCGAATCGGCTTGGCACAATTGAGTCGGGCCAGATGCCGGGCTTGCAGTGGGGGATGAGAGGGCCGGGATGCACGTTTGAGGGTACGGCGTCCGTTGCATGGCCTTCTAGGCCTCGCGTGTAGACCGAAATCTCGTCGTGCGTCGTCGTTGGAAAACGCACGAATGGCAATTGCGATCTCCGAATCGCACAGTTGTGCTGGGCTTGGCATGGCCTAGAAGGCCATGCTGCGTATGTAGAGGACGCACATAGCACGCATCAGTCGCCGCTGTTGTCCGCACGGCCGTTCGCGCCCGCCGACTGCAGCATGCTCTGCAACTGGAATCGCTCTTCATCGCTTGATGTATTTCCTGCAACGATCTCGATAAAAACGTCCTCTAATGTGGGTCGAACAAGTTCGATTCGATTCGCCAGTATGAGCGGCGAAATCTGCTGAATCGCTTTCTTGCCTTCATGCCCCTCTTTGAGTTGGACTCGCATCAACTTGTCCGACGCAGTTCGCGATCTGATTGTGTCGAGTTCACGTTTCACAACATCGTCGCTATACACAGCGATTCTGTCTTCGCCCTCGTGGCCAGGAACTCGCTTGTTCTTGACATCTGACTTTACCCGATCCACGTGCGCCAAGTACTCATACTTGGCTTTTTCAAATCGACTTGAAGGCGTCGAAATCGATTCGACGCAGTCCAATCGCTCAATGAGATTCATCAGCGATTCATCGAATCCGTCGCCAACATCAATCGCGACCTCTCGCGGCGTATACCTCGCCCGAATCTCACTCAGCGTGTTGTCTAGGACCTTCTTCCCGTCATCAATCATGACCACGCGATCACACAACGCCTCCGCCTGACTCATCTGATGCGTGCTGAAGATGAGTGTGCAGCCGCGCTGATGCTGTTCTTCGACCAACACTCGCAGAAGGCGCGAGTTGACGGGATCAAGCCCGGAGAACGGTTCGTCGAGAATCAGAAGATCGGGCTCGTGAATCACGCTCGCGATGAACTGGACCTTCTGCTGCATGCCTTTGGACAATTCCTCGCACCGCTTGCGGTAGCAGTCGGCGAGGTCCACTTGTTCCAACCACCGGAGAATTTTCTTTTCAAGCCCGGCGCCGTCCAATCCCTTGAGCCGTGCGATGTATGTGAGGAACGGGCCAACCTTCATTTTCTTGTACAGCCCGCGCTCCTCAGGCAAGTACCCGATTCTGTCTTTGCTCTCGACCGCCGACTCCTTCCCCAAGACTTCGACCGAGCCAGAGTCCGGAAAAATGATCGACATGATCATCCGGATCGTGGTCGTCTTCCCGGCACCGTTGGGCCCAATGAGCCCGATCAAAGCACCTTCGGGAACGGTCAGGTCAAGGTTTGAAACAGCCACCTTGGGCCCGAATCGCTTATTGACGCCGCGCAGTTGAATCGCATTCGCAGTAGCCATGTGCGGCAATATTACACGCAAAGTGCCATGCAGTTTCAACCAATCGCGGAAGGCTTGAATTTCAGCGGCTTTCGACGCGGATTCGCCGACGCAGCGAGAGAAATCTGCACGAAACGCTGCAATCCGCCCCCAACGTCTCCCAACAACAGTGCATGTACATCCTCAAGTGCTCATCCTGCTCACAGCAAGTCAACATCGCCCCGGAATTCGCCGGTTCGACCGTCAAGTGCCCGGTCTGCGGTACGCAGATGAACGTGCCGGGCGCGGCGAATGCCGATGCAGTGCCGCCACCGATGCCCGCGTCCGCGTCGCGTGACACGAGCTCTTTCGCCGCTGCCAACGCTGGTCAGAGCGGTTCGCCAGCGAACGAAGTCAAATCGTCCAGCCCGTCCATGAACTATTCGCCTGAGTGGTGTGCCGTTAAGAACGCTGGTGCCAGCGCGGCCGGTGCTTGGTCATCGACTATGTCGCCCCCCATTCCCTCGGGTATGCCCGCCGCGAGCCGACTCGTCTACATCGTGCTTGCGATCTTCCTTGGTGTCTTCGGTGTCCACAACTTCGTGATCGGGCTGACAGGCCGGGGTGCGGCGCAGCTCGCGCTGGGCGGCATAGGCATCGTGTTTCTCCCATGCACTGCCGGACTGTCGTTCATACTCGTGCTCGCGGCGTTCATCTGGTCGATTATTGACATCGTGACCATCACCGCAGACTCCAAGGGCGTGCAGCTCAATTAGAGGTCGTGGTCATCACAGATCATTGCGAAGTTACATCATGAGATGTGGAGCGTAACGCCTGCGGGTGATGGAAGTCTGGAGTTGGTCGCTCAGCGGGGTTTTTGACCGCTTCGTCAGTGCCTCGAAAGTTTCCAGTACATTCCAGCTGCGTACAGCCCCAACGCGCCAACGCCGGACCACATGAGGATCAAGCCTCGTTCGCCTGCCTGCTCGGTCATCTGCTGCCCGCCTGCGATCGTGACCCAGCTCACAAGGCCAGGCACAAACGTCCATAGGTACGTCGTGAGTGGCATGCGCTGGCTCAGGAGCAACGCCGTGATCGCGCCGGTGAGTGTGACCACAAAGCAACTTACAGCCATCGCCCATCGCTCGTGCTGCTTGGACATCGCCTCCTTGAGCAGCCTGTCGATCTGCCCGCGCAGGCCTGAGGCGCGATCCAGAAACGCAGGGTTTCTTTCTGCCTCGCCCAGCAGCCGCGCCGAAGGCATCGACGCCAGCGAGTCAATAGCCTCATCCGCAAGCCGCAGAGGCCCGGCGTGAAACTGGGAACGCTCGGGCACCCCGGCGAAAGACGCCTGCGAACTTGATTCTCGCGTGCGGAGGATTCGGAGGTCAATCGAGATCGTGACGCGCCGATGTGTCAGGTCCTGTGAGAGTTGAATGCGCACCTCGCCCTGGGACGCGATGGAATGCAGTTCAACCGAGCCTTTGTCGCCATCGCGGGCGTGGAACAGTTCGATGTTCTGCTTGCCTTCAGGAGGCGAGACCTCCAGCCGGCCCGTTGACGCCTCCCACACCTTTGGAATTGCATGCAGGACGACCGTGCGCCCTCGCTCGTCTATCAACCTCAGTTGTCCGCGCGAGAGTTGATCGCGCACTGCATTGCGTGTCGCCTCCTCCTGCATCGAGAGCGCGAGGTCGCGGCGGCGCGAGTCGATGTTGTTCATCCGATCCGGGTTGTTTCGAAGATTGCGAAGTTCTGAGTACGTCAGGAACTTTGGATTATCTCGAAAGACATTGGGAATCGAGAACACGGCGGTCGAGGAGTCGCGAAAGCCGCCAACGCCCGTCGTGTCGCTGGCGGAGACGCCCTGCATTTCAAGCACCACAACGCTCGCGTCTTTGTCGGTCGCGCCCGGTGCATCGCCCGGAAACTCTCCGGGCGGATATAGCCACATGGTTGCGGTGGTCGCCGCGGCTTCCTGCTCGGGGACGCCGCTGGGGCCGATCTTGATTGCCGCGAATCTCGAGAACACGACCTGCTCTCGCACTCCGCTGCCGGGCGAAGGCTGGATACGTTCAGCGCGGTCCGCGAAGATGAGCCAATCGTCAAGACGCAGCGCCTTGCCCCGCGACACTTCCTGACTCAGCAACCGTGCAAAGTCGATCGTGATCATGTGGCGCATCTCGCGCAGGAAGCGAGGGATGATGAACTCGTTGAGCGTGCCAAGGCTCAGCATGAGCCCAATCCCGATGACGAACGCCGGGAGAAGCACGTTGCGATGCGACACGCCGCCAGCGTACTGCGCGAGGGCTTCGTTGCTCGTGCCCAGCCTGTGATAGACAAGTGTGCTCGCAAAGCCCGCGGCGAATGGCAGTACGTACGCAAGCATCGGTATCAACGCGAGGCTGATGTACACCGCGGCGTCCGTCGCTTCCAGCAATCCGTCGGAGAGTGGCTTGATCGCCGCGCCCATGGCGATGACCAACACGAGCACCGTTGAACTGAGCGCGAGCAGCTTCGCAAGGTCGGCGAGGGTGTGGAGAAGAAGGGTTTTGGGGGGACGGAGCATGTTTTTTTCGTAGGCCCGGCATCTCGCGGGGCAGCGGCTGTCAACTGTCGTCGGTGCCCGGTGAGACGCCGGGCCTACTGCGTGCGGCGGACTTCAACCTTGCCCCCGGCCATGTCCTTGATGGCGTAGCCCATCGCCGCGAGTTTATCGCGAATAACGTCGCTGGTCTTGAAGTCCTTTGTTGCGCGTGCATCGCGCCGCTGGACGAGCAAAGCTTCGACGGCTGCATCGGGCAAAAGGCCGGCGGTCCAGACGCCGATTTCTGTTGACGCATTTTGAACCCGAGGCAGACTGAGCACGCCCAGCACGTCGTCAAACTGCTTCAAGACCCGCAAGTCCGATGCGTTGGGGGCTTCGACGGCACTGACGTAGGTATTGAGCGAAGCAATCGCGCCGGCGATGTTGAGGTCGTCGTGCAGTGCGGCGGCGAAGTCCTCGCTGGCCTGCTGCTGTGCCGCTGCGTGCGCGGGCGTCGGTTGCAAGGTTGCATTCGCATTCGCTGCATCCTCAAAGCGTCTCCAGCGATCAATCATTCGCTGGCTGTCCGTCAATCCCTGCATTGTGAAGTTTGCGTTGGAGCGATAGTGGGTCTTGATC
>CAZEZV010000204.1:0-7625 GCA_964516725.1 uncultured Phycisphaeraceae bacterium
CCCGTTGACGCCCACCAACAGAGCAATGACGCGCGTCAACGGAGCGTTGAGGCGCCTCAACAGAGCATTGAGCCGCGCCAACAGAGCGCGCACGCCCGGAATCGCAGCGCCGAACCGCGCCGACGGAGCAATGAGGCGCGCCACAGGAGCAAAGAGCCGCCCCTCAACGATTATTCCGCGCCCCACAACGACTAATCCGGCCCTGTCAATGACTGCAAGCCGCCCGTCAATGGCTGACGCGGCCGCGACAACGACCAACGCAAGCCCGTCAGCGACTGATGAGGCACCGTTGGTCACTCACGGCCGACCGTTCGCGACTGCCGCAGGGCGATTTGCCGTGCCACGCCGCGCACGATCCGCGTGTACCTACCACACATCACTCCCCGCCCCAACGGAGCGAAGGCCTGTGGCCACGGCTCCCGCGTGCGGCACAACCTGCGTCCTCGCGGGCGAAGCGCAACCCGTGGAGAGCGTAACTGAAACGGGGACCGCCCCGGCAGGGGCGGAGAAGTAGAACATCGTCAACTCACTCGGACTTCGGAGCATGTGCCACGTTGCTTGCCTGAGCGGTTTCCGGTGCGATTGCATTGACGCTGTTGTCTTTTTCGGATCCCTTGACGATGCGGCGGTCGGCACTCTTCAACACACGTCGGTTTGCTGCATCCGCTTCAGGCCCCTCGATCGTCTCCCGCTTCAAAACTTCATCGCGGAGCATCTTATCGATCACTGTTTCTTCAACAGCTATCTCGGTAGTCCGTCGAATCTCCCGCCGGATTGCGGACTGCACCGATTCCGCGTGCAGAATGATCGCCGCAAGCATAAAACGGCTGGCCGCGTCTTTGCGGTCACGGTACTCCGCGAGGGAACTCTTCGTGAATCCTTCGCGGGTCAACAGATTCATCTTTTCGAGATCATCAGCGTTCTTCGCACGAACGGTCAGAAGGTTGAAATGCGCAATCTCCTGCTTGTCGATTGGTTTCTTGAAGAGGACATGATACAACCGCCACTCGATAGCATTCGTGAGCACGACCCATTCGCAACCCTGGTTCGAGGCGTAGTCGATTGCTTGCTTGACGTGATTGTCCTTGAGGTCAAGCCCAATGGCTTTGACTTCGATCAGGAAGGCCAACTTGCCTTCCAACTTCACGGCCAAGTCGCAGAACGTGCTCCGGATGCTGTGCTCGCTCGTCAGTTCAGCGTACTTGTCGTAACCGAAGACATCGCTCAGCAAGTCCTTGACAATCGTGACCGTGTCGGCCTCGGAGACATCGCGGGCTTTCTGCTGTTCCAGAACGCTTTGGAACGTTTTGAGTGTTCGCTCGATCCGGTCGGCTACTCGCTTCGGGACTGCCATGCTGAGTTCTCCATTGCGGAATTGCTTTCTAGTGTAACCGGCCTGTGCGACGACGAACGCTTCCCGTGCAATTCGCGTTCCCTCCGCCCCTCCGGGGCGGTCCCACTTTCAGTCACGTTTTCCACGGGTTCCACGACGTCCAAAGCCGCGTCGCTGCACCCGCGGCTACACGCCGTCGCCCCGCCGTGGCGAAGAATCAGCGCGACGATTCGCAGAGCCTCATCGTCGGCATGGGGAGATGGCACTGCGCGAGAGCCCCCCACCTCTTACCGCCACGGCCCATCCTTTGTGACTTTGACAAACGACTCGCCGTCATGGCGAAACAGGCCGTTCGTTCCGCTCAGCCAGAGGCGTCCGCTGCTGTCTTCCACGATGGTGAACGCGAGCGACGTGATGCCGACTTGCTCATTCAGCTTCGTGAATGCGTTGCCGTCGTATCGGTACAAGGGCGAGTTCTTGCCGGAGAACCAGAGGTTCCCGGATCGACCTTCATGAATGCACCAGACTTCCTCGCCTTCGACGACTCCCTGCTGCGTGAAGTTTGTAAAGTTCTTTCCATCAAACCGGCTGATGCCCCCGTGCACCGTCCCGAACCAGATGTTCCCCGACTTGTCTTCGAGAATGCCGCTGACGGCGTTGTTCGGCAGGCCGTCGCGTTCGGAGATGTTTGTCAGGGTCTTGCCGTCGTAGACGTACGCGCCCCCGTTGGTGCCGAACCACACCTGCCCCTTGCGGTCCACCGTGATGCAATGCACGAACTTGCCGCTGGTCACGCCTCGGGTCGGATCGGGCTGGGCTTCTGGAAGGGCGAAGGGGGAGAATGTTTTTCCGTCGAATCGAAAGACGCCCTCGATGGTGCCGATCCACATGACGCCGCTCGCGTCAAAGGCCATGCTCCAGACACCGGGGCTGATCAGGCCGTGCTTTTCGCCGTAGCTCGTGAATGACTTGCCGTCAATCCGGGTGACGCCGCCGCTTGTTCCGCACCAGACGTTCCCGGCCTTGTCTTCGACGATCTTCATGATCGTGACGGCCCGGCCCAGATCATCCTTGATGTCGTAGCTGGTCAGCGTGCTTCCATCGTTGCGGAACAGGTCGCATTCGCCACCGATCCACAGAGTGCCGCGCGAATCCTCAAATACTGCTCGCACGACGCCGCGAATTTCAGACGTTGGCGCGGCGTCGATGACGAGAGAAGGCGTATGCGGTTGCTCATCTCGCTTTGGAGGAGACTGGGCAGCGTCTTGAGGAGTCTGTGCTTGATTGGGTGTTGGCGCGGAAGGACTGATCGTGCCAGTTTCATTCGCGGGTTCTGGCTGCTTGGTGCAACTGACAATCAAGACCGTGACACCGACGAACCAAATGACGACTGACGTACGCATGTTGAAGCCCTTCCTTGAACGTTGCTCGACACTTGAACGGCGGGTGGGGCGGGTGGCCCCAATCCCGTGCCATCAATCTGCTCGGCCTTGCGAGCAGATTGATGCTCTCGGGTGCTTGTGGTCGTTCGGCATCAATCTGACCGCAAAGCCGGTCAGATTGATGGCACGGGTTTGGGCAACCTGCGTGCCAACCCGCGCAGGTGATTCGCAGAGGGTTTCAATCAAGTATGCACGGCTCCAACGTCATTTATTAGGCACGAACTCTTTGGCAGCGATGTCAAGAACATATTTTTTTGTGCCGTATAAGAAGATTGTGATTTGATTGGGCGAGGCCTGCTCTGCACTGCAAATGCCGTCACAGTTGATGCTCAGGCCAGTCCGATCAGGACACTCAGCAGAGAAACTCTTACCTGTCACAACATCTATGAAGTACACCGTTGGATGTTTCCCGCTCTTGTCGTCACTCGCAATGACGTAGTTGGAGTTTATGACAGGGATCACGTACGGCGGACAGCCCGTCAGATGATCAATGACCTTTGAGCCGGTTTCTGTCCAGACTTCTCCGTATGTGGATGTGGCGTGTCCGATTCCACGCGAGTACCTCTCCCAGAATATCTTTGTCCCCGCGTGCGTTGTGAAGTTCTTCGATGTTCTCTTCGAGCATGATGCAAACAACGCGAATCCACTCGCAAGCAGCACAACCAACAACCGCCTCTGCAACAAGCTCCGCACGGCGTACCTCCTTTTCTGCCCTTTTTTCGCTTTGTGCTTTTCGCTTCTCGCTTCGCCCTACATCTCATCTTCCCACCCCTCATCTTCCTCGACCGGCACCACCACCGCCGTCCCCGTGTACTGCTCCCCGCGATGCCGACCCGCCTCGCGCCAGATGCCAGCGAGGGCGGCTGGGGGGAGGAACCACTTGATGAAGTTGCGGAGCATGGCTTCGGGGGCGGAGGGGTACATGAGGTCGGGGAGGGGGGGAACGGGGAGCGGGGTGCCGCGAGCCGTTTCAGATTCACCACTCTCTGTCCTGTTTTCTCCACTCCCCGTTCTTCGTTCCCCGCTCACCGCCGGCGCGACACCGCCGATCTTCACCACAAAGCACCCCGCGATTGCTTTGCCCGGCGACCTTCCGAACATGAATTCGCCGAAGGAGCCGCTGACGAAGCCCACACCTAGCACCGCGAGCAGGGTGATGTGGCCGTGCTGGGTTGTGAGCAGGTCGCTGACGTCGAGCATGACAAGGTCGCCCAGCGAATTGCCCGCGGCGATCCCGCCGAGCGTCATGGCCAGCCCCAAGTCGATCATGCCCGCCACCAGCCTGCGCAGCGGCTCGGCGAGCGTGATGTCGTCGGGCAGTGAGAGGCGGTACTCGCTCGCGGGCGGGCGAATGAGCACCAGCGCGATCAGACCGATCACCCACGCGACCAAGACGCCGATCATGCGGTAGTCGTGGCGTGTCACCGGGCTGATGATCGAGAGCGGCCCGGCTTCGATGAGGCGGCCTGTGCTTGTGGAGATCATCGCGTAGCCCAGCCGCGTCCACGGGTCAACGGCTTTGATTGAAAGCGACCTGCCCGGGGGCCACGCAACGACAATCGCGTCTTCGCCGTCAAGGGCAGCGACCGCGAAGTTCTGATCGCGCGCGATGTCGGCGTTCATCGCAACACTTTCCTTTGCGAGCAATCGCCATGTCGTGAGTTCGGAGCCGACGTGCGTTGTTGCGCGAGGTTTGCTTGCGAACAGAACCTGCGGGTCGAGCACCCAAGCTTCGAGCGATGCGTTGGTGGCGGGTGTGTCGGTGCGTGTTGTGCCGGAAGATTGTGATGATTCCGATGATTCACGCGCGGGCACGATCAACGCCGCGACCACGCCGCGCCGCGTGACAGCGAAGCGAGGTTTCGTGCTTCGCCCAGCGGACTTTGGCAGCGGGGCGACGCGCCATTCGACTTCAATCACGCTGGGGGTTTGCCCGGTTCCTCCCAACTTCATTGGCAATGCGGGCCCGACAGCCTCTCGCTTCGAGACTTTCCCGATGGCAAACCTGGGTGGATCGGCGTCTGTCGCGGGCGCGAACGCTGTGATGAAGTCGCCGCCCGCGGACAGCACCACGCGCGACTCATCTGCAAAGGGCGGTAGCACGAGGTTCTGCCAGTTCTGATTGAGGCCGCTGGGCAGGATGAGCAACTCAAACTTGTCCACGCTATGAAGCCCGCGCCCGCCAGGACCGATGAGCGCGACGGGACCGACGCTGCACACAGCGAAACTCACAACAGGTCGATCAGCCGGCAGCACACGAAGTTCTTCGGGCGGACCAACGTTCAGCCATCGGCCTTCGTAGAAGCCGGTTGGAATCGCGATGACGCGCGTCGGGCGCGAAGGCAGAGCGGGTAGTTTGTCGGCCCCACCATCGACGGACGCTGTGGCAGGCAAGACTTCGCTTGCTTCGATTGCGAGATACACGCGGTTCATCGCCGCGCCGATGTGGGGCGTGACGTACGGAAACTCCAGAGCGGCGAGCGCACGCGCCACGCCCTGCTGCTCTGCGCGAGGCGCGAACGACATCGAGGGCGGCACGTGCAGCAGCATCGCACGCGTGCGAGGCAGCGCTGCGCGATCAGTCGCGACATTGCTTGGATTGATTGGCCACGAATCCAGCACCATGAACCACGCGTGCCAGCCGGCGGGGCGACCTTGGTCATCGAGGCGAACGGGGGAGCCGGCGCCGGTGATGGAAACCTGTGCACGTGAGAATGACGCGCAGCACGAAAGTGCGACGAAAGCGAGCACCATGATGTGCAGGAAACGATGCAGTTTCACCGCCGCCCACCCTCGCGCCACGTCCCGCCGCGCGTCGTGCTGCCCTTTGGCTTCTGGCCTGACCACGGATGCACTTTTTCCGGCGTCGGAAGCGAAGGCAGTGCGTGTGCGTCGATCGGCTTGCTCGCCTGCGGCAGCGTTGGCAGCGCGTCCTCGCTCGCTACTTCCGTCGGTTCCTGATCGATGTCGGTGATGTCCTTCACTTCGTAGGTGTCGAGGACTTTCGCGATGTCGAACTGCCTGGTCTTGATGCGCTTGCCGGGATTTTCGGGGTCGATGATCAACACTTCAACGCGCGTGTCGCGCGCTGGGACATGCACAAGCACGTTTCGCGCCATCGCGGCGGGTGAGCGCGTGTTCCCGTCGATGGGCACGGGCGCCTGGCGCGTCAATTCGCTCCAAGCCACGATGCGCCCGGCCTGGTCCGCGAGCCACACGCCCCGCACTTCAACGTACGCGTCAGGATCGCCGCCCGGCTTTGGCGCATCGACGCTGCACAGCAGCACGCGCGTGCCCCAGCGAGCGTTGTCGACGACGCGCAGCAACTGCCGCTTCGAATCCCACGCTGTCTGCGCTCCGCTGGACAAAGGCGTGATCGCGGCGAGTTCGATCAGGTCAAGCGGATGCACCGGCAAACCAAACTTCGCGGCTTTCTTGGGCGTTGCGAGCGCCGTCGCGCCGACATACGCCCAGCGTTCATCGCCAAACTCGATCCACCAATATCGCTCGGCATTGGAGCCCATCACGAACAGCGTCTGACCAACCTTGTCCACACGCAGCGACACTTGGTGAGGCTGAATGAGTTGCAGGCTGCCTTCGACCTGCTCTTGCAGCCGCTTGTCGCTGCCGTCACCCTTGGGGGCATCGATCAGCAGCGTGACCGGCGTTCGCAGCGAGCCCAGGTCCACGACGCGGGCGTTGTGCCGCGAGATCATGGATTGGGCGTCAGGCAAGTTCGCAGGCTGGTTGCGCGATTCGGAGACGATCAAGGGTTGAAGCCGCGCTGTGAGGTCTGGGGCGATACCCAGATTGCCCGCCTTGGGCTTTGAGCCGCATGCCGCGAGCGAAAGGCACGCGGCGCACGTGAGCAAGACGTACGCGGCGTTTAGCACGCCGGCACCGCGTGTGGCGGCGAATTCATTGATCGGGGTTGATGCGAGTCGGCGTTGCATTTGATACCCACTCATGACTTCTCACAATACAGCACAACGTCCGACAAAGTTCACGCCTCACTCTTTGCTTGCGGCTGAGTTGCAACACTCCCCGCGGCACTCTCGATCGCCTCATCGGTGTTCGCGAGCTGCGCCAGCGATTCCATCGCATCCGCGACCGAAAGGTCGTCCAGCCCCGGATCAATCACCTCCATCGGCACGGCCTGAGGCTCACCCCGCCGGAGCACTTGCATCAGGTTCCCTTTGCCGTCTGGCAGTTTCTTCGTCCCGACCACCCGCAGCAGGCGCCGCCGAATCAAGAGCAGCGTGAGCAAGTACCGGAACTTCACTTGCTTGGCGTCCGCCACCTGAACGCCAATCGACTCGCTGCCCAGTGATTCAAAGACCTCGAGCAACGCAGCGTCATCAAGAATCTGCTTTTTCTCTTTCAACGCGGGTTGATACTGCGACTTCCAGAATCCAAAGAGCCGCACCGGAGCCGCTGGCCTCGCGCCGCTGTTCCATGCGTCAATCGAATAATCCACGCGAGCCAACTCAGTCCCTGGCGCTTCGACAAGCGCGGCAATGTAAAAACTCCCCGGCGCGATCACTGAGCCGGTCGCCGCGCACGTACCGGAGCCTTTGGAGAGTGGATAGGGAGACGTCAATGACATGCAAAACAGTATGTTGCATACCTCGCGCCGGCACGAATAGTTCAGGAACCAATCACATCAAGCGCGAAAACCCAATCGCGTTGATCGCCACGGCGAGCTACTTCGGCTTTGCCTCAATCGCCGGCTGCTGTTTCGCGTCACTCGTCGCGCCCGGCCCCTTCTCCCCCTCAAAAACCTTCATGTCCTGAATTTCCTTCGGCGTCGGCGCCGACTCAAGCCACGCGGCTTCGATGATCGCGCTCAG
>CAZEZV010000205.1:0-7611 GCA_964516725.1 uncultured Phycisphaeraceae bacterium
ACCTCATGCGCGCCCAATCGCTTCGCATCTTCAACTTTGCTGGGCGACGTCGTGTACACCACCGTGTGCGCCCCCATCGCGCGAGCAAACTTCACGCCCATGTGACCCAAGCCGCCAAGCCCGACAATCCCCACCTTCTGCCCAGGCCCGACTTTCCAATGCCGCAAGGGCGAATACGTCGTGATCCCCGCACACAAGAGCGGCGACGCCGCCGCCGGATCAAGATTGCTCGGCACCTTCAACGTGAATGCCTCATCACACACGATGCTCGTCGAGTACCCGCCATACGTCATCCCACCCAAATTCTTGTCAGGCGCGTTGTACGAAAAAATCGGACCGTTCATGCAAAACTGCTCCAGCCCCTTGCTGCAGCACGCACACGTCCGACACGAATCCACCAAACACCCCACACCCGCAATATCCCCAACCTTAAACCGCGAAACCTTGTTCCCAACCCGCGTCACCTTCCCGAGAATCTCATGCCCCGGAACCACCGGAAACACCGTCCCGCCCCACTCGTTGCGAGCAAAGTGCAAGTCTGAGTGACACACGCCGCAGTACAAAATGTCAATCTCGACATCGCTCGCGAGCGGATCACGCCGCTGAATCGAAAACGGAGCCAAAGGCGAAGTTGCGTTCTGTGCGGCGAAAGCTTTCGTTGCGGTAGGCATACTGAGAATCCTCTCTACTCAAGTGTGGTCAATCGAAAAGTCAATCTGCGGCGCCCCGAACATGCGCGAACCATAATGCCGACCCGGCACAGTAGGTTGATGCCGCGTGTACGCGTGGGATTCGCACATCAATCAATTCGAAATTCTCAGAGATGACCGCGACCACGGCAGGCGTTCAAAACACAAACTCAACACAAAGAGCACCGAGACCACAGAGAAAAATCAAAAATGAAAAAAGAGAGCGGTGAACCCACCACTCTCCTTCATTCACTGTGCTCTTTGTGTTCTCTGTGTTCAACCCAAACGACCAGCGACACCCGCCCCTCGTTCGCTAGTTCGCTCGCTCGCTCTCCCCCTCGTCCTCATCAAATGGCGCTTCCTCCACCTCTTCCTCCCCTGTCTCCTCCGCCGTCGCCCCCTTCGGCTCAAACAACGCCTCCTGCCTGATCGGCTTCATCTGCGAAGCCAACTGCGTGTTCGGGTCCTCCGTCTCGTGCTTGAGCTCAATGCCCTTGGCCTTCGCCTCCTCCGCCGCCATCTGCTTGATCTTCTCCCAATCTTCAATCCCAATCAGCACATCGCGCGCGACCGACCCCTTGTGATCGCTGATGATCCCCGCGATGCCCATGAGATCAACCAGCCGTGACGCACGCGTATACCCAATCGCCAACCGCCGCTGCAACAAACTCACGCTGCCGCGCTTGGTTTCAAGCACGATCTCCACTGCGCGATTGAACATCGGGTCTTCCTGCGCCGCCTGCAAACTCGCGCTCGAGTTGTTCGCGCTGTCCGCAATCCGCTGCTCGTCGCTGCCCGAGCCGCCACGCAACTGCACCAACGAGCGCTCAAAGCTCGGTGCCGCGACTTCCTTCATGAACTTCACAACTTTGCGAATCTCGCGATCATCCACCAGCGTTCCCTGTGCACGCGTCAACTTACTACTGCGAGGCGACAAGAACAGCATGTCACCATGCCCAAGCAACAACTCGCCACCCTTCTGATCAAGCACGATGCGTGAGTCCATACCGCTCGCCACCTTAAACGCAACGCGGCAAGGCATATTGCTCTTGATAAGACCCGTCACGACATTGGCCTGGGGCCGCTGCGTCGCCAGAATCAAGTGGATACCCACCGCACGCGCCTTCTGCGCAATGCGGATGATGTGATTCTCCACTTCCTTGTTGGTCATCATCAAGTCCGCCAACTCGTCGATGATGAACACCATGTACGGCAACTTGCGAGGAACCTTGACCTCCTCCTCAGGCGTCACGCCCATGCGTTCCTTGAGTTCTTCCCAAGGCAGTTCGTTATACGCCGCGATATCTCGGCAGCCCGCCTCCGCAAGCAACTCATACCGCTCGTCCATCTTCACCGTCGCCCATTCCAGAATCGCCGCCGCCTTGCCCATTTCAGTCACGACCGGGCACATCAAGTGCGGAATGTCCTTGAACTGCGACATCTCGACCATCTTGGGGTCAACCAACACCATCTTCAATTCACTGGGCTTCTTCGTGTACAGGAAACCCATGATGATCGTGTTCATCATCACGCTCTTGCCGCTACCGGTCGTCCCCGCGATCAGCATGTGGGGCATCTTCGTCAAGTCTTCGATGAGCGGCTCGCCGCTTGCGTCTTTCCCCAGGAACATTGGCAGCTTCATGGTGCTGTACCGATCCGTACGCCCCATGAGTTCCTTCATGCGCACCTTTTCCTTGGTCAGGTTGGGCACTTCGATGCCCACCGTGTCGCGCCCCGCCATGTTGGAGACGACGCGGATGTTCTGGGCCTTGAGGACGCGCGCAATGTCCTTGCCGACGGCTTCAAGGGCCGACACCTTCGTCCCGGGTGACAAACGCACGTGAAACAGCGTGATCACAGGCCCGGACTCAACCGAATCAACTTCGCCCTCGATCTTGAACTGCTCCAGCGCCTTGATCAGCGCCTCGGCCTGCTCCTTTACGGTCGCTTCCAATACCTGATTGAAGTTCGCCTCAGGCTCCTCAAGCAAGTCCAGTCCCGGGAACTTGTACTTCTCGTTCTCTTCGATTGCCGCCTGCATCGATGCGAGGTCCGCATCCGTCGCGCTGTGCTTGTTGTTCTGCCCAAACAGAATTGGCAGCTTCGCGAGCTTGTCGCGCAATTGGTCCTCTGTATACACCTGCGGTGCGGCGTGAACCTCTTCTTCATCTTCCGCATGAGTGGTGACACTGGCGCTCCCGCCTGTGCCCTTTGCACCCTGCGCATCCGAATCCTCAACCTCCACCACCGCATTCTCCTCCAACGTCTTCTCTTCTTCCTTCGTCAGTTCCTCACCCTTCTTCAACCGCTTCGCCACCTTCGCGCGCGTCATCACCTCACCGGTCTCCGGATCAATTTCTTCCTCACCAGTCGCCCCCAACTCTGATCCCTTGCGAAGCCCGCTCACGCCCGGCACTTTCGCGTCGTCAAGGTCCGTCAACCGAACCTTCTTCTTCCGCTTCTTAGGCGACAACACATCCATCAACGCATGAAACAAACCGCGTCCAGCCTTCGTGGACACATTCCCGGCGCCCCGCGCCGCCGCCGCACCCGCCGCGAGCGCAACCTCGCCCGTTGCGCTGCCAATATTTTTCGCCGCGGGAACTCCATGTTCCTTCGTCACATCAAACAACCACCCCACCAACGCCATAAACCACTCGTCCATCGCGACCATCGCGCCGAGAATCAACCCCAGAATCAAAAACAACGCCGTCCCCATCGTGCCAAAGCGCAGCCCAAGCTCCGCCGTCATCACTTTGCCAAGCAGCCCGCCCGCAAGATCAGGCATCGACCCCGAGTTGGGCAGGAACAGCGCCTGCAACCCAGAGAACGCTCCCGCCAGCACAATCAACCCCACCAGCCTCACCAGCAAGTGCTTGAACCCATTCCCCATCGCCGCGGACAACAACCCCACGCCAGAAAAAATCACCAGCACCCACGCCCCAAACCCCATGAGCTTGAACAGCGAGTTGGCCACGATCGCCCCAAAGGGCCCGCACCAATTCGTCACCACCGCGTTCGCCGGCCACACCACATGCGTCGGCGGATCCGCCCTGTCATACCCGATCAAACTCGCGAGCACAAACGCCCACGCCGCGATCGACAGAATCAAAAAAATCACCCGAGACATGTTCGAGCCATCCCCCCCGACAGCCCACTTGGAACGTTTTGCGGTAGCCATAGGAAATCAAAGATCGGCCATTCGCGCCCGCCCGCCACACAACCCGCGTCCGGCGTTCGTCCGGTACCGATATCCAGCGAAAACTGCTGCTTCCACCCGCCGTTTTCGCACTACAGCAGCAAAACATGCCCCCGCAAGGCGTCTCACTCGCTTTTCAGATATGGCCTTCACCTAGGCCCAACCTTGCCAGTCCCGGAGCCTCTTCATGCACTTGCGTCACTTCGCCCTTCTTGCAGCCCTCGCACCGTTCACCCATTTCTGCCTCGCCCAAAGCTGCACGCCAACCTGGATTCCCGACTCCAACTTCGCTGTCTCGGCTCCTGTTGCGACGCCTCAAATCTTTGATCTCAAACTCTGGGACCCCGACGCCACTGGCCCGCTCGCCGAACGCATCTACGTGAGCGGCATCTTCGACTTTGCTGGGCAAACACCCGCCGCGAACATCGCGTACTACGACACAGGCACAACCCAGTGGACACCCTTGGCGAGCACTATGTCTGGCTGGGTCTTCGCTCTCGCTGTTCGCCCCAACGGCGAAGTCATAGCGGGCGGCAATTTCACGTCCATCAATGGCGTTGACGCAAACTACATCGCACGCTGGGACGGCACAACCTGGCACCCGATGGGTGGCCTAGCCAACAACATCGACGTCAACGTCCGAACCATGGCCACCATGCCCAATGGCGATGTCGTCGTGGGCGGCAACTTCTACACCGCCAATGGCGTCATCGTTCGCAGTGTTGCTCGTTGGAACGGCTCAACTTGGTCTTCGCTCGCCGGAGGCATGGGCGATACGTTCGGCGCTGAAATCAACGTACTTAAAGTCGCGCCCAATGGAGACCTCTACGCAGGCGGCACCTTCGTCGCAGCAGGCGGCAACCCCGCAAACTACATCGCACGCTGGAATGGCTCCGCTTGGTCCGGGCTTGGCTCGGGCATGAACGCCAACGTCCTCTCGATGGCCTTCACGAGTACAGGCGACCTCATCGCGGGTGGCAACTTCTCCACCGCTGGCGGCATCCCGGCACAAAACTCTGCTCGCTGGAACGGCTCCACCTGGTCCGCACTAAGCCCAATCAACAACGTGCCTATTGCCATGACAAGTCTTCCCAATGGTGAAGTTGTCGCTGCACCCAACACTCCCCAGATTTTCCGCTTGGCCGGTAGTACTTGGATTCCCATCGGAGGGGGTGCACCGAACCAACCTGTCAACGCCCTTGCCACAGCCTGCAATGGCGACGTCATTGCTGGCGGTAGTTTCACAACTGCGGGCGGCCAACCCGCCGGAAAACTCGCACGCTGGGGCAAGCCCGTCGGTTGCCCGATGCTCGAAGCTGACTTTGAAACCAACACCGGCCTCAACGCAGATTGGACCGTCGAATGGTCGGGCGGTTCAGACACCACCATCGTCAGCAACGGACGCCTCAGCAGCCCCGCAGGCCTCGCCGCGATCGACTCGAACAATCAGGTCTACTACACCTCGCCCGCAACCTGGTCCGGCAATTACTGCGGCGCGTACGGCGGACACATCCGCGTTGAGTTCTTGAGCGCGGCGGGCTGCACAGGCCTCTCAGGCGATGCGATTCCCAACTTCTCGCTCGAAGGCGCGGGCCTCACGCTCGTCGCGCAAAGCGACATCGCCGAAAACCTTCGCACGCAGAACGTCAACACGATTCCGCTCGTCGCCGAGAACTGGCGCGTCAACTCCGTCAGTGGCCCCGTCGCAACACCCGATCAGTTGTACAACGTCCTCCGCGACCTGGACAAACTCAAGTTCACGCAGCACGTCCGCCACGTCGCTGGATGCAACACCCTCGCAACCCGCGGCCTGCGTCACGAAATCGAGTCCATCGCGCTGCACAGCGAACCGCTGCGCACATCCTACAACTTCAACACCAACACCCATGGCTGGACAGGAGACGAAGACACGAACTTCATCATCTACAACGACATCGCCGACGACATCGCCTGTACAGAAACCCAGAACGGCTCCTACCGCTACTGGGTCGCACCCGACAGCGCGCTAGGACATCACCGCAACAAGTACAACGGCGTCCTCACCTTCAAAATGCAAGTCACCCACAATGAGCAGGACCTTCCACTCCCGCTCGTTGAAATCCACTCCGACGTCACTGGCACTCTCAAGTACTACACCGCTCAGAAGCCCGGCGTCCAATCTGAATCGGCATTCTTCGTGCCGCTCTCCGCCATTCCCCTGAACGCAGGCGAAGGCTGGACGCTGACCGACACGAATCTCCCCTTGAACGAAACCACAATGCGCTACGTCCTGGACTCCCCACGCAAAATCCGCATCCGCGCCGAGTTCTCCACCGAGAACGACGTCTGCGTCCTCGACGATGTCACCATCAACACCCCGTTCTCAGGCCCCGCCTGCGACTCCATCGACTTCAACAACGACACAAGTCTCTTCGATCCCCAGGACATCGAAGCCTTCCTCAGCGTCTATTCCGAAGGCCCCTGCATCCCCGAATCCGCGACCTGCAACGACATCGACTTCAATAACGACACGAGCCTCTTTGATCCCTGCGACATCAACAGTTTTCTGACGATGTACAGCGAAGGGCCCTGCACCAACTGCGGCGTGTAGCACTCAGCGACTTTTCAAGACAACTTCATGTTAGATCAGGCCCTTTTTCAAAGGGTCTTTTCGTTGCGCGGACATTAAAAACTGCCCCCAGATTGCTTCTCTCTCGCTCCTTGTTTATGAAGCACACGCACCTTTCATCTCACCTCGCCACGCTCCTCGCGGCCGCGCTCACTCTCCCCGCCCACGCCGCCCTCTCCCAATCCTCAATCTCCCCTCCCGGCGGCTTCGCACAATCCTCCACCTACCCATCCACCAACGGCTGCCTCGGCAGCGCGAATGCTGGTTCTGACATCACCCTCGGCTGCGGCACCGGCACCGACTTCGAGGAGCACACTTTCTCTGGCCTCAGCACCGCCTCCGCATCCTCTTTCAACAACGCTCCGGGCGCCCAGGGACCCCTCAACCAATCTATCTCCGGCACCGCAGGCCTCGGCTTCGTCCGCGCCCAAGGCTCCAACTCCTACACCGACTACGCCAACTTCGCAAACGCCGTCCTCGATGGCGGCTGGAACGAGTCCTTCACCGTCAGTCACCCAAGCCTCAACGGCCAAACCGGCTACCTCGTCTTCCGCCTCCACACCAAAGGCTCTTTCCACACCACAGGCCTCACAGGCTCATCTGTCGTTGAACTCGTCGCGTACAAAAACGGCACAATCCTCGCGATGAATCCCTATTACCTCCAAGAAGGCTCCGACTCCACCAACTTCAACATCCAATACGCCCGCTGGGGCCTCGCCTCCTACGGCCAACCCGACAACCGCAACGTCGACGCATACGTCACTATGTCAGCCCCCATCACCTTCGGCACACCTTTCACACTGGGTGTCTACGCCCGCTTCATCGGGGCACAACGCAGTAGCGGCGGCTTCAACGGCCCAAGCAACGGCTCCCTCAACTTCTCCTCACGAGGCGTCGAGTGGGCCGGCATCACTAGCATCCGCACTTCCAACGGCACCATTGTCACCGACGCGACAATCTCCTCCGCCAGCGGCATCAACTGGACGCCACCCTTCCAATCCTGCGACTCCGTCGACTTCAACAACGACACCAGTTTCTTCGACCCGCAAGACATCGACGCGTTCCTCAGCGTCTACAGCGAAGGCCCCTGCATCCCATCTTCCGCCACCTGCAAC
>CAZEZV010000206.1:0-7606 GCA_964516725.1 uncultured Phycisphaeraceae bacterium
GACGACGTCGCTGCCTTCGATGTCCTTGTACTCGAAGGTGCCGGTGATTCTGGAGTCAAACTTCTCCACCGGGCCGCAGCAGGCCAAGTCGAGCGCCTTGCCCTTGGGCATGTGCAATTCGGGCTTTTCCTTGTTGGGAATGTCCAGCAGCACGACATCGCCCAGTTCCTTCATCGCAATCGAGCGGGCGCACTCGCCGCCGATGTTGCCTGCACCAATCACGCTGATCTTCGCACGTCGCATCATGAGGAAAACTCCGAAAGAGGCATTGGGGATCGGGCATTGGGCATTGGCAGAAAAGACCCGGTCAGAATGCGAATGCCCGTTGATTCAATTCGGGGCAAGGATAGGTGGTTTGACGTAGGCCCGGCGTCCCCGCCGGGCACTTTTCCATGCGCAGCCACCCATCCCGCACTTCAGAAAATCTCCGCACTTTACACTTTTTTCACCGGCAAAGACCGCGCAGGGCGGCACTACGGCGGCGTGCGTGGGCCCGTGCGTTCCCCATGCTGGCAGATGGACTCTCCATGCGGGCAGATTGGGAATCTATGCGGGCACATAGAGAACCTACGTGGGCAGATGCGCTCTCAACGTGGGCACATTGGGAACCGCTGTGGGCAGAAAAACTCCCCCTCTTGGCCAGATGGTTCCTCCCGTTGGCACGGGAAGAGCGCTTGCTACGCAAAAAAGGGTGGCACCACAGAAAGGCCCGCTCGCTCACGCTCAGGGTCCTTTCGTCCGCACCCGTTCCACAATCTCCAGCCCGAAGTGCTCGATGCCCGGCAGGCTTCGGTCGCTGTTGGTGATGAGGCGGAGTTTGCTCAGTCCTAGATCGCGGAGGATTTGGCAGCCGACGCCGTACTCGCGGAGGGGCATGACGGACGCCGCCTGGGCGCGTGCTTGGAGGTCGGGTTTGTCTTCTTGAGTCTCGCCGCTGCGGAGGGTCTGGATCGCGCCTTCGAGATCGGTGAGGGCATCGGCGGAGCCGGAGGCGTTGGTGGTTCGCAAGTACACGATCGCGCCACGGCCTTCTTGCTGGATCATCTGCATGCTTTGGTGGAGAGTGTCGCCGCTGGCACCATCAGAGCTTGAAGCTGTGTCCATGAAGATGTCGCCGAGAAGGCTGCGACGGTGCATGCGGACGAGGGTGGGCTGGGTGGCAATGTCGCTCCGCGATAGTGCGCCGCCCGAGACGGGCGGAGCCAACCACAGCACGACATGCGGCAGCGGATCGACGACGCTTTGATAGAGGAATACGTGGAACTCGCCGTACTTGGTGTTGATGGTTCTGCCATTGCGAGGTTCGAGGCGCTTCACGAGGCTTTCGCGTGCGAGGCGATACTCCACGATCTGCGCGACGCTGCACATGAGCAGGCCGTACTCGGCGCAGAACTTTTCGAGATCAGGCACACGCGCCATTTCGCCATCGGGCTTCATGATTTCGAGCAGGACTGCGGCGGGTTTCAAGCCCGCGAGTCGGCACAGATCAACGCTGCCTTCAGTCTGGCCATTGCGCACGAGCACGCCGCCGTTGCGGGAGCGCAGCGGGTTCACGTGTCCGGGTTTCACGAAGTCCTGCGGACCATACTTTGGGTCGATGGCCATTTGGATGCACTTGGCGCGCTCTTTCGCGGAGACGCCCGTGGTGCCGCCGTGCTTGGGGTGCAGGTCGATCGAGACTGTAAACGCCGTGCCTCGCTGGCTGGTGTTGACCGCGGCTTGCGGCACGAGTTCGAGGCGATCGCAGTCGGCTTCGGGTAAGCACAGGCACAAGTACCCGAGTGCCTTGCTCAGCATAAACGTGACGGCCTCGGTCGTGATGAACTGCGCAGGGAGAATGACATCGCCCTCGTTCTCACGGTCTTCGTCGTCAGTCAAAACAACCATCTGGCCTTTTCGGAGCGCGTCGAGGACTTGGGGGATGGGGGCGAAGGGCATTGCATAACGGTAGACGCGTCGTTGAATTCAGCGATGCTTTGTCGTTACGTGTCCGTGACGAGACAACGCACCGAGTGTGCGTACATCAGCATACAAACTACCAATCTGATGGAGTACGCCTCGCCAACAACTTGTTTTCATCAGCCCATCACAAGGATCTTATGTCGCGCCCTCGCTCCGCTTTGCGTCGGAGTACTCGCCGGCTGCAGTTCGGCACCGAACGATCGCCTAGTTGTTTCGGCCCAGGCACCCTCGTCAATCCCCGAGGGTTCGAGCTATGACGAGGCCACCTCACCGCCAAGCGAATTAGAACTATCCCTGACGCAATACTTGTCGTCACTCGTTGGCGCGTGGGATGTGTACTTGCCTGATGAACAACGATCTGGCGGGACCGCAATCTTCTTGAAAGATGTGCGAGACGGCCAACCGATTTTTCGACTCTTGCACCTGCCTGAAAACTCAAGGAACGAGAGTAGAGAAGCTGTGTTCTTTGTCGCGAACGAACGCATTTGGCGCGAAGCGCGCCATAACTTGAGCGCTGAAGTAGGTTTGATTTCAACTTCTGAGCCAGGGTGTTCAGTCAACGCCGGAAAACTCTTCTTCCAATCGTACTTCTATGAGTGGTTCATGGGGTACATGACTCAACTTATCTGTATGCAAGTTGATGACCCGCACACATTTGTGGAATTGTGGCGCACCAGCGAACTGTGCGGAACAGTCCCGTACGGGACAAAGCGAGACTACTGGGCAGATTGGCATCTCGTTGTATTTACTCGCGTCCGGTAGAATAAATAGACATTTCTGGCATGTTGGCCTACGAACACTCGCTCGCTCGTTGTGGTTACACTATTCCTAGCCCGAATTTGCGGCTGCGAACGCCTTCTGGGCACTCATGGAGATCTGCGATGTTTAAGTTTGATTCCGGCGTGGTTTCTCAATTGGCTTTGGGCGGCGGCCTTCTCCTCCTGTCGCTCGCCGCGGGTTGCAGCACCACCTGCAACAAGTGCGTCACCGGCAGCGCCGGGCAGTTCTCGATCGTCGGCAAGCCCTCCGACACAACCAAGGCGTCGTTCGACAAACTCAAGACGCTCGCCGGAACGTGGCAGATGGAAAACCCGGAGAAGAAGGGCGAGTGGAACGACGCCATCACGTACAGCGTCACGTCGGGCGGCAACGTCGTCCGCGAGATTATGTTCGCCGGGGCTCCGCACGAGATGACCAACACGTATCACATGGATGGCGACAGCATCGTCGTCACGCATTACTGCTCGGTGGGCAATCAGCCGACCATGCGCGCACGCCCCAACAACCAGGCGTCGAGCGCGGTTCACTTCGTGTTTGATCACGTGTCCAACTACGCCGGCGGCGGTGAGACCGTGATGTGCGACCTCTTGCTCACGATGAACGGGCCCGATAGCCTGACTCAGAACTGGAAGAGCTGCGTCGAGGGCGCACTCAGCGACCAGCACAACGTCGGCATTGAGCTGCGGCGGAAGAAGTAAGCGTGTTTCATGCCGACGCGGGGGTGAGGCTTTGCGAATCGTCGCGCTTGCATGTGGTGGCACGAATTGGGTGAATTGTCTTTGAAGACACGAACTCGCGTTGTCGCGGCTATCGTCGCGCATGATCCACAGTGTGTTCAAGGAACGCTTGCTCGAATCCACCATCTGGCTGCCCACGCCGCTCGAAACGCTGTTTCCATTTTTCGCGGACGCAGCGAATCTCAACACGCTCACGCCTCCGTGGCTCAACTTCAAAATCGTCACGCCACTGCCGATTGAAATGAAGCCCGGCGCGCTGATCGAGTATCGCATCGGCCTTAAGGGTGTGCCCATGAAGTGGCGCACGCGCATCGCGACGTGGGAACCGCCCCACCGCTTCACCGACGAACAAATCAAGGGACCTTACTTGCTCTGGCACCACACGCACGAGTTCAAACACGAGCAGCGAAACGGCAAGGACGGCACGTTGTGCATTGATCGCGTCCGCTACAAGCACATGGGTGGGCCGATCGTCGAGAAGTTGGTTGTCAGGCGAGACATCGACCGCATCTTTGCGTACCGCAGAGAGAAAATGCAGGAGTTGTTTGGAAAGGAAGAGGCACCTGCTGCCCGGTGACTTTCGGAGGTCACATCGTTACAATTCGCTTTTTGAGAAGGCTTCGTACGCGGGGCCACTCCTCGCGAATGATGCTGAACATCACCGTGTCTCGCTGAAAGTCATCAGGCATCGTCATGTGCTTGCGGAGCGTACCTTCAAATGTCGCGCCGATTTTCGCGATCGCTCGCTGGCTCACTTGGTTGCGCGCATCGCACTTGAGTTGGACACGTTCGCAGCCTAGGACGTCAAAGCACAGTTTCAACAGCAGCAGTTTGCTTTCCGGGTTGACGACCGTGCCGCGGACATCGGATGAGTACCACGTTGCACCGATCTCAACAGCTTTGTGCGCGGGGCGCATGTCGAGCAACGACGAACTTCCAACGATGCGGGGCTTCGCTGATTTGTACGTGCTCGATACCACGGCAAAGGTCCAACGACTTGGGTCCGCCAGTGCATCACCGACGAGCGACTCAAACCCCGCGACGTCCCATGTACGTGGCCGCATCGGGAAAAAGTCAAATGTTCCCGCAGGCGTCGCTTGAAAGAGCCTGCCAACGTGCGACATCGTCATCGGCTCGAGCGTGACATACTCCCCCGACAGCGTGGGCTGCTTGGTCCAGGCGGAACACTCAAAATTGTCCGGAACGCTGCTGGGCATGCACAAGCGTATCGAACACATGCGGTTAAAACCCCAGGACAGCGTCATTCGTATCAACCCGGTATGATGCCGCGTGAGCACCTCCCCGAGCATTCCTCCGAACTCTGCGACACCATCGTCGGGCCCAGCGGCGGGCTCGCTCAATCTCGACGCGCTTCGCACGCAGATCGACGACGTTGATCGCCGCCTCATTTCGCTCCTCAACGAACGCGCGGCCCTGGTCGTGCAGGTTGGTTCGCTCAAGCGCGACACGGGCACGCCGATCTACGCGCCGCATCGCGAGAGTCAGGTGCTGAGCAAAGTGCTCGGGCTGAACGAGCAGGTCGGCGGGCTTCTGCCGCCGCGGGCGATTGAAGGCATCTATCGCGAGATCATGAGCGGCTCGTTCGCGCTAGAGCGCGGACTCACCGTTGGATTCCTCGGGCCGCTGGGTTCGCACAGCCATGTCGCGGGCGTGCGGCACTTTGGGAGCAGCGTCACATTCGTCACGCAGGACCTCATCGAGGGCGTCTTCACGAGCGTCGCGCGGGGTCATGTTGACTGCGGCCTTGTGCCAATCGAGAACAGCATTCATGGCGGCGTCGCGGAAACCCTCGAAGCGCTCACGGCATGTGCCGGAAAGGTTCACATATACGCCGAGGCGCAGGTCGAGATTCATCATGTCCTCGCGGCGCTGTGCGACCCGGCCGCGATTGAGGCAATCTACAGCAAGCCCGAAGTTTTCAGCCAATGCCGCACGTGGCTGAGCGACAAGTTCCCGCAGGCCCGGCTTGTGCCGACGCCAAGCTCAAGCCGAGCGATGCAGATCGTCGCGGAAGAGGCGCAGGCCGGAAAGAACAAGTCCGCCGCGATCGGCAGCGAACTTGGTGCGAGTCTCCACGGGCTTTCCGTACTCTTCACCAACATCGAGGACCATCCCAACAACCTCACGCGCTTCTTTGTCCTCGCCCGCACGCCCGCCCAGCGCAACGGCGACGACAAGACCAGCATCATGTTCAAGACCGCCGACAAGCCCGGCGCGCTCGCGAGCGTCCTGGGCGACTTCGAGCGCAGCGGCATCAACCTCACGCACATCGACAAGCGCCCCGCGGGCCGAGTCAACTGGACGTACACATTCTTCATCGACGCGCAGGGCCACCAGAGCGACGCGACGATGCAGCTCGCGATTGAGCGCGCGAAGCAGCACTGTCAGGAACTTGTCGTGCTGGGGAGTTATCCGCGAAGCACGAGAGTGCTGTGAACGAAAACGTGCCTGAATGTCGCGGGCACTTTGTTTCCAACAATCCCACGTATGATCCGGAATGCCGCGAACTGTCATTATTCTTGGCGCGGGAGCGTCAAAGCCCGGTGGATGCCCTGTACTCAGTGAGTTCATTCCTACCGCGCGAAAGCTGTCTGATAAGCACATGCTCGGAAGCGCTCAGGAAAGCTTTGAGGCACTAGAGGTTGCCTTAGAGAGGCTGCATGCGGTAAACTCGAACTTCAATACCAATTTGAACATTGAAACTCTTCTTTCAATACTTGATATTATTATCTCATCAAGTGTTGATACGTTTATTTCTGTGAATGACGCTGACACTGCCCGCAAACATCTCGTACGGATTATCGTTGCTACGCTCGAAGCCACGCAGAAGTATGAGTGGGTAAAAGCGCCGTCGAGTTGGCAGGGCAGAACACGCGAAGGACTCGTGATGTCCGCACCCCGAGGGTATCAAGAATTGTCGAATTCACTGCGAACGCTTTTTTCATCCGACAATTTGCCACACGTAACTTTCGTGACATTCAACTATGATCTCGGGCTTGAGTATGCTTTGAAAGGGTTCTACTACCCAGGGATTTCGCCGTACTTCGAGAACGAAAGTCATATTCCTATTTGCAAGATGCATGGATCCATGAATTGGTATAGGAGTGGCGACAAAGTGGTCTATCACCCAAAGCTCATGTACGCTTGGTTTGAGTCCCTTTGGGAATCATCGAGTACTCCATGGTTTCCGGGTCAAATTACGTCAAGCGTGCTGCCTCATGGTCAAGAACCGTTTATTGTTGCTCCATCTCACGACAAATTTGGCACAATGGGGTTGCTTAGTTCGGCACGGCGTGTTTGTGCCGACGCCATCAAGCAAGCCGACCTCATCCTGTTTTGCGGCTATTCGCTTTCGATAACGGATGGGTGGTTTCGCAATTTGCTGAAGGCGTACACACCATTCAGCCACAAGTTGCGGGCGATTCGGGTGTACGATACAGGAGATGCCACTAGGCAAACATTTCGCGAATTTTTCGGAAGCGCGTTGCGAGATCGAGTCACTATCATCAACGGCGGAATCGTCGAAATGTCTGACTACATCGCATCGATTGGCGGCCCGGAAGACTCCTTGTTTTAGCATCTGTGGATCGTTCGTTCAATGATTGACACCCGTGCCCGACACCGCCTACCCCAAACCCCTCGAAAAACTCATCGCTGAGTTCGCCAAGCTGCCCGGCATAGGCCGGCGCAGCGCGGAGCGCCTCGCGTTTTACATTCTGAAGTCAGACGAACCCACCGCCCTCGCACTCGCGCACGCCGTGCAAGAGGTCAAGAAGTCCTTGCGACACTGCCACAACTGCTGGCACCTTTCGGACGCGGACCTCTGCAACATCTGTGCCGACGCGTCGCGCGATCGTGGCCTCGTGCTCGTCGTTGAACAACCCCGCGACCTCCTCGCACTCGAAGCCACGGGCATGTACAAAGGCCTGTACCACGTCCTCATGGGTCGCCTCGCGCCACTCGAAGGCATCGGGCCCGACGCACTCACGCTGTCTCGTTTGATCGAACGCGTGCGCGACGCGAACACGAACCCCGGCAAAGCCGCCGTGCGCGAAATCATCCTGGGCCTCAACCCAACCCTCGAAGGCGATGGCACGGCCGCGCTC
>CAZEZV010000207.1:0-7571 GCA_964516725.1 uncultured Phycisphaeraceae bacterium
GTACACGCTCAAGAACGCGTCGATGTCCTGCGGATCAAAGAAGCTCGAATCGTTGTTGAAGTCGATGTCGTTGCAGGTTGGCGCACCGGTCGTGTACTCGATTGTCAGCTGCGGGCGCTGCGAGACATCAACCGCGTACTCGCGCGAGTAGAACCGCTTCGCCGAGGGCACGATCACCTCGCTCGTCGCCTTCAGCAGCCAGCCGTTGTTGCTGCCGGGCGTGTCGAGCCAGGCCTGCACGTCCGCAACCATCCCTGCAGTTGAGCCCCACGTGTACGCCCCGCCAAACGCCACCAGCGCCGAACCGCTTGCACCGACGACGTAGTCCCCGCCCGGGTTCGTCCACGAGACCGCAAGCTCCGGTACCGAGTTGTACACGCGGTACACCCACGTCGCGTCGCCATCGTTCGCCGGCGCGCCGCCGCCCGAGCCGTTTGCCGTCCCTTCGTTCCACGCGCCGTTGACGCGGTGCAGCGAGAAGTTGCTCGCGTCCGACGTCGTCTGCGCGACGGTCAGTTGCAACACCGCGCGCGTCACCGTCGAACCCGCGGGCACTGCGCCCGCAATATCAAACTTCATCAGCGCGCGCCTGGCTCCGAACGTTGTCGTCTGCCCGGCGAAAATACCCGTGCTTCCGCCGTTGGCGTTGTCCGAATTCTGAATCAGCGAAGTATCAGCCGCAGGCTCAATCGTGACCGTGTCAGCCAAGCTCATCGCGCCAAACGCGCACGCCGCAACACAACCGACCAAACTCTTGGAAACCAACGACAATGGTGACTCTTGCATGACATAATTATGTCCCACGCCGATAGATTGAGTGCAGAAATCAAACGAAAACGCGCGAACTTCATGCTGCGTTTTGCAAATTGTTCGGTATTCCTGCTCGTTGACTTCATGCCGCGTGCCGCATGGCTTCGTTCAAATCAACACTTTCTTTTCAGCACGCACCAATAACCACATTCCCATCCACAAGAAACAGAAAATGAGGACGTGGGATATCCGTGAACATCAGAAGGCCGACCCTTCCCCATTTTTCACCGTCTCACGACCTCGCATCGACGGAGACCGTCGATGAAGACAAATTGGCGGGGGACCGCCAATCTACCCTACCAACTCCACCACAAACTCCGCTCCAAGCCCGCCGTCCCGAGGTGACTGCACAAATAGCCCGCCGCCCATCTGCTCCGCAAGCCCGCGCGCAAGCGACAAGCCAAGCCCCATGCCGGGCGTGCTGCCGTGTGCGTGCGCCTCTCCCCGCGTGAATGGCCTGAAAATGTTCTTCGCCTCGCCCGCCGAAACACCCGCCCCAAAGTCTCGCACGCTGATCCGCACGCGCGAGCCGTTCGCTTCCCATCGCACCACCGCCCGATGCTCGCCCAGCGCATCGATGGGCTTCCCATACTTGCCAGCGTTCTCGACAAGGTTCACGAGGATTCGCTCTAGCCTCGTGATGTCCACCCGCACCTCGCGCAGACTTGAATCCGGCCCGTGCTCCGGCCCGACCAACTCCAGCCCCATCCCATGCTGCTCTGCAACGCCCCGAAGGGTCGCATCCATCTGTGTCGCAAGTTCGCCAACAGGCCGGCTCTCCCACTGCAACTCCATGGGCCTTGCGCGCCCGTGCTTCCCAAGCCGGGCGTAGTCAAGCACGCTCTCAACAATCCGCCCCAGCCGCTGCGACTCGGAAAACAATGTCTGCGCATACCCGCGCTTCGTCTGCTCGTCCTGCACCATGCCCTCCGACAGCATCTGCGAGTACAACCGAAACGTCGTGAGGGGCGTCCGCAGCTCATGTGTCACGGCGGACACAAACTGCCCGCGCCGCTCCGCCAACTCCGCCATCGCCCGCGCCGTCAGCGCGAGCGCAACCAGCGACAGCGCGACCAGCACCCATGTCGCCAGCAACGCCGTCCGCAAAGGCGTCCATCCCGGCACGCTCACGTCCGTCCCGGCCGGCACGACCAACTCCGCCGGAATTGACGCCAGCATTCTTCCCAGCGTCGCGCTGGGCACGGCGCTCAGCGACTGCGTCACGGGCTTAAGAGCCGCCGCCGGGTAAATATCCTTCACCGGCTCCACGAGCGTGCGCTGCAGTTCAGGCCAATTGATCCAGAACCCCTGCTGAAACTGCTTCTCACCAACCCTCACCGTGCGCCGAAATACAAGCTCGGGCCCTGCCTCAGCCCCTTTGCCGCTCTCGCGCGCGATCCACGCGGCCTGAAAGTCACCGAGCAAAACTTCCGCCTGTTCCCCTACCGTCACTTCTGGACCAAATTGCAACGAACCGTCCTTCATTGGTCTGCGTTCGACAGCGCCAAACTCAGCGAACCCGGACTCCGGCCCCATCTCCGACGGCAGCGAGAGCAGTTCATCGTGTTGTATTGTGTCCCTTGACGCCGTGTTCTCTTTTTCCGGCAACACTTCACCATCCGGTGATTTTGAGGATGAAAACAGCGGGTCCGTGGCAGGTGAACTCGCAGTCGCCGCCTTCAACGGCGCGCCCCCACGCCTCGCGTCGATCCCATCGCCAGGCACGACAACCGGCGCGCCGCTCGCGCTGCCCGAGACATCAACCTTCTTGTCCGCGCCCGCAACATCCTTCGCACGTTGCTCCTCGCTCTTCGAGCTGTCAACGCTCTTCGCATTGCTCTCCGTCGCAAGCCCAGACTTGTCCGCAGCCGCCTCGTCCCCTCGATCCTCCCCATCCGCAGCTTTCGAAGGGCTCATCACGCCCCCCAGGTTCGCCCCGGCGTTCCCACCCGCCTTCGAACTGCGATTCGCAATGTTGCTCGCCTCGATCTGCGCCTTCGTCTGCGCCTGCTTCGTCAAAGCCGATCGCGCCTGATAGTCCGCCCGCTGCACCTGCTCCAGCGCACTCTCTTGTTTCTGCGGATTCGCAACCGTCACTTTGACGACGTCGTCGCCAGACTGCTGCCTTTTCGCTACGTCACTTTCAGCAGTGAAACTCGCACCAGCTGCCGCATCTCTACCATCTACCGGTGCCGCGTCCGCCGTCGTCGGTTCGTTGGCCTTCGTTGCATCATCGGGCTTACCAGTCACGACACCATCAACACCTAAGTCGCTCGTCGCCGGCTGCTTCGCCTGCTTGTCATCAAGCTCAGCCCGCAGCTCCCGCGCCGACATCTCACCCGAGCCCCGCAAGCCAGCATCCGCCAACTCGCTGCTTCGCACCCGCTTGTACTGCCCGCCCTTTTCCTTCTGAGGACTCGGTTCATTCCGCGCCGCCCGATCACTGACTGCCGGCGCGCCCTTGTTCTCGCTGCGCGACGAAGCCAGCAGCCCGCGCAGCTCCGCCAGCTTCGCCTGCTTCATTGTCGCCGCGTACTGCGATACATACACGCCCTCGGCAAGCTCCCGCTTCGCGCCCGTCGGCGCCTGTGGCGACTCAACCCGCCCCCCCACCTGCTGAAAGTGCATCTGCACAATCGGGTCTTCGTTGCTCAGGAGCGGCGACGCCAGCAGCACATCCCGCTCGCTGACGTCCGTCCCAAGCACATCCGAATACGCCCGCCCCGCCGGGTAAAAACTCTCGTATTCAAAGTAGGGCCGTGCCGCCTCGCGCGCGAGAATCGGCGTCATCAACGAGTCCATACGCCACAGCGCAAGGCGCAGTGATTCTTGCTCCGCCGCCGCCCGCTTGGACCGCGCCTCACTCGCCTCGATCCGCAGCGCGTGCCACGTGACCACACCAAGTGCAGCCAGCGCCACCAGCGCGATGCCGCCCAGCAGTCGCCTCGTCCACACATGAGAATCTTGCCCGTTTGCGCTCATACGCCCCCTTCCGCCTGCCCCGCTCGGGAATCAGCCCCCGCCGCGAGCATGTACCCCTTCCCGCGCACCGTCGCAATCACCCGCGGATTTTCGGCATCGTCGCGCAGCAACTCGCGCAAGCGCGCAACCGCCATGTCCACCGTCCGCGTCTGCACCCCGCGCGGATCAAGCCCCCACACCCGCTGCAAAAGCTCGTCCCGCGAAATCGCCCGCCCGCGATGCATCGACAAGTACTGCATCACCAGCGCTTCTTTATCGCTCATCCGTTCGACGGACCCGTCGCCATGACGAACCTCGCGCCGCTCCAAGTCAACCCTCCTCCCCTCAATCTCAAGCTGCTTCACCGGCGAAGGCCGCTCCGCCGACCGCCTCAGCACAGCCTCGACGCGCGCGAGCAACTCAGTCGCACTAAACGGCTTCACCACATAATCATCCGCCCCCGCCTTGAGCCCCCGCACCTTGTCCGCCTCCTCGCCCTTTGCCGTCAGAATAATCACCGGCAACTGCGGCTTGCTCACGCGCAGTTCTTTGAGCATCGTCAATCCGTCCATCCGCGGCATAAGCAAGTCGAGCAGCACCAGGTCCAATTCCAGCGCGAGCGCAGCATCCAACCCCGCCTTTCCGTCCGGCGCCTCCACCGCGTCGTAACTCCCGAACTTCAGGCAATCAACAAGCCCGCGCCGAATCGCCGCGTCGTCCTCGACAACAAGTATCCGACCCAGAGGCATAAGTTCCTCGTGCCACGAACGACGGCTTTGCGTCGTCGGTGCTTCCTGCAACTCTGTCATGCTTCTACCGACCGCTCAAAGCCGCAGTCGGTGGCACGGGTAACGCTGCGCCAGTCTCATCGACCACGCAGGCCCACCACAATCATATTGATACGTTGAGCCCCGCCCCGTTGCGTCACAAGTCTGTCACGCGGACGCCAATCTCACACAAAGCACCTGAAATGCAAGTTTAACGCCCCAACCCATAACAAAATCATCGTCTCACATCGGCGGAGACCGGCGATGAAAGCTATTGGCGGAGGACCGCCAATTTACCCTAATACTGCCCCGCCCCTGCCAAGACCCTCGCCCCCTCCACGGTCACCACCACGCACTCCTCTTCGTGCGCCGTCCACCGCCGATCATTTGTGATCACTGTCCAGCCGTCGTCGAGCGTGGTCAGCCCCGAAGGCTCCAGCCCCTCGCACACGATCGGCTCCACGCAGAGGACCATACCGGGCCACAGTGTGAAGTCCTCGCCCGCCTTCGACCAATCCTTGCTCGTGAAACTCACGCGGGGCGACTCGTGCAGTTGGCGTCCGATGCCGTGCCCGCAGTAGCCATGGACGAAGTGCATGCCGCGCGACGCGACAAGCTTCTGGCAAGTTGCGGCGATCGTTGACCAGCGCACGCCCGGTTGCATCATCTCGCGCGCGGTGCGCAGGACGTCGGCGGCAGCCGCTTGCAACGCCTCCGCTCGTCCGCTCTTCGCTTGGCCGCCTGCATTGTCACCGGTGCTACCCGTTGCAACACCCCGCACCGCGACCGACCACGCCGTGTCGATGCACCACCCGCGATAGCGCATTGCCACGTCGACTGTTAGCAGGTCGCCTTCGCGCACAATACGAGTACTTGGCACCGCGTGAACGACTTCTTCATTGACGCACACGCACGCGCTGCCTGAGAACGACACTCCCCCGCTGCCTCCCCCGACGCCGCCGGTGCCCCCACCGCCGCTGCCAGTCTGCGTGTAGCCGCGAAACACTGGTTCACCACCTCGCGCGAGAATCATGTCGTGGACACGCGCTTCGACTTCGGCGGTGGTCACTCCCGGCTTCACTTCGCGCAGGATCACGTCCTCGATGATGGTGTCGAGGACGCGACCAGCAGCGGCGATCGCCTGAACTTCCTGTGGTGATTTGATTTCGAGAGCCATGAAACATGAAACCGTGAGCCGGTGAAAAACGCTTCGCTGTTTCACCGTATCACCGTTTCACCGTCTCAACAACTCACTGCGTCCGCAGCCCGCCCAGCCTCGGCCCCGCCGCCGCGTCATCGCCGCCTAGGAAGCCCGCGTAGTTGCGCATCATCAGGTTCGCCTCAACGCGCTGCAGGAAGTCCATAGTCACGGACACGACGATGAGCAGGCCCGTGCCGCCCAGGAACTGCGTCACCATGTAATTGATGCCCAGCGCCTGATTGATGACCACGGGCAGAATCGCCACCAGCGCCAAGAACCCGGCGCCGACAAACGTGATGCGGTTCATCACCGTCTCAAGATACTCCGCCGTGCGAGGACCCGGGCGCAGCCCCGGAATAAACGAGCCAGATTCCTTCATCTGCTTGCTCATTTCCTCCGGATTGAACTGCACCGTGATCCAGAAGTAACTGAAGAAGTAGACAAGGATGATGTACGCCAGCACGTACAGGAACGCGCCGGGCTGGAAGTTGTTCGCAAAGAATCGCGCCATCCCGGTGTACCACGTCTCGCCGCCACTCGCCCATGCCTGCGTGAGCGCCCGGAGCTGATCAAAGACCACGCCCGGGAAAATCATCAGGCTGCTCGCGAAAATGATCGGCATCACGCCGCCGTGATTGATGCGGAGCGGGAGGTAGCTCCGCTGCCCGCCGAACAGCTTGCGCCCGCGCGTGTGCTTGGCCTGCTGCACAGGAATGCGCCGCTGCGCAACCGTCATCAGAATCGATCCCGCGATGACGAACACAAACCCCGCGATGATCCCGAACAAGCCCATGTACCCAAGCTTGTTCGCGTCGCTGGGATCAAAGTTGTTGATGATCCACGTCACCGCACTCGGCATGCCAGCCAGAATGCCCGCCATGATGATCATGGACGCGCCGTTGCCGATGCCGTGCTTGTCGATCTGTTCACCGATCCACACCAGGAACATCGTGCTCGCCGTCAGGCACGCCACCGCCATGACCCACCACACCGGGTTCACCAGCACGTGCGGCCAGATCAGACCCTGCCCGCGCAAGTACGCAAGCCAACCGAAGCCCTGCACAATGCACAGGCACACCGTCGCATAGCGGGTGTACTCCATGATCTTCTGCCGACCCGACGGGCCTTCTTCCTGCAGCTTCTTCAGCGTTGGCCACACCGTGCCCAGCAGTTGGAAGATGATGCCTGCCGTGATGTACGGCATGATGCCCAGGCCGAAGATTGTTGAGTGCGTGAGCGCGCCACCCGAGAACATCGCCACCGCGTTGGCGATGGTCGAGAACGAACTACCCCCGCCTTCGGACGCAATCGCCGCCTGCTTCGCAAGCATCTCCTGATTAACGCCGGGCAAAGGAATCCAGTGCCCGATGCGGAAGATCAGGAACATCCCGAGCGTGAACAGGATCTTCGTCCGCAGTTCAGGGACGCGAAAGACATTGACGAGTGATTGCCACATGCGAACGGTTCCAGGTGTCGACAGAACGCATCTGCGAAACGCGAGTGGGAAGTACCACGGGCCTCCTCGCCGATGTAACCGCCAAGTTTAGCGGTGTAAACGTGGAAAAGTGCGGGGCTGCGCGAATTCGGGGGTAATTGCACGAAGCGAAAAACACTGAACGCAGAGGAACACAGAGAAGAAAAAGAGAGAAAAACAGAACGAAGCAATAAGGGTGTGACCTGGCACAACCACGCCACCCTCTGTCTTCCTCTGCGTTCAAAAACAACCCCACGAAAAAGCACAAGCCTTCCGACCTGTGCTTCAGTTCACGTTCGTTCTGCGTTCATTCAACGCAAAAGACTTACTTCTTCGCGTCCTTTTTCTCATCGGCTTC
>CAZEZV010000208.1:0-7512 GCA_964516725.1 uncultured Phycisphaeraceae bacterium
GCGCCGAAGTCGGCGATGTTCTTGACCTCGCCGATGATGATGTCGCCTTCCTTGAGTGTGTCGAGCAGACGCTTCTTGGCGCTGTCGCGTTCGGTCTCGATGAGCTTGCGGCGGCTCACGACAATGTTGCGGCGCTCGAGGTCGATCTTGATGACTTCAGCGCGGATGCGCTTGCCCATGTAGTCCTTGACTTCGCCGGGCCGGCGGACATCCACCTGGCTGGCAGGCAGGAACACCGGCACGCCGATGTCCATCAGCAAGCCGCCCTTGATGCCCTTGGTGATCACGCCCTCGACAACGTCGCCTTCCTTCGTGGAGTCGACGATGCGCTGCCACGCCATCATGCGATCGGCGCGACGCTTGGAGAGCTGAATCAGCCCCTCATCATTCTCAAGCCCCTCGAGCAAAACATCAATCTCGTCGCCCGTCGCGGGCAACACGCCTTCGAACTCTTCCTTGGGAATCAGCCCTTCGCTCTTGAGGCCGACTTCAACGACAACGTCGTCACCTGCAAAGCCAATGACCTTGCCCTTGATGAGCTTGCCGGGCGTGAGATCGACCTTGCGATCCGTCAGCAGCCCGTCCATATATTTATCCGCAGGCCCCTTCGCCACGGCGAGCCCGGACATCATCTTGTCCAGCTCAACATCAAAGCCCTTGTCCAACCCAAGCGAAGCAATCAGCGATTCATCGATCATAACGAGAAACTTTCCGGGGGGAATCAATTCACCATAAAGGCACGAAGAACCCAAAGAACACACGGTGGCTCTTCTTTGTGCGCTTTGTCTTTGTGGTGAAATTCCTCCGCCCCAAACGCTCAGCACCACGGTGGGATGACCCGCGGCGTCCTCACGCCGTCAGTCTCGAACAGGCTTCAATGCCCTGCGCTGGTCTACCCCACAGACAAGCACCGCGAGACCCGCCCTGTAAACCCAAGGCCGGTACAAAACCAAACAATCCGCCGACGCCAAAGGCACCAGTCACGGCCCAGCCATCCCGCTGGGAAACAAGTTTAGGCAGTGAATCGTGGTACGGACTTAAAGACCTATCGGTGCATTCGCGCCGCTCGCCACGCACGGTCCGCATCTGTACGGCGGTCGCTACAACTGTACGAACTCGTTTCGCAAGTGCTTCACAGCGCAAGAAAAAGTGCGCAGGGGCCATTGGCCACTCTACGCACTTTTTCCACAAATGCTCTCTCCACTCCCAAGCTGCTTGCTCGAATAATTACTTGTTGGAGTGTTTTCCTGAGCTCGAGTTTGAACCAGAGACCGAACCGGAAGTGGAGCTAGACGACCCACTACTTCCTGAACCTGAACTCTGCTCCGTGGTCGAACCTTGACCGGGCTTTTTCACTTTCAGCCGATTGTCGATTTCCGTGACGCCGAACACGCCTTCAACGACGCGTTCGATCTCATACTTATCGCTACGGCCTGGAATGGTGCCCGTCAACGTGACTTCGCCGCTCTTGACGCTCACTTCCACGTCAGAGACATCGATCCCCTGCGCGTAGCTCAGTTGATCGCTGACATCTTCTTTAATGCGGTCGTCTGATCGAACGTACCCCTTTGGACCCTGGCGACGCTCTGCGCGGGATTGAGTGCTCGATGTTCCAGACGGCTGCCCGTACGACTGAGAGTTCATTCCTCCACTCTGACGATTGCCGTACTGATCTTGGTTCCACGTGTTGTTCGTCGAACCGTACTGCGTTCCGCCGCGGCTGCCATATCCACCCTGTTGCTGACGATCCGCATGCTCCGATTGCGCGCGATAGTCGCCCTCGAAGTCGCGAAACCCAAACTGGCCCTGAGACGGCATCGCGGCTCGCCCGGAGTTCCAATTCGCCTGACCCTGATTCTGATTCTGGGTCTGATTCTGATTCTGGCGCTGCGAGCCGTACTCGCCGTACGTCTGGCGCTGTCCGGAAGAACCACCCTGTCCGCCGCCTTCCTGCCCGAAGCCGCTCTGGTCATAAAAGTTGCGCTTTGGCACGCACTGCTGCGAGAGCTGCTCAACGTTCTGGTCTCGGTTGTCGAACGGGAAGTTGCGCGCGCCTCGCCCCTGCGCGTCTTCCACCGTGCCCTCGCGTGTCGTTCGATTGTCACGAGAGAACTGCTCCTGACGTTCACGCTCGCTATGGTCGTTGTTCCACTGCCCGTCGCTCTGCTGACTTCGGGTGCGATTCTGCTGATTGGATCGCCCGCTGTTGTGGCTAGATGATTGATCGTACGTCATACTCAAATACTCCTGTGTTGCACATTCGACGCGAATGGCTCAAGCTCATGCTCCAGCGGGATTGCGCCGAAGTGAAACGAGCATGAAAGCTCTCGTCGCACGTCGATGATCACAGCGATACGCGCTGGCATAGCGCGGCGCAACGTTCGTTGCACTCGCGACAGGAATCGAGCGGCGTGCCGAGCACCGATTCATGCTGACTTCACAGTGCCTTCACCAACTCGCACTATCACCCGTTTCAGCAAGCGAGTGAAGTTCAGGTGTCTGGATGCTCGCGGCGATTAGGCAATTCCGCCGACGTCGCTTCTTGTATACAAATAAAGGACCACAACA
Organism: uncultured Phycisphaeraceae bacterium; assembly: GCA_964516725.1. Lineage (GTDB taxonomy): Bacteria > Planctomycetota > Phycisphaerae > Phycisphaerales > UBA1924 > BJHL01. The sequence goes on from CAZEZV010000208.1 coordinate 2,569, forward strand.
TGATTCGCACAACCCTCGCAGTTTCAACTCTTGTACTTCTTGCCGGCTGCGCCGACGGGCGCTATGGCTCGAACGGGCAGCAGGTCAGATACACCAGCAACACCCCGGGCAATCACTACGACGAAAATCGCTCCGTCAACAACTGGGGCACCGCAACGCCCCGCGTGGACGCGGGAACGATGAACTCGAATACCTCGTGGAACAGGCCCGGGACGACCACCGTTGGCCCTGACGGTGTTGTTCACAATGACAACTCTAATGGTCAATGGAGCAGCACCAATCAGTCGCAGCGCAACAATTCCTCGGACACATCGTCCTACAGCTCGGGCACCAATGCCAACCAACCCACCGGCACGTGGCCTTCGAACGATCAGAATCGCACCGATACAGGGATGAACAGGTCTCCGTCTGACATGCGCCAGACTGATCAAGCGCGCCAGCAGAATCAGAACGAACAGAATCGTTCGAACAACGCAGCCAATCAGAACAACACGGCCCAAAACGACACCAATCAGAACTTCACACAGAACGACTCTGCCCAGAACAACGCCAACCGCGCCGACAAAGATCTGCAGAATCAGGCGTACAACAATCAGAACGAGCGAGATGTCCGTCGCGACACCAACCGTGTGACTCCCAGTCAAGGCGACAACCAGTTCGGTCGCCAGAACGCCACCTTTGCAGGTGCCGGTGCTATCGACGCATACTTCGCCAAGGCCGCGGCCTGCATCAACAAGTTCGAAATTGAAGCCGGCGAAGTCGCCGTGCAGCGCGCGCAGAATCAGGAAGTCAAGAACTTCGCGCAGATGATGGTGACGGAGCACAAGAAGGGGCAGTCAGAGCTCGACAACATTCTGCGCCAAGCCAACTGGACCGCGCCCGCCAAGCTCGACAGCACACACACCGAAATGATCGACTTCTTCGGCCAACTTGAAGGCCAGCAGTTTGACTCGGAGTACATGAGCACCATGGCCGCTGGGCACGCGATGGCCGTCTCCATGTTCAAGGACAAGGCCAAGACGCTCAAGAACTCCGAACTGCGTACATGGGTCGAGCGCCAGGTCCCTGCGCTCGAGAAGCACCTGGCAACCGCCAAGACCTTCAATGATCGCGTCCGCCCGACTCGCTGATCGCACAGATTCTCTTCAACGAAATTGCTCTGCACGACAGAGCCACCAGCGGTCCGTTGCCTCAGCAGCGGACCGCTGTGCACTTTGCTTGACACGTGCCCCAGGCGACAGGCCATGCCGCGAAGCCTGTGCCTACCTGCACGTGGCGTTCAATACTTCTCCTCTAACAAGTCAACCCCAACCACACCCCAAAATCCCACTCACCACAACATCTCGCACACACTCGGTCACTCTACAAATGCATCCAAAATCCCGACGCTCCGCCCGTCGTATGCCTGTTCACGCTCCATGCAGCAGCCGCCACTTCGTCACAGCCTCGGGTTCGCGTGGATAGAGGGGCAGAAGGTGTGCGGGTTCGATTGGGTGGTGGCGAACTGCCGCTTGGATGCACGCGAGCGGGGAGTATGTTGGTTCGAGAATTGTCAAGCCGAGGGCTGCGGCTCGCTCGCGCATGGCTTGTGGCAAGAACTGATCTGCGATGAGCGTGCGGGCGTGGTCGCGCTCGTGAAGGCTCCGGAGTTTTTCTGCATCGCAGAGGAAGCCGGGGCGGATTGGATTGTTGTTTTTGTCGAAGAGCGTTATATAAGTGTTATCGCCTTTGCTGGCGAGGGCCACGGCTGTGGTTGCTTGGTGTTCCGCACAGGCAGCCTGCGCCACATGCTTCATGGCGTGCATCACGACTTCGGCAGAGGGAATGCCGAGGCACGCCGCGCCAGTGGCTTCGCAGATCATCTTTGCGGTGACGACGGCGACGCGGACGCTCGTGAAGCCGCCCGGGCCGAGGGAGACGCAGATCGCGTTGATGTGGCGCGGCGTGATATTGGCGACGCGGGCGCAGCGATCGATGCAGGAAGCGAGGTCGTCGTGCTGGGGGTTGTCGGTGCGGAGGGGTTCGGTGTGGAGCAATGTCCAGCTTGGTGGATGTGTTATTGAGTTGACTTGTTCGCAGCGGGCGATGCACACGCCCAAGGTGTTGTGTTGCGTTTGAGCGCCACGGACTGCGCTGGGGTTGCTGGTTTCGATGGCGAGCGCGAGGCTGCCCGGTTGGAACCAGGGCTTGGTTGCGTTGGGTTGTGCAGCGTTGGCGGCGGGCATCGGCGAACAACGCTAGCCTGTGGAACTGAAGTGCGTTGAGCGGCGTCGCACGAGACGAGTTCCGCGGTCAAGCGATGTTCGACCGCCCCCCGAGGCTACATTCCAGTCACCCTGTGGGTTGATGGCAGGACGCAAGATGACGTTGGGTGCATTGCAAGAAAGGCGCTGGAGATGAGAAGCTGTTTGATTGGTGCGTGAGCGGTTCTGGCGGGGCTGGCGGGAAGGCTTGCTGCGCAGGAAGTCGCGCAGGCTGACGGCGCGAGCGGAACTGCAACAGGCGTGCAAGCGACCCAAGAAGCAACCATCATTGATCGCACACAATTGGATGATCGCTGGAAGCTGCGGGTCGAGCCAGGGGTGTGGTACTTGGGGCTCGCCGGCGAGCTTCGGATGCCTGGATCCAGCGGACCGGGCGTCGGCAACGGCGAGAAAATTGAGGTTGACGAGTTTGGGGTGGACAGCCCAAACATCGTGCCCACGGCGGAGGCCCATATTTCATTTGGTCCGGTGTATCGCGCGAGCATTCGGGGTGCGATGAACAGCGACGACCAGCGGAACGTGGTGGGGAGAGCAGGACAGATAGGCGACGTGCTTTTCTCGCCCACCTCGGAGTTGGCGACGACGTGGGACTTTTCAACTTTCGAGTTGGAACTCGGAGCGCGGGTGCATCACACCAAGAGCGAACATCGGTCCGCGGCGGGGCTTGTGCCCTTTGAGTCGGACATTGCGCTGTTCGCTGGGGCGCAGGTGATTGATCTTGATATCGGCGTCACACGACTCGCAGGTGGCGGACCTGTGCCAGATGTCGGTGATGATCGGACGAGCTTTGAAAGCACATGGCTTTTGCCGCGGGTCGGTGGAAAACTTGAAATGCGGCTGTACGAAGAGTTCACGATCGACGTGACGCTGGCGCTGTCGTCGATGCCCCTTGGCGATTCGTCGGCGAGTTCGCTCGACATCGTGGTGGGGTTCGCGTGGGAGCCAACGGAGAATTTCGGCGTGCAGATTGGGTACCGCGCGACGGAGTTTGATTTGAGTGATGGGGACGGGCCTGAGAAGTTTGAATTTGGAGGAGGCAATCAAGGGTTGCAAATCGGAGCCGTGTTGCGGTTTTGAATTGGGTTTGATAGGTGTTTGTAGGGTTGTTTTTGCAAAACGCGCAAAAGAGACTTGTGAGCCGAGTTGACGCAATGCCTTGACCTTGCGATACTTCCGGGCTCTAGACGGGTCGGTGCGGATAAGCGAGTACCATTGGGATTAGGAGTGGGGTTGGAGGTGTTGGATTTTGCAGGGGCCCAAGGCACTGGATGGAAGAGTGCGGGATTCGCCTGACGTGCCTGGCAGAATTGCGAGTTGGACGAGAGAGGTCAGGGATCGACCGAAGGTTGCTTGAAGCAGGGGTTTGGTGGATTCAGGGGATTGGGTTCGGGTGTTCGGGGGTGTTGGTTGGGGGGCGGTTGTTTCTTGATCGATTTCAGAACATTGTGCAAGCGTGTGCCGGCGAGCATTCAGCCGGCAAGCGGAAAAGGAAGACAAATGGCCACAGTCACAAAGAAGGAACTGGTGGAGCGGATCACGGATCGCACCAAGATGAAGCGCCACGATGTGAAGCGCATTTGTCAGGAGCTGCTTGATCAGGTGATCATCGAGCTGCGCAAGGGCAACCGCCTTGAGTTCCGTGACTTTGGCGTCTTTGAAGTGAAGGAACGCGGTGCGCGCATCGCGCAGAACCCCAAGACCATGCAGAAGGTCGAAGTCCCGGCCAAGCGGGCCGTGAAGTTCAAGGTCGGGCGCCTGATGCGAGAGAGCGTGGAGATGCCGCCGCGGGCTTCGACGGTCGAGGTGAAGCCGGAGAAGAAGACGGCTGGGGTGGCGTGAGGGTTTGAAACGGCGAGACGGTGATCCGGTGAGACGGTGATGAGTCGATCCGGATTTTTTCGCGCGCTGCAATACAATTCTCGCCGTCTTACTACCTCAACCGACCACGCATCGGCGGAGACCGCCGATGAAGACGGATTGGCGGGGGACCGCCAATCTACCTATCCTCACCCATGGGCATCGAAGCAGCACTCCCCGTCGACGGCTTCCTCACAACACAATTGCGCCACGTCATCAACTGGGCCAGGCGCAGCAGCCTCTGGCCTATGCCGTTCGCGACGGCGTGCTGCGGCATCGAACTCATGGCCACGGCGTGCTCGCGGTATGACCTGGCGCGCTTTGGCGCGGAAGTCATGCGTTTTTCGCCTCGCCAGGCGGACCTCTTGATCGTCGCGGGGCGCATCAGCATAAAGACCATGCCGGTGCTGCAACGCATCTACGAACAAATGACCGAGCCAAAGTGGGTTATCAGTATGGGCGCTTGCGCAAGCACCGGCGGTGTGTTCGACACGTACGCAGTGGTGCAGGGCTGCGACCAGTTCATCCCCGTCGATGTCTACGTCCCCGGCTGCCCTCCCCGCCCCGAGCAGTTGATCGAGGGCGTGATGGCGATTCAGCGGATCATCGATCAGGAAGGCATCCCGCCCATGAACGGTGGCAAGCGCGCGCCGCTTGGGTTGGTGCTGCAACCGACGCACGCAGTAAAGCCGCAGCCGGTGGGGGTGACGGTGGGGGGGTGAGGGCTCGTTTGAGGGGCACAACTTCTGAATCGACTACTAGCGCATCCCACTCACGAGTGGGATGTTTTGTTTCTACTGTGCGTGCATGCAGCGACTAGCAG
>CAZEZV010000209.1:0-7510 GCA_964516725.1 uncultured Phycisphaeraceae bacterium
CAGCGGCTGGCTCTATCAACTCATGAGCCGCATCGAAGAAGGCAACGCCAAAACCAAAGACCTCGACCTCGCCCTAGAAATCGCCACCAGCATGGGCAGCATGCCCGGCACCACAATCTGCGGCCTCGCCGACGGCAACAACTGGGCCGTGCGCACGATCATGAACAAGTACTGGAGCGAATTCGAAAAGCGCGTAAAGCCGACCTTTGTGCCGGTGAAGATTAGTGTGGGGGCGGGGGCGAGGTAGTTTTTTTGTTTTCGATTTTAACTTAGAGTTCCTCGTCAGCTCCTATAAGCATTTCGCTGCCTATGGAAAAACTTTTGGCTTTTTCGTCGTTGTTGCTCCCGCTCTTGTGATTTCCCCATTATCATGCTCTTGAGGAGAAGAGCATGAAAATGAAGTATTTGTCGGCGGTCATTTTTTTGACTGCGGTCACTCCAGCCTTCGCACAACCCACTTATTCCATCAGTCGGCTCGGGTTGACGGGCAGCCTCTATACGAACCAAGTCGGTGGAATCACGCAACATACGTCGTTGCTCGGGCTGTTTGGAACCACACAGTCACCTGTTGGTTGCGGAACTTCGACGGCTTTTTATTCTCAGCAAACAAGCCTTGCGACTGAACATGCTTGGATTTGGACTCCGAGTACGGGCTCATTTGCGGTTGGTCCGACAGATTCAGAACATACAAGTTTGGCTGGCTTGCGAGCGAGCGCTCCGCTTGTTGCCGACAACACAGGACTCATTGCTGGAACCGCGCAGCGGTATTCTCAGACAATGGAAGCGACGCTAGGCGAATCCGCATGGGCTTGGACTTCCCTCGGTGGACGAGTTCGTATTGGACTCGTCGGAACTGGCTACACAAACGCGGCCCAAAGACAAGCTAGCCGTCCTCTGGCCGCCGGCGGGGGATATGTCGGTGGAAGGTCCGACTACTTCGGTTCGAGTTCCGACTTTCAATCTTTGCACGCCTGGACTTGGTCACCAACATCAGGAACTGTTCGCGTCGGCCTATTTAGCTCAGATTATTCCAATCCAAGCAGTCGCCAATTCAGCACGCTCACACACATGACTGAGAGCGGGATCGCCGCCGGACACTCAGCACGATTTGCTGGAACAGACAACGAAGGCCGTGACGCATGGACGTGGAACGCGACCTCCGGAACGACTCGTATCGGTCTCATTGATCCTGAGTTTGTCAGTTCCAATGGAACAAGATTCTCAACGCCTGAAACAACGTCCGGCACTGGCTATGTCGGGGGATACTCAAACCGCTACAGCGGAAGCCTGTTTCCCCAAGGACAGGTTGCCTGGATCGCGAACCCAGCCGGTGTGACACAGCGCTTGGGACTTAATGATCCTTCGCACACATCGCCTCAGGGATTTCAAGACTCATCCGTACAAACTATAAACAGCAATGGCGTTGCTGGCGGACGATCAGGTCGGTACCTCGCTGGCGGCGCCAATGGCGGTGCTTCTGCGTGGATTCAGCCATTCGGAGGCTCCGCGACACAAGTCGGGCTTACTGCTGGCGAGCACACAAACTCAAACGGCATCAGGCAGTCTAGTGTTGGTTTCATCAATAGTTCGAGCGTGGCAGTGGGAGGATCCACTTCGTATTTCCCAAACAGCAATGTTGGAAGTTCGGCTTGGAGATGGACGAGTGGTGGTGGGACAGAAAGGCTTGGTTTTTACAATGGTTTTTATGTAAGCACCAACAACGGCATCACTCAATCTGCTGCGATCGGACTAAACGAAGCAGGTCAAGTTGCCGGGTATTCGATGAACTACGAATTCCCATTCGGCGGTGGTCGACAGCGCGCGTGGTTCTTTGATCCTGTAAGCTCACAGACTATTCTCATCACGCTCAACGTTCCACATGATCCTGTGTTTTGGATAACCGAACCGGCATTGCTGACCGAAGACGGTTTCGTCTTCGGTAGATACAACAGCGCATTGCCAGGCACAACAACAAAGGCTTTCGCGTGGTCTCTTGAAACCGGGTTTTTCGACCTTGGAATGCAGGTCAGTGGTGGGCTCGGTCAGGATTTTTGGGAGCGGCTCTCTGGTGTGCGTTCCACGATTCGATCGTCATTTGTTGCCGGTCTCGGAGTTCGAAGCGACGTTGGCGGATCGATCTATTACGTGCTGCAAGTTCCGGCACCAAGTTCGGCTCTCGCAATCGTGTCTATTGCAAGCATGATTGTTCTGCGTCGTCGGAAATAAATACTGCCGGATTCGGAAACCAAACGCTTTATTAGCGAATCAACCACCCCGCCGGCTCCTCACTCAAGTCCCATTCCTGACCCGCAACGCACTCCCTTACCGCTGCCCTGGTCAGCCTGGGCGTTTCGCGCAATCAAGTTTCGATCACCTGCATGCTCTTCGGCATTGCAGTGCGCATGTCTGGCTATGACGAATGCCGTTTGCGATCGCATGCATTGTGCAGCATGAAATGCGATAAGCCACGCACTCACAGCAATATATGCCCTATTTTAAAATGCCTTACAAAATCCTATTGACACCTTCACAAAACACCGTACAATCCCCATACTCGTGGCCAATCTCCCCTCCATCTCCCCCTCCCAACAGGCCCTCGTCCTGCAATTGCTCCAAGACCCTACCTGCAGCCTCGAAGCCATCGCCGATTCCTTAAATTGGCCCCTCGAACACCTCACCCTCTACCTCACCAGCGCAGAAGGCCTCGCCCTCATCACCGAATGCGAACTCGCCATCGCCGTCCGCACGCGTGTCGCGGCCGCCGCGCAGCTTCACGCCGCCATCAACGCCCTGGGCCTGATGCTTTCCGAGTACGCAAGCACCGCAAACAAAATCCCCTTCGACGATCGCAAAACCAGCACACACGAACTCCGCGAGGTCCAGCGCAGCAACGCCCGCCGCGCTGCCCACCTCCTCTTCCGCCTCGCTCACTTCACGCCGCGGCCCATCAAGTCATACACCCCTGCTATCCCAAACCTCACTTCATCAAACACGTAGATGACGTCTTCATCGCGCCCCGCGCCCGCTCCGCCCCAAGGACCCATCGCACGCGTTTCAGCGCGCGACGATCAACACGCCCCAGCGCTCGCTTCGTATTCCTTGCAACCCGCGCGGCAAACAGTTGACCACACTCCGCCGACTCTCAAACTCTGTATCGCGACCACCCACACCAGCGCGAATCACAACGATCACGAACCAGTTCATAGCGACACCGAAACACATCATCAACGTGCTGTTGCAAACTTCAGCGCAAACGCAAAGCAGTTCGGCGATCCGGGTACACGCGCCACTCGCTCGCCTCAGCGCGAAGCGCCGCAAGTATCCACCTCAACCCTCGAACTCGCGCCGCTCGACTCTTGGTCACCAGTGCCCACTTCCACCGTCCCACCCTGATGACGCACACACCAGTCTGCGGAAAAGCCATCCCATAACCTACACACTGCCCGCTTTTTGACCAATCGCCATTCGTCGCGATCGCTTTGCCTTGCGTTTTTCGCTCTTCCCGATATTCTTCCCTTCCCGCTCACTGCTTCACGATTTCCGCCCCGTTCACGAGAGAAACATGACGACCCAATTCAAACTCGCAAGCACCCTGTCCGTGCTCGCCTTCACCGCTGCATCCCACGCAAACCTGCTCGTCAACGGCTCGTTCGAAAGCCCGGTTGCGCCGACGAACTCGTACCTCTCGTTCAGCACAGGCCAAACCATCGGCAGCGGCTGGGTCGTTGACTTCACAAACTTCGGCGTTGACGTGATGACCGACGGCTACACCGGAGGCGGCGCCGACTGGCCCGTCGGCTCTGACGGCAATCAATATTGCTACCTCGCCGACAGCCTCGGCGCATCACTCATCTCACAGGACGTGTCTCTCGGCGCAGCGACATCGCACATCCTGACGTTCGACTTCGCAACCTTCGTGTCGCCCAACGCGGACGGCCGAGTCACTGTCGATGTCATGCAGACCGGCCTCAGCATTCTGCCCGGCGGCCCGGTGACGTTCAATATCGCTCACTCCGCGACTTCGTCAACATTCCAGCAGCAGAGCCTGAGCTTCGTCTCCGGCGTTGCCGGCACGTACACCGTGCGATTCTCATCAACGCAAGGCTTTGTCGCGAACATCGACAACGTTGAGCTGAACGTTCCCGCTCCCGCAGCGGCTTCCTTACTTAGTGCTGCGGCTGCCCTCGGCGCTCGCCGCCGCAGGCGCTAAGCCCGCAATACGCTCTCCGCGTGGAAACTGATCGCCGCCCGCTGAACTCCCGTTCCTGGCCCGCCATGCACTCGCTCGCCGCGGGATTAGTCCGGCTCCGTGTTTCACCGAATCAGATTTCAGTTGCCGGAATGTTCTTTGGTGTTGCTGCAGGAGTGTGCCTGGCAATGACGGCAACGTCTGGCACCAGTGACGAGTGGGTGGGTCGAGTGCTGTTCATCGCCGCCGCCGCGTTCATCCAACTCCGCCTCCTCTGCAACCTCATCGACGGCATGGTCGCCATCGAAGGCGGCCGGCAAACCCGCGTCGGCGTGCTGTACAACGAGTTGCCCGATCGCGTGTCCGACGCCGCAACGCTGATCGGCGCGGGGTACGCCGTGATGAGCGAGCCCGTGCTGGGCTGGCTCGCCGCGTTACTCGCGGTGATGACGGCGTACATCCGCGCCGTGGGCAAAGCCGAAGGCACCGGCAACGACTTCTGCGGCCCGATGGCCAAGCCCCATCGCATGGCCGTGATGACGCTCGCATGCGTCGCGTGCGCATGCTGGCCCAACTCCTGGTTCGGCGTGTTTCCAAAGCACGTTGTGCTGTGGGAAGATCCGTCGAGTTCATCGCAAGGAGCACCGATCACATCAAACCTTTCCATCCTCACAATCGCCTTGGCGGTCGTCGCGCTCGGCAGCGCGGCGACGTGTATCCGACGGACGATCCGCATCGCGCGTTCGCTCGAACGCGGTGTGAACCAAGGAACCTGATGCCGGATATTCCCGCCATCATCGCGAAGCAAACTTCACCCGCAGTCCCAACTTCCAACGCACTGGTTTCAAGCAAAGCACACCATGACCCTCACCGACGCCTTCAACACCGTGACCGATTCCAGCGACGCCCTCTCGCACCCGGTCACGAAGTTGTGCCTCGCCATCATCGCCGGTGCGTTCGTCCTCGCGCCGACGCTTTTGCTTGTCCTGCAAGCAACCGGCAAACTCAGCGAAAAGACCAAGAAAGACGCGTGGCTCCGCTATCGCACATGGCTCTGGATAGCCCCGCTCGCCCTTGTTCCGATCGTCTGGTGCAAGCTCGGCGCAGTCCTCGCCATCACCGCCATCGCACTGCTCACCTACCGCGAATACGCGCGAGCAACCGGCTTCTTCCGTTACAACGCCCTCAGCGCCATCGTCGCCATCGCGATCCTCACCATGGGCGCGGCGGCCCTCGATCATTGGTATGGCCTTTTCGTCGCCGTCGGCCCGCTCGGCATGGCCGCGATCGCCGGAACCGCAGTCGTCGTGGACAAACCCAAGGGCTACCTGCAACGCATCGCCCTCGGCGCCGTCGGCCTGATGCTGTTTGGCTCAGGCCTCATGCACCTTGCGTACTTCACGAATCACGAGCAATATCGACCTGTGTTGTTGATGTTGTTCTTGTGTACGCAGGTGAGCGATATCGCCGCGTACTGCTTTGGCAAGGCGATCGGCCACCGCAAAGTATTTGCAGAGACCAGCCCGAACAAGACGCTGGGCGGGCACTTGGGCGCGCTCGTCGTCACAACCGCACTCGCCGCGTGGCTCGCGCACATGACCTTCAAGGACACCGTCATCGACGAATGGCCCCGCCTCGTCATGTTCGGCTTGCTCGTCGCCATCGGCGCACAATTCGGCGATCTCGTGCTTGGCTCAATCAAGCGAGACTTGGGCGTCAAAGACCTCGCGGGCACACTACCAGGCCATGGCGGCATCTCTGACCGCGTGAACTCATTGCTCCTCGTCGCGCCCGCGGCCTTCCACTTCGTGGGATACCTCGTAACCGTCGGACTCGACAAGCCCGCAAAGATTTTCACCGGACACTGATGCTCACATAACACCAACCGCCAGCGCATCCCGATCCGAAAGCACGCCGCCGTCGGCGCGCTGCTTGACGGTGCCGTCCCGCTTCCAGCTCCGCTCGCAGCGCGGTTCGCCGCGAAGGTCCTGCACTCTGGCGTCCTTCACGTTCGCATCAAACGACACCCGTGAAACGCCCAACAGGTCGGCGATGTCCACCGGATCAAATCCGTTGAACATGTTTTCCGCGTTCGGCAGCACAAGCCCAGCGTCGAGCGGATTGTCGATGCCGTTCGCCTTTGCGTGCTCGATCGCGAGTTGGGCTTGCTGCACAACCGCCATCACTTTCTGCCAGCGCGGGTCTGCGGCGACGTTGAACGCAACGCCACTTGCAGATGAATCGCACGACGCAAAGGTCGTCAGATGCACGCTCGCGCTCGCGTCCGTCGGCGCAACGCGCCACAGCGCGCGATACGCCTCGTCCGCCGTGTGCGGCAGGAACGGCGCAAGCAAGCGGCACAAACCATCCGTCAAGTCAAAGAGCACAGTTTGCGTCTGCCGGCGGCGCGGGGCGTCGGGCTTGTCGCAGTACATGCGGTCCTTGATCGCGGCGAGATACGTCGCGCTGAGCGTGCTGTTGCAGAAATCGAAGATCGCCTTGTGCGCGGCTTGGAAGTCGTACGCATTGAAGGCGTCAACGACGGTCTTTTCGAGGTTGTTGAATTCGCCGAGCACCCACGCATCAAGCGATGTGGGCGCGATCGACGACAACTTCACGCAGTGACCATCCTTGCCATCACAGCTTGGCGTGAAGTCGTTCAAGTTGCTCAGCATGAAGCGCAGCGTGTTGCGCACCTTGCGGTAACTTTCGCCCGCGAGCGTGAAGAAGCCAAGGTCGACCTTGACGTCGTTGTCGTACACGAGCGACGAGACCCACCAGCGCATCACATCGACGCCAAACTCAACTGTGAGTGAGTCCACTTCGTACCGCGCGGCGTCTGCCCTGCTCTTGCTGAGTTTGCGACCGTCCTTGTCGACCATGAAGCCGTGCGTGAGCAGCGTTTTGAACGGCGGCATGCCGGTCGCGCCGAGTGCGGGCAAGAGCGACAACTGGAACCAGCCACGATGCTGATCGCTGCCTTCGAGATAGAGGTCTGCGGGATAGCCGAGACCGCGAGCGCGAAGGACAGAGTTCCAACTGCTGCCGGATTCGAACCAGACGTCGAGGATGTCGTTGCCTTTGCGGAGGGCATTGGGGATTGGGGGTTGGGCACTGGTGAAGAAGGCTCGCTGCGCGTCGTCGAGGCCCTTGTCGTTTTTCCAGTCGTACTCCGCGAGCAATTCTGCGGGTGACATTTGGAACCAGGCGTCGCTGCCTTTGGCTTTGAACACCTTCGCGACGGCTGCGACGCTCGCCGCGGTCATGAGTGCCTGGTCGTTGCCTTCGGCGTCTTTGTAGAGGAACGCGGGGATCGGCAAG
>CAZEZV010000210.1:0-7484 GCA_964516725.1 uncultured Phycisphaeraceae bacterium
CGAAACACGAGCAGGTGCGGCGGTTGCTCGATCCGCTGATAGATGGGGACAGGATTTCGCAGGGCGATCTGAATCAGTTGCCGGAGATGTTTGATACGGGGTTTTCGTTCAATGTTGAGGCGACGAGTGACAAGGCGGGGGAGACATTGCAATTCATGTTGGAGTTGGCGGATGACACGGGGGCGATTGTCGCGGGCGGGCGGACGATTGCGCCGTGTCACCGGTGTGCGGCGAAGAACGTGATGACGGTTGTGGGGCCGGGGCAGAAAGTGATTGCGGAGTATGTGAAGTCGTATCTATTTTCGCCTGGGGGCGAGGATAAGAGATTTGAGGCTGGGGATGAGGTTGTGACTTGGGAGTGGCCTGCGGCGAATGAACAGGCACATGACAAGTTGGCACTGAAAGTGCAAACGGCGATTTGCTATGACCTGCGGTTTCCCGAGTTGTTTCGAGCGGGGCTGGCGCGGGGTGCGGAAGTCATTGCGCTGGGAGCGTGTTGGCCCAGCGTGCGGCAGCACCATTGGCGGAGTTTGTTGATTGCTCGCGCGATTGAGAATCAGGCGTTTATGCTGGGGGTCAATCGGTGCGGGGATGATCCGGTAAAGATCAATGGAGAGAAGGGGTTGCACTATGCGGGGGGGACGATCGCGATTTCGCCATTGGGGGAAGTGTTGGGAGAGTTGGGCGAGGGGGCGGGGGTACTGAGTGTGGAGATTGATGCGAGAGTAGTGCGTGGATGGCGGGAAAAGTTTGGGGCGTGGCGGGATATGAAGAAGCATGTAGCCCGACCGTGAGGGAGCGGCTTGCGAGTGACAGGCAGGTGGCTCCAGTCGTGCCATCAATCCGCTGGCTTTGCAGTGGATTGATGCGATTTGAAGTTGTGTGAAAGAACAAAGTGCGATCGACGTTACTGGTGGGCCGCATCAATCCAGCCTCAAAGCAGGCCGGATTGATGGCACGGGTTGAGGCCACCTGCCATGAAATCGCCAGCGGTCGACTAAAACCGTACAAAACAAAAGAGGTTTATTACATTGTTAAATAGAGCTTTGATACCATATTCAAGAGTTGTGTTTCACGACGAAGATGGCTTAGGCCGTATCGCTGATTATCGCAATCTAGACTTGTCGATAGACTTTTGGTCTGGTACTCATGTTGATCAAGCAGAACTTGTGCCTTTAGAGTTGGAGGGTGTGGGCCCTCTTGGGGACTATGTAGCCAACCCACTGCGGTGGCCCATCGTTTCAAAACGACTTGCGGAGCATTTGCAAGCGGTAGTGTCGTCGGGTCATCAGTTTATTAAGATTAAAATACACGATTCGGCATCAAGTACCACAACATGCGACCATTGTGTACTGAACGTGATAAATAAGTGTGAGTGCCTTGATTTAGAGCGATCTGTGTTGCATCGTGATCATAATGGAAAGCCAGTGACAGTCACAACGCCGCACATTATTCTAGAAAAAACAAAGGGAATGCCGATATTTAGATTGACAGAATGTCCGGAAGCTGGTTGGTTCTTGCGTAACGACATCATTGGAACGTTTCGAGGAAAGGCGTTCACCGGAATCGCATTTATCAATTGTCCAATTGCATAAAGGATTGTGTCTGATAGGTGCCTTTAGCCATGCTGGCGAGGTCGCGACCATCACCAACCAATCCAATAGCGTCAAGACCACGTACGCCTACGACAGTCATGGCCGAGTTGCCGGCATCGTGCATGACAAGCTGGACACGTCGACAACAACCCCGAACGATCGCATCGACATCGTGACCTTCGCTTACGAGTATGACGCCGCGCACAACCGCACGCGAGCGGAGGAGCGGTGGAAGGACCTTGAGGTTGATCCGACGCCGAGCGAGCCGAACGCCCCTCAGCAAACTGACCTGAACATCCTCATCACGAGTTGGACGTTCGACGCGCTGAATCGCCCGACGAGCGAGACGTTCCGGACGATCTCCGACGCGGGCCGGACGCTGTACAGCAACGGGCGTTCGATGAGATCGGGCTGATGGCGACGCGGTACGCGTTTGACCTTGCGAGCAACCGGACGGTGTAGCAGGAGACGACGCAGTTCCGGCAGGTGGCACAACCTCACAGACCCGTGCCACATGCTTCGCCGTCGCTTTGGACGGCGATGCTTGTGGCGAAAGGTAGCCGAACCATCACAACCAATCCCCACCCCCCACACGGACATGCCCCCATGTCCGTGTTTTCATGTACACGTTGCATCGCCTTGCGCGAGCCGCTCCCTGACGGTCGGGCTGCATGTTTTGCTCGTACACTCCGCCCATGCTGGCTCTTGACATTACTCGATTGGTGTTTTCGTATCCGCGCGGGGCCGACGGCGAGCCGCAGTTTGTGCTGCGCGTGCATGAGTTGGACTTGCAGCCGGGGGAGCAATTTCTTTTGACTGCGACGAGCGGCACGGGGAAGACGACGCTACTCAACTTGATTGCGGGCGTGATTGATCCGCAGGAGGGGACGGTGCGGGTCGCGGGGCAGACGATGCATGCGGTGCGCGGGGCGGCTCGCGACAAGATTCGCGGGAAGCACATCGGGATGATCTTTCAGACGTTTCACCTGCTGGTGGGCTTTTCGGCGATTGAGAATGTGATGGCGGCGATGCTGATGGCGGGTATGCCGGAGAAGGAACATCGGGGAAAGGCGAAGGCGCTGCTTGATCGACTGGGCATCAAGCGTGCGGATGCGCCGGTGGAGCAGTTGTCAACGGGGCAGCAGCAGCGAGTTGCCGTCGCGCGTGCGCTCGCGTGTGATCCGGCGCTGGTGCTTGCGGACGAGCCCACGGCGAGCCTTGATCCGGAAAACGCGATGGTGGCGATGGACCTGATTCAGGAAGTGTGCAAAGAGAAGAACGCGGCGCTCTTGTGCGTGAGTCATGATCCGGCGATGAAGTCGCGGTTTGCGAGGTCGGCGACGCTCGCGAGTTTGGCGGAAGAGATTGCAACAGCAGGAGGGGCGCGATGAACGACTTCACGATTGTGTTACGGAGCCTGCGCGTGCGGCTGTTTTCGACGCTGACGACGATTGTGACCGTGGCGATCGCCGTGGCTTTGATTATTGTGCTTTTGACGCTGCGCAACAGCGGAAAGGCGAGCTTTGAGCGTGGGTCGGGGGATGTACATCTGTTGGTGTCGCGCGATCCGAGTGCGACGGTGTCGGTCTTGAACAATATTTTCTATGCGAATGCGCCGCAGCAGTTTTTGACGTGGGAGAGAGTTGAGAAGTTGCAGGGCGAGGCGCCTTGGCAGTATTGCGTACCGACGGCGTTGGGGGATACCTTCCGCGCGTATCCGGTGGTGGGCACGACGCCGGAGTTTTTGACGGCGTTTCGGCCTGCGGATAAGAAGAACTGGCGGTTTACGGCGGGCGAGGTATTCAAGAACAACTTTGAGGTGGTGCTGGGCGCGACGGTAGCACAGCGGGCGCGGTTGAATGTCGGCGATGTCATTTACCTGACACACGGCGGGTCGAAGGGCGTGCAGGGGCGGGCGCTTGAAGGGGATGTAGATCGAGCCGGGTCGCACGATGATCATGGGCACGATGGACATGATCATGCGCATCATGACCATGAAGAGGGTGGCGCCGCGCATGTGCATCGGGAGTTTGGGTTCAAGGTCGTGGGGATTCTGGCGCCGACGCTCACGAGTCATGATCGTGCGTTGTTTGTGAGCTTGGAAAGCACGTGGGTTGTGCATGCGCATGATCGGCGGCTGCGGGACGCGAAGAACCCGGAAGAGCTGAAGACAGTGGCGGCGGATGTGATCTCTGAAGATCGCAAGGTGACGGGTGTGCTGCTGCGGCTGATGTCTCGCACTGAAGATGCCCTGCCCGCAAACTTCCCGCAGGTGTACGACCAGTTGCGGCGTGATACGTCGATCACGGTGGCGAACCCGGAGAAGGAAATCACCACGCTGTTCTCGATCGTCGATCAGGTCAATCGCGTATTCCTGGCGATTGCAATTGTCGTGCTCGTGAGCAGTGGCGTGTCGATCATGCTTGCGCTGTACAACTCGATGGCGCAGCGCCGTCGGCAGATCGCGGTGTTGCGGGTGCTTGGAGCGAGTCAGGGGCGGATTTTCAACTTGACGCTTGCCGAGTGCGCGATGATCGGGTTGGTGGGCGCGATTCTTGGAATCGTGCTTGCGTATGCGGGTGCGGCGTTGGCGTCGGACGTGCTGCGGGCGCGATTCGGGCTCATCATTCAGCCCAATGTCGAGCCCTTCACGATGCTGATGCTGACAGCGGCGACGGTGTTGCTGGCGTGCGTTGCCGGGCTGGTGCCTGCGATCATGGCGTATCGGACGAGTGTGGCGAGCAATTTGAGGCCGGTGGCATAGGGGTTGCGCGAATTCGGCTGACGCTGATGGCGAGTGGGCTGGAAGCCCTTGCTGCAGGCGAAAGTTGCCGGGCCAGACGCCGGACCTACGGGACGCTAACCTCTCCGCTCACTGTGCGAAAGATCATCACCATGAAAAAACTTCTCCAAACCGTTGCTTACTCCGCCGCCGCACTCCTTGCTTTCGCAGGCTGCGAAAGCACCGGCACACGTCACGTGACCGGCTCGCCAACAACCAGCGGCGCAACCACCGCCGCCCCCGGCCTCGTCGAACGCGGCCCGGGCATTGAGAAGTTCTATCGCATCCGCACCCCTGCCTCCGCCCGCCTCCACAAGAATGGCTCTCTTTACTGCCTCGATCGCCCCGACGGCGTCATGCAACTCTACCGCGTCGCTCCAGCCGCAGGGCAAGTTGCGACTGTCAGCGCGACGCAGGACAAGACTCGCCTCACCGACTTCAAGGATGGATGCACGGGCTACAGCATGTCGCCCAACGGCAACCGCATGCTGATCTACACCGCGGCGGGTGGCAACGAGAACACGCAGGTGTATCTGCTCGACCAGAACAGCACCGATCCAAAGTCCAACCTCACGCCCGTCCTGATCAACCCCAAAGTTGTCCATCGCCCCAGCCTCTGGAGCCTCGACGGCAACTCTTTCTACTACACGGCGAATGACGAAGACCCCAACAACTTCTTCATGTATCGCTATGACTTTGTTGCGGGCCAGAAAGACGCCAGCGGCAACGCAGTTCCGGGTAAGGCGACGAAGATTCTCAGCAAGGAAGGCGATTGGACTGCCAATGACGTGACTCGCGATGGCAAGCGCGTGATTGTGTCGCAGTATCGTTCGTCGTCAGACTCAGAAGTTCTGGAACTCGATGTCGCAACGGGCAACCTCCGCTCGCTCAACCCGATGATCGTTCCCGCGGGCACAACTGCCTCGCTCGAACCCGTCGGCTACTCGCCCGATGAAAAGTCCTTCTACCTCATCAGCGACCACGAAGAAGGCATCAAACGCATCTTCGCGATTGATCTCGCGAGCGGCAGAGTTTCCAAACCGCTTCCGTCACTCGACAAGTACGAACTCGACGGCGCAGGCATCAACGACACGCGCACGTTCCTCGCTGCGGCTGCGAACGAAGAAGGCTACGGCGTGCCGTACCTCTATCGCTTGCCGAGCCTCGAGCCCGTCAAACTCCCCAACATCGAGCGCGGCGTTGTTTCGCTCTCGGAAATCGAAGACGATCGCATCAGTTGGACACTCGCCAACGCTCGCACGCCCGGCGTGATGTACACCGCGCCGATTACCAACGGCACCGTCGGCACGCCACGACAAGTGACGGTGCCCGACACGCAGGGCATCGAGCTCGGCTCGTTCCCGCTCCCTGAACTCATCAAGTTCAAGTCCTTCGACGGCATGGAGATCCCCGCCTTCGTCTACCTCCCGCCCGGCGCAAAGAGGGGTCAACCCATCCCCTTCGTCGTCGACTACCACGGCGGCCCAGAAGGCCAATACCGCCCTGACTTTAGTTCCTTCGTGCAGTATCTCCTGAGCGAAGGCTTCGGCGTCATCCGCCCCAACGTTCGCGGCAGCAGCGGCTATGGACGTGCCTTCATCATGGCCGACGACTACAAGAACCGCTGGAACAGCGTCCGCGACGGCTGGCACGCCGCGAAGTATCTCGTTGACAATGGCTACGCCCGCCCGGGCAAAATCGCCAGCTACGGCGGCAGCTATGGCGGTTTCATGACAACTGCCGTGCAGGTGGAAGATCAGGAAGCCTTCGAACGCGGTGAGTCCAAGCAGCGTCTCTTCGGCGCGAGCATCAACGTTGTGGGCGTCATCAACTTCCAGACCTTCCTCGAGCGCACCAGCGGCTATCGCCGCAAACTGCGCGAAGTCGAGTATGGCCCGCTCACTGACCCCGACTTCCTCAACAGCGTGAGCCCGCTCCAGCGCAGCGACAAGATCATGGTTCCCATGCTCCTCGCGCATGGCGCCAACGACCCGCGCGTGCCCGTCACCGAAGCGATGCAAATGGCCGAGGCCCTGATGCGCCGGGGCATGGACCCGGAGCAAATTTACTTTGACGACGAGGGGCACGGATTTGCGAAACTTGACAACAGGTTGCTGTTTGGCAAGCGAGCGAGCCGATTCCTGAAGCAGCACATCGGGCAATAGGTCGATTGGCACTCCGTGCCAATGCCTACACCTTCTACCCGCTCATCACGCTTCACAAAGCATCAACAAGTTACAACGACGCAGTCAACCGACTGCGTCGTTTTCATTCGTGCACGAATCTCGAAGCCATCGCAGATGGTGTAGAAACTGGTTTAGAAACTGGCTCGGAGAGCCAGCCCTTCTCACACCCCCAAATCCGCCTTCGTAAACAACGCCTCAAACTTCAGCCCCGCATGCTCCACATTTTCCCTCGCCCCCTCCAACCGATCAATCGTCGCCACAACCCCAAGCACATCCGCGCCAACCTCGCGCAACGACGCGACCGCCTCCAGCGCCTGCCCGCCGGTGGTTGCCACGTCTTCGATAAGCACCACTGTGTCCCCCTTGCTCAGAACCCCTTCGAGTTGCTTCGCTGTGCCGTAGTCTTTTTTCTTGTTGCGCACGAAGATGCAGGGCAAGCCGCAGTCCAGCGTCGTGACCGTCACAAGCGGAATCCCGCCAAGCTCTGCTCCCGCCAATCGCATGACTTTCTTGTTGCACTCCCGCCCGATCTTCGTCACGCGCTCCGAAAACAGCGGCGCGAGTTCGCGGAGCAGTTCCGCGCGGGTGCTGAACAGGTACTTGTCGAGGTAGTAGTTGCTGGTTTTGCCCGACCGCAGTGTGAACGTGCCGCGCAGGAGCGCGACCTCGGCGATCGCCTTTGCCAGTTCGCTGCGCGACATTCGTTGTGTGCTTGCAAGAGTTTGTGTCATTGGAAGTTTCTCATAAAGCAGCCTGAATCGACTTGCGCGGCGTGTGCACTGGCCGGAGCGGTCGCGGCGCTTGAACCCAACAGAACATCCGCCTCACGGCTACTTGTATGCTCCAATTGCCGACAAATCGCCCGGCCCCCCCTGTATCCTGACCAAACCTGCCGAATACGGTCTTCCCGCGTTGTCCGCC
>CAZEZV010000211.1:0-7476 GCA_964516725.1 uncultured Phycisphaeraceae bacterium
CCCGATTGTTCAACACTTAAGTACGACAGTTGCTGCTCTCCCGGCGTGGAGTTGATCACCTCAAGCGTCGCGCCGAGGTCGAGCGTGAGCGTCGACAGGGGGCTTCCAAAGTCACCCCCGACCGCTCCAGCAAATATCCTGCTGTTGCTCGCGCTTCCGGAAAGCGTTGCGGTGCCCACCGAACCGGGATCGACCCCGGCGCTGCCAACCTGCAGGAACTGAATGTCGAGATCACCCGTCACATCCAGTACGCCGATGCCGTCTGATCCAACGTAAATGTTGCCTTGCTGGTCGCGACCGATCGCTCCGTTCACGACCGCACTGCCGACTCCACCGGCGCCGACCCGCAGCGTGGCACCATCGTTGAATCGCATTTCGCCCGCAGGCCTCACCAGCAGCGAACCATTCCCGCCCGGCAAATCGCCCAGCCGTACGTCATTGTTTCCAAAGTTGAACACGCCATCGCGGACATCAAGATTGCCCGCTCGGTCACTGCCAATCACGATGTTGTCGCACTGCACGTCCAGTGCGCTGAAGTCGTTGCCGTCGAGGATCAATTCGGGCACCTGCCCCGTCGCAGAGGCGTTGACCAGGATGTTGTCTACCCGCAGCACCGTAGCCGCTCCCTGGAGTGCATTGATTCGCAGCGTGCCATCATCCAGCACATTGAGGTCGGAGTTGTTGGATCGAATCGCACCGGCATCGAGTGTGCCGGTGACATTGAAGGTGCCGTTCGTATTGTCCCCATCTTGCTCGAGGATGCGGCCTAACACCGACATCGACGCGTTTTCGGAGATAGTGACGTTCACCGTTCCGTTGCCAGTCGCGTTGCCCATCGTGACATCGTCCCGGACCGTGAGCGTGGACGAGCCGCTGCACGTCACATTCGCTGTGGCTGCATCGCGGCGGCCCAGCCACAGGTTGTCGCATGACATGGTCGCGCCGCTCAACACTTCAAGCGTGCAGACCTGGCTTATGTTTCCGACCTCCGTGACGCGCAGTCCGCTTGTAGATGACACATCCAATGTGGTGCCCGATCCTGTGATTCGCAGCAGAGAGGGTCGATTTGGAGGGCTCGCTACAGTGCCGCCGTCGCCCACCATGCAATACGTTGTAGTGACATCCGCACCATCTTGCATGACGAGTGTGCCGTTATCACTCACGACAAGGCCCGACTCGACAAAACCAACACCAATGCCCAGTGCCAGCGAAGTGCTGGGGCCAGTTATCTCTACAGTCGCCGGATCTGGATATCCAGGCGAATAGGGAACCAAGAGGCTCGGGCCCGTGAAAGACCCGTTTGTGAACTCGGCACCCGCTCCGCCGTAGACACGGAATCCATATGTATTGGTGTGCGCGGTCGGGAAGTTGAAACTGACCGCGCCTTGCTGCACCAACAACCAATGGGTCTCTGGCACCGCCGCTCCGAATGTAACGGCGTAGGCAAAAGGCAGTCCAAATGTCAGATCGTCATCAGGGGCCGGAACTCCTGCAGGTAACCAGTTTGACGCGTTACCTGCGGGCCCGCCACCCAAGTTGGTCCAAATGCGCGTTACTTGAGCTTGAACTATGTCAGCTGTGCCGAGTGCCAAGCCGGCCGAAGCAGCGAAGCGAAGTAGGAATCTGCAATGCTTGGACGCAAGTAAGGAAATGCTTATGCTCTATACCCTTGCCGAAGTGCCACACGTGACAAATGATTGTCTAAGTGCAGAAGCGACTCAGTTCGCTTGCGGCGTACAGATTTCTCGAGATTTCTTTATCGGGCGGAGCGAGCCACCATTGAAAGTCTGGTGACTTTGTCACATTCACAAGTCGGCTAGGCACTGAGTGATTACTGCCCGCACGGGGTACACGGCCCTTCGCTGTACATCACGAGGAATGAACTGATATCGCACGGATCAAAGACGCTCGTATCGTTGTTGAAGTCGATGTCATTGCATGTTGCGAAAGCAGGAACACACGGCCCTTCCGAATAAACTGACAAGAACGCTTCAATGTCTTGCGGATCGAAGAGGCTCGTGTCGTTGTTGAAGTCGATCGAGTCGCAGGTGAATCGGTAGTTGACGTTCAGAAGGCCATTTTCGATGTCGGTGCCCCATGCACGGATGCAGATGAGGTATTCCTCATTGGCTGTCAATGCGATGTTTGAGAGGCGGGTGCCAACGCCGCAGCCTGGAGTGTCATCGGCGCAGACGAAGAAGCCGTTGTCATCGCAGAATCGGCGGACGCCAAGGAGCGTGTCTGGCTGTGAGCCAGTGAAGCCCGTGTCGGCATTGCAGGTACTGAGTGTCATGACGACGTTCACAGAAGGATTAAGGCTGAACCAAATGTCACTGCCTGAAGGCGTTTGTGAATAACAGGCGTTGGTCCATGGGCCATCGACATTGCCGTGAAGAGTGGTGTAGGGCACGGTGCGCGTTCCAATTGTGAAGGGCAGCATGTTGTTTAGTGCGTTGAAGCAGTTGTAGCCCGCGGGCCGGACGACTGCGTTGACGTTGGTCAGGGTGACGTCATCGAACGCGTTGAAGGCGTACATGGGAAGCACGCGCGGGCCGTAGGGGAGCGGAGGATCAAAGTCATTGCTGCTCCAGTGAGGGCCGCCTGAAAAGTGTTCGTTGCCGGATCGGCCGAGATTTCGCAGATCTCCCCAGACGCTCACGACAGGGCCGAAAGAGTCGACCACGACGTACGAGTTGATGGTGTACTGGAGGCTGAGGTTTGCTGGGGTAACGCCGAAGGGCGTGAAGCCTGCGGGCGTGTTCATGCGCACTGCGAGCGACGTGACGATGCCGGATGGTTGAGTGACGTGGGTAACGGAGAAGTTGTTCGCGAATATCGCGTTGTATTGAGTCACGGCAATGTAATACGTTGCTGCGGTTGGGCCCGGAGTGAAGGGTGCGGTTGGATAGGGACCTGAGAATGCGCCGTCGCGCCCATCGTTGGGCAGTGAGGCTGATTGGCCTGCGAATGCAGTGGGATTGAGCCTTTGCGGCGCGTTTGGATCGCCCAAGCCGAAGGACAACGCGGAGTGGTTGTCGGCGCCGTCGTCGTCGTCAGTGGCGATGAGCGTGCCGTCTGGCGCGTAGAGGGCGATCTCGGTGTCAAAGCTCAGTTGGTTTTGTGTCCAGATATCGAGGAAGCGGTGCGGGTTCACAATTCGCGGCAGCGTGATGGAGTACCAGCGCACCGGATGGACGGCGTCGATCACGACCGTGCTTTGCACAACGGAGCGAAAGGCGACATCATCGAAGCGGCCGAGGTCAGCGTCAATGGGTGGCTGTGCGAGTGCATTGAAGGCGCACGCAACGAGTGGTAACGCGACTGCGGCGGGGAAGACTTTGCGGAACATTGACGCAATATGGCGCACGACGGCAATTGAAGATACACCCACGCCTTACTCCTTCCGTTGAGCACGGACGCGTAGCTCCCGTGTGAGGACGCAGTATAACGGCAACGACTGGTCGTGAGACAAAATACTGGAATCGGGCGTCAAATGATGTATCTATAGGACGTGGTCGGTGAAACCAGGCCTTTACTGCCCGCACGGTGTGCAAGGGCCTTCGGAGTACATCAGGAGGAAACTGCTGATATCGCACGGGTCAAACAAGCTTGTGTCGTTGTTGAAGTCGATGTCGTTGCAGGTGGCGGTTGCAGGCACACACGGGCCCTCGCTGTAAACACTCAGGAATGCTTCAATGTCTTGGGGGTCGAACAAACTGGTGTCGTTGTTGAAGTCGATGCTGTCGCATGTGCTGGGTTGGCCAGCAGCCACGACGAACGCGCCCGAGTCAGCGGACGTGTTCTGGAAGCGACGATCTTTCGCTACTACGCGAACACGCACGTCGGCGATGCCCTGCGATGCCGGCAATTGCCAGTTGTAGTTTCGGGCTGTGCCGGGTAAGTCACGGGCCACGATGAACCAGCGTGTGCCGCCGTTGAACGATGCGCGGATGTCGAAACTGCGGAGCGATTCGTCGTCGGAGGCTGTCCACGAGATCGGCACTGTCGATCCGCCCGAGTATAACTGTCCGGCGGGGCTGTTCACGAGAGCAACGACCGGGGGCTGATCGCCCAGCATCGGGTCTGGGCGGATTGAGAAGTAGGGGCCGTAGAAACTCTTGACTTGGTTGAGCGAACCCGTCGCGTCGTAACGGATTCGAGCGCGATCGGTGGAGACGTCGAGCAACTCTGCTGGCAAGATCGTACAAGCGGTGCTGCCACTGATGAACAGCCCGCCCAGAGACGTCGCGGTTTCGTCGTTGTCGAGTTCGATCGACGCGTAGGTTGAGCCGACAACGCCCGTCACATTCGCGCACACCGTGCGGCTGTCACCCGGGCGATATGTGCCAGCAACCGGCGATGTTGGAATCATGTTTCCCGTGAATGGTGCGGGATTCGTGATGGAGAGCGCGACATCCGCGATACCTTCCTGGCCAAGATTGTCGACGCTGACCACACGCAGGAACTGATCGGGACCATTGGCGGGCGTGCCGATCACGGGCGGAATCCACTCGAATGAACGAGCGCTCGCGGGAACTTCCGCGAGCAGTTGCATCGCGTTGTCCATGTTGGATTGAGGCGAGTAATACACACGCTGTGAAACGATGCTCCCATTGTCGCGTGCGGTCCATTGCAGCTGAATCTTCTCGCCGGGGATCACCGCGATGCCGTACTGCGTTACAAACCGCACGACCGGCGGCGGGTCGTTTGAGGGTGGCTGTGTCAGGAACGGAAGGAGGAAGCCGCCGACATCAATGCCGAAGAAGACATCGTCGCCCGTGCCGGTTGGATTGAAAGTTGGGTGGTGCGGGCCCGTTGTCGTGCCCCACCAATTGTTGCGAGCGTCGCTATCGGTATGTTCGAGTGAATTGTGCCGCGCACGCGCGGCGAGCCCGCCATTTGGAAGGAACGTCGAGAAGTAGTCCGGGCCTGGGTTGCCGCGATTGTTGATGAAGGTGTTGGGGTTTGCGGGATGATTGGCGTCGAGGTATCCATCGATGACGTGATTGGGCGCGAAGCGCTCGCCGCTGTAAGAGAAGACGTTGTCTTCGAAAGTACACTTGCGGAGCGTGAACGGTGCACTGCCGCCCGCGCCGCGAAGGTTGCGGCGGAAGACGCAGTTGTCGAGAGCCATGGGCATTTCGACCGAACTCACGCCGTAGGTTGCGTCTTCAATAACGCACCAATCCCAGCGCGTGCCCTGCCAGCGCACATTGCCGATGCCGATGCCGGCCCACTTGGTGCCGGGCGTGTAGGGCATGAAGCGAATCGGTCGTTCTGGTTCACCAAGGAATACCGGCTGCGCGAAGCCGTTGCTGTCGGTGTCAAAGCCGAAGATGACATCCGGAAGGACTTTCACTGTGACGCCAGGAAGGATCGTCATCTTGCCGTGCGCGACGCCGTTGTCGTACGCGATGTACGGCACGCCCGCATCGGCCCAGATCGTCCGCTCATCGTTGGGAGCGGGGTCGTCTGTGTCAGGAATCTCGTTCAGCGTGTTGCCTGTCGCGGGCAACTGTGAGCCCGGCAGAATGCCTGCGGAGTTGAACCCGATGCGCACAGGCCAGCGATTGCTTTGAAGCGTGACGCTCGGATCGATCAAGTAATTGCCGCCACCGTTGATTCTGATGCCCGGGCCATTTGGATTGCCCGTCGCGGTGATGTCACCCAGGAAGTGATACTGATCGTGGGTTTGATAGAGGTCCAGAAATGCTTCGGTCGCTGTGACGTTCTTGAGGATCGACTTCCCAGTGACGTACATCGCTTCGCCGCCCACTGCGCCCGGATCGTTGGTGACCTTGCTTCCCCGGAAGAACGTCGTATCGGTCGCGGCGAGCCATCCTCGCAGAATCGACGCGCTGCACCCTTGTCCGAATGTGCAGCGAGTGAGGCTCAGCACCTGACGCGCATACGCGAGATTGCCATCGAAGAAGCGATGTCCTACATCACCCGCGCTGTCGTACGAAAAGTCAGTCGGATTGGATGGGTCGCGGAACGCGGTGTCGGTGAATGATGCCTTGCCGCCGTAGATGAGGTCGGTGAACGTTTCAATATCAGCGTGTGTTGCAGACATCAAGCCGCCGTTTGCAACAGATATTCTCGCCCAACCGCCCGCGCTGCCGCTCGCGCCTCGAAGGCGAACGGGTGATGCCGCCGTGCCCGCGAGATTGAGCGTGCCGGACACATCAAATACGACACCGTTCCCGAGGCGAACTTCGACTCCCGGATCGACGATCACGGTTGCCGTGGGCACTATGCGCGGGCTTTGGCCTGTGCCGCTCATGTTAAGCAGCACAGGGCTCATTGCTGTGGTCCAGTGAACAGTCTGACCTGCGGTGGGAATCGGGTAGGGCAGTGGGGGAGGATTGCCGACACGCAGCGTGTCGATCATCATTGATCCGGAAAAGTCGAGAGCATTGGATGCTGGTCCCATCATGAGTCGCAGCGCGATTCGCCCGTTGCCTGGCAGTGACATCGCGCGCTGAGTCCAGTCATGCCCGCCCGCGCCAGATATCGTCGAGAGCAGTGTCGTGAAGTTGCCGACGCTGGTTTCGTTGCTGCCTGTGCTTGTGCCGCCGGTGGGGGAGTAGCGAACTTCAAGCGACGCCCCGTTGTGGCCGAATGCGTCGGTGGGCGCTGAAGACCAGAATGTGAACGGGTCGCCTGCGACTTGATTCGGGATCGCTGGCAGAATGATCCACGCTGAAACGCGGGACGACGTACCCTGCCACACGATGAATCCCCCATGTCCGAGCGCAGGCCCAACATGCCCCCAGCCTGCCGGGAATTCAGTCCAATACGGACTCACGCCTGACCCCGCAGGCCGACTCTGATTGCGAAAAATCCAACCCTGGCTCACGAGCGAAGGCGGCCCACCCGCCGCATCATTGCCGTCGCCAACGCCTTGAAACGACTGGGTGTAATTGGCCTGGGCGAAGGCAGATTCTGAACACGTCAGCGAAGCAAGCCCGAGAAAAGCAGAAGTCACGGCTGTCACACTGCGATACGCACGGCTGATCATGGATACTCCGTTGAAAATAGACAGTCTTCGCCTGTCGAGCGAGTCATAGCCTTCATGCGTCATTTTGTGTTCAAACGCTGCAATCTGGTCGCAATTGTTGCAAAGCCTAAATTGAGCGAACAAACACCGTGCGAAACCTGAAATCTGAAGAAGCGACACTACCACCGGGTTCCTGCCATGCATCGCTTCCCCTGTCGAAGCGGTGAGAGTAAATAAAAAAACGAGTCAGGCTTGCAGCGCCGACTCGTGCGAACATGTGTTGCTGGATGGAAAAATCGATCACTGCCCGCAGTTTGTGCACGGCCCTTCACTGAACTGAAGCAAGAACGAATCGATGTCGCACGGGTCAAACAGCGAGCCGTCGTTATTGAAGTCGATGTCGTTGCAGGTGGCGGTGTCAGGAATGCACGGACCTTCCGAGTACACCGACAAGAACGCGTCGATGTCTTGAGGGT
>CAZEZV010000212.1:0-7472 GCA_964516725.1 uncultured Phycisphaeraceae bacterium
TGATCTCGGGCTTGCAGGAGTTCTCTTGATGTTCGTTGAAGATCATGAGCAGTTACTTTGCTTCGGGGACGTGGGGGTTGGGGTGTGGGTTCTGGTAGGGCTTTTAGTGTCCGTCTAGGGTGGGGTCTTGTGGGGCGGTGGGATCGCTTCCCGACTTTTCAAAAACGAGCCGCGCGCCGGGTCGGGGGGGGGGGGGGGGGGGGTGGGGGGTCGAGGGTGGATGGATCGTATTTGGTTGCTGCGGCACTCCAGCATACACGAAATGGTGCGGGTTGCCTAGCGAAACCCAACCGACTTTGGGACGAACGGCCAGATTTCTTCGCAAAATGCCTAGTACTCGCAGAAAGTGCGGGTTTGGCATGGTGTTATTCGGTTTTTGGCGGTGTTGTTACGGAGATCAGAAGCGCATCAGTTCGCAATGGCATGTGACGCTTCAGCAAGAATGGCTGCGGCGTCGCTCTTGGTCGGAGCCTCAGCAATCAGCCGCATGATCGGCTCCGTATTGCTCGCCCGCACATGCAGCCACGCTTTGCCCGAGAGCGGTCCCTTCGTGAAGTTGACCCACGCCCCGTCCGAGAGATCGACCTCGTTGCCGCGGAAGTGACTTGCGATTTTTTCAACCGCGATCGCCGCGTCCTCTTTGCAGGCCAGATCAACCTTGCGCTTCTCGATGCAGTAGCTTGGGACGCACGCCGCAACGGCGCTCAGCGCATGTCCCTTGCGACTTCCTCCCAGCGACGCCAGCGACTTGCCCAATGTTGTCGTGTGCGCGTTCTTGAGCAACCACAGAGTCAGCGCCATCCCACTCAAGGAATCCCGCACATAACAACTCCGTGGCCAAATCGTTCCGCCGTTGCCCTCGCCGCCGGCGATGGCGCGTTCGCGCTTCATGACTTCGACGACGTTGGCTTCGCCGACGGGGGTGCGGAGGACTCTCGCGCCGAACGTTGCGGCGACGTCGTTGAGCATCCGGCTGGTCGAGAGGTTTGTGACGAGCAGTGGCACGGGCGACTCGCCCATGCGCACTCCGGCATTACTCCCACCCTCACTCCCGCCCCCCGCGGCCAAAATCGCCCACGCACTCAGCGCAAGCGTGTACTCTTCACCGATATACCTGCCCTGCTCATCAATGAGCGCAAGCCGATCCGCATCAGGATCAAGCGCGAACCCAACATCGCAGCGCTGCGAACGCACAGTGTCGCATAAGCCGCCCGCACCAGAAAGATTGTCAAGCGTTGGCTCCGGCGGATGCGGGAAAAGACCCGCGTTCTTGCCCTCAAGATCAGTGTTGAGCGCGACAACTTCGCAGCCCAGACTTCTCAGGAAGCGCGGCGCGCTGTTGCTGCTGCTCGCATTCACACAATCCACAGCGACTTTCAATCCCTCGCCCAACTTGCTCGGCAGTTCACACAACCCGCTCGCGCGCATCGCTTCCATCACGCGCTCGATATGCGTATCGCCCGCATCGTGACTCCGCGTCAACGCGCCGAGCTTTGACCAATCAACAGTCCCCGGCCTGCCCGCGCGGAACAGTTCAATGATCTTGTTCGCCAGCGTTGCAGGCGGTGCGCACGCGCCCGCACCGTGCAACCCTTCGGGCTCGCGCAGCAGACACTTCAGGCCATTCCATTGCTGTGGATTATGGCTCGCCGTGATCACCATTCCGGCAACCAGTGAGCCTTTGCGCTCCGCCGCGACGGCATCAGTCATCACCGCGGCAGTGGGGGTCATTGAAATCCCAACGTCGACCACACTGCAACCACTGCCCAGCAACCCCGAAATCGCCGCGGCGTGAATCGTCTCGCCTCCGCGTCGTCCATCCCGGGCGAGAATCACCGTGGCTGTTGATGAACTTGCGGCACGAAGCACAGCACCAAAGCACCCCGCAAAGCGAGCCGCGAGTTCGGGAGTCAACGTGTCGCCGATGACACCTCGACACCCGGAGACTGAGAGCATGAGCATGGACATGGCGAATGATAGAGGAATCCAGCTGCGGCGTGCGAACGAGGTGATTGCCAGAGTAAAAAGTGCCTCGAAGCGTGTTCATAAGCAACTAAAACAAAGCCATTTACAACAACGGACAAATTAGTCCAATATATTGACATACAATGGCTCTCTGAGGCGCATGAAGGGGTAAGCCCGCCAGCTGCTTTCGTGCCGTCCGGGGCCTCTGTTGTGCGGGCACATTGAAGGAGTTTCTCTTGATCAACAACTATTCCAAATCGGCCTTCGCCGTGCGTATGTCAATCTGTGGTCTGATCGCCGGGTGCGCGGGTGCAGCGTTCGCCCAAGCACCCACCGTCACGCAAATCGGGTTGCTCCCAGGCGACACCGCAACCGTACCCGTTGCAAACGCTCAGCAAGATCAAGTCATCGCCCAGGGCACACTTCCCAATGGCGACCCTGTGTACCTCGTGTGTTGGAGCGACTGGCGCTCCCAGCAAGTCGGCGGCGGCACCAACCAATCCCAAGGCGACATCTACGGCATCCGCCTCAACGCAAACGGCCAGCCCATCGACACAGCGTCATTCGCTATCTGCTCACGCTACGGCGAACAGCGCAACCCGCGCGTCGCGTGGAACGGAGAGAACTTCATGGTCGTCTTCACGTCGCAAGACGCTACCGGCGGCTACTTCGCCGACCAGCTCCGCGGCGTACGCGTCTCGCCTCAAGGCCAAGTGCTCGATGCAACGCCGATCACATTCCCCGCGTCGCAGTTTGACCCCGGCGCGATCGGCTTGCAGATCGCCGGCCTCAACGGTCAATGGCTCGTGACGCGCTGCGTGTATCACAGCGATGGATACGGCACCTACCTCACCGGTCAGCGCATCAATGGCCAAGGCCAACTGATCGACACCTCGCCGCTGATGCTCAACGACTGGGTCTACGGACAAACAAAGCTTCTCGTGAACAATGGCGAGTACCTCGCCGTCGGCCCGGACTGGAACAACAGCGCGACGATCAAAGCACGTCGCATCAACGCCAACGCACAGCCCATCGGCGCATCATTCAACCTGCCCGGCTCAAACATCGCCTCGAACGGCACAGGCGAGTACTACGTTACCTGGACGCGAGCCTTCGTAGATCTCGTGGGTTCCCGCGTCACAAACACCGGCACGCTCTTGACACCGAGCGGCACAACCCTCGTCTCAAACATCAATCCGTACGCAATAGCCACCGTCACGCACGACGGCCAACGCTGGTGGATGGAATGGGAAGACCCCGCAGGCCAGCACACCATGCGCATCAATGCGAACGGCAGCGTCGTTGATCCGGGCGGCACGCTCTTCACAAGCCCGATGAGTGTCCATCGCAACTTCCTCGGCAAAGCAAACGGCCAAGGGGCGATGTTTGGCTGGTGGGGCTCCAACCTCTCCGGCTCTGACATCACCATCACGCCCGTCGATGCAAACGGTCAACCCGAGCCCGCGTCCGTCGCCTCAATCGGCTCCAACACCCAGCGCTCCGCCAGCATCGCAATCGGCGGCGGTGGCCAACGCGCCGTCGCGTTCGTCAGCGAAGGAAACTTAGAAGGCCGCGTCGCGGTGCACTTCCTGAACGCCGACGGCACTCCCGCAACCAGCGAACCGATCATCGTCGCGTCCGCACCTGCAATCGGCAGAGCCAGCATCGCGTGGAACGGCTCCGTCTATCTCGTCACATGGGACGAAGGCCAGTCGATCAAAGCCCGCCGCATGAATGCTGATGGCACGTTCCCGGACAATGCATTCACAGTGATGTCAGGCTTCAGCCCGGATGTCGAAGCTACGGGCGAAGACTTTCTCATCGCGTGCGCTAAGTTCTCAACCAATCCGCAGTTCATCGACGCCTGGAGATGCATCGTCGATGGCCCCACCGGCACCATTCAGGCAGCCGCCGCGCTTATCGGTGGTGGCTATGTCAACGCCGGCCCAAACGTCAGCACCGACGGCACACGTTGGATCGTGACATATCAATCGCAATGGACGCACAACTCATCGCAAGTTGACATGGTGTACAACTTCGTCGAGCCCAACGGTGCATTCACAACGTCAAGCAACCCGCTGCTCACATCGGGTGCATCCGGCACTCCCGACGTCGCATACGGCAACGGCAAGTACCTCTTCGTCTGGCGCAACAACTCACTCGCAAACGCCAATAACTTCATCGCGGGCCGCATCATGAACGATGACGGCTCATTCGCAACCGGACACTTCACGATCGCCGAAGCCACAGGCCGCCAACTCCGCCCCGTAGTCTCCTTCGATGGCACAAACTTCGTCGTCGCATGGGACGACCAGCGAAACCAAGCGTTCTTCTTCGACGACACGACAGACGTCTACGCCGCGAGAGTCTC
This sequence comes from uncultured Phycisphaeraceae bacterium, assembly GCA_964516725.1. Classification (GTDB taxonomy): domain Bacteria; phylum Planctomycetota; class Phycisphaerae; order Phycisphaerales; family UBA1924; genus BJHL01. The sequence continues at coordinate 4,337 of CAZEZV010000212.1, forward strand.
TCCGACCGGCACCGTACTCGACACGCTGCCCATGCAGATCTCCCGCAACCCCGGAGGCGACGCCGTCGCATCCCTGGCAAGCGTCGATGGCGTCACGTACTTCGCGAACTCCACGATGGTGAACGCGCTGCCCCTTGATACCTACCGCATCACCGTTGCCCGAATCGGCACGCCCCAAACCATCTGCAACGACATCGACTTCAACAACGACGGCTCGCTCTTTGATCCCACGGACATCGACGCATTCCTGAGCGTCTACAGCGAAGGCCCCTGCGTGCCCGACACCGCAACCTGCGACGACATCGACTTCAACAACGACACCAGCGTCTTTGACCCCTGCGACATCGACAGTTTCCTCGTCGTCTTCGGCGAAGGCCCCTGCACACTCTGTGGTGTGTAATGACCTTCTGAGTACCCCCACGCTCCGCGTGGGGCCAACATCAGAAAGCAACTACAAATCGAAAAGCGACGAGCCTCATGCTCGTCGCTTTTTTCGTTATATCGATCCACGCAGTTTGCGTTCTGTCGCTGTATCTCAACCCGAATACGCCACAGGGCGCGTGACGAGTTTGTCGCACGCCATCGCCATTTGCATGAGGCTGATCAACCAAAGCACGGTTCCCGCGAACGCAGCGAGTGCAAAGATGCAACCGATGATCGGGATGCATCCAAGCACCCCGAAGAGCTTGCAAACGCACGCAGCGATTGCCATGCCGTGACTGATGCGCACATTCGTCAGTCCGCGTGCGGCTGCATCCTTGTTGATAACCGGCGCCAAGCCAGCAAATGCCAGGAACATGCCCACCAGATGGACACCCGGAATGATTCCGATCGCGGTCGCGACGCCCGGATTGAGCGTCGCGTTTGCGGGACTTATCGCGCTCCACATGCGATATATCAACATGCCGTATGCCACAAGTGTGAGGATCATCCCTAGAAGAAAGAGAGTCATGATCACAATCTGACCCGGAGTCAGGTCTGGTCTGTTTCCAATGCTCGCTTGGCGTTCTTCGATTGCTCCCGTCGCGGCCGCGCCGATGATGATCACTATCCAGGAAACGACAAAGATGCACATGACAGCAATGGCGTGCAAAGTGTGGCTCACCTTGGGCTTTGCCGGCAGTTCCTGGGGCGATTGGAATTGGGAGCCAAACGGCTGTTCGGAATTCGGCGTCATTCGTTGCCTCCGTTGATTCGACAAACTCTCTGGACGCTCGAATGTCAAGCACCCCCTCAGCAACACGCTGAAGCCTCAGCAGAATATCACAAGTATTCGTTGCCCGCAAGTATCGAGCAATGCAATGGGCAACTGCCATCCATTAACGTACTTACAATCCCCCATGACAACCACCCCCTCCCGCCCAACAACAGTGACGCCATCCGCCCGCCCCATCGATCCCCAAGCCGTCACTATCTCAGGCCTGGTCCTCGACCCCGTCTACAGCCCCGCAACCATCACGCCCTCGCTCGACTCACCCAAAGCTATCGACGCGCAGCTTGGTAAGGGCGCGATGCCGGGCCAATACCCCTACACGCGAGGCCTCTTCCCACAAGGCTACCGCACGCGCCTCTGGACGATGCGCCAGTTTGCGGGCTTCGGCTCCGCCGACGATACCAACCAGCGCTTCAAGTACCTGCTCTCTCAAGCAAAGGGCACTGCAGCAAACACAGGTCTCTCAACCGCCTTCGACCTGCCCACCCTCATGGGCCGCGACAGCGATGACCAACTCTGCGTGGGCGAAGTCGGTAAGTGTGGCGTCGCCATCGACACCATCGAAGACATGCACCGCCTCTACGCGGAGATTCCCATCGACACAGTCACCGTCTCGCAAACCATCAATGGTCCGGCCGCCGTCATCTGGGCGATGTACCTCGCGCACGCCATGCAACGCGGCATCTCTTGGGACAAACTGGGCGGCACACTCCAGAACGACATCCTCAAAGAGTTCCACAGCCAAAACGAATTCATCTATCCACCTGAGCCTTCAGTGAAACTCGTCGTCGACACCATCGAGTTCCAAAGTAAGTTCGTCCCCAAGTGGAACTCTGTTTCGATCTCCGGCTACCACATCCGCGAAGCCGGCAGCACCGCTCATCAAGAATTGGCTTTCACCCTCCGCGACGGCATGGAATACGTCGAAGCCAGCATGGAACGTGGGCTTGATATTGACGCCATTGGCCCGCGCCTCTCCTTCTTCTTCAATTCGCATAACGAGTTCTTCGAAGAGATATGCAAACTCCGCGCTGCCCGCCGCATTTGGGCCCGCGTCATGCGAGAACGCTACGGCGCGAAAAACGAACGCAGTTGGTACATGAAAACTCACGTCCAAACTGCAGGCTGTTCACTCACCGAACAGCAACCAATGAACAACATCGTCCGCGTTGCGTATCAAGCCATGGCCGGCGTTCTGGGCGGCTGCCAAAGTTTGCACACCGACAGCATGGACGAAACCTTGGGCCTTCCCACCGAACAAGCCGTCACCGTCGCGCTCCGCACGCAGCAGATTCTGGCCCACGAAACCGGCGTCACCCGCACGGCCGATCCGCTTGGTGGTTCTTGGTTCATCGAGTCCCTCACCGACACCATCGAACGAGAAGCGCTCAGACTCATCGAAGAGATTGATGGAATGGGCACGTATCAACGAGCCCCACGCGCCAGCGCGGGCGACACACCCAACGCCTACTCCACCTCCGAAGGCTTCGGCCGCTCCGTCATCGCCGGCATCAACCGCGGCTACTTCCGCCGCTCCATCGCCGAGGCGTCTTATCGCTTCAGCGAAGAATGCGAAGCCAACGACCGCATCATCGTCGGCGTCAACGCCTACGTCGACGAAGACGAAAAACGCAACATCGACATCCTGACCATCAGCCACCAGGTCGAAGTCGATCAAAACGCCAGACTGAAATCTTTCAAACAACGCCGCGACGCAAAGCAAGTTGCGGCTGCGCTTGATGCGATTCGCAAAGTGTGCCGAGGCGAGCAAGCAAACTTCGCAGTTCTCAACACAACCCCCAACACGCCCTCAGCCACCGCAACGCCAAAAGTCACCACCGGCCAAACCGCCGACTGGAACTTCGGCCTCCACCCGACGAACGTGATGCCGGCGCTGATCAACGGCGCGCTGGCCAACTGCAC
>CAZEZV010000213.1:0-7407 GCA_964516725.1 uncultured Phycisphaeraceae bacterium
GGTGAAGTCGAATGCGGATGGCTGTGGGTTTTTGCGGGGTGCCTTCGCCTCATCGATTGTCCATCGCGGCTCTCATTTGTACCACAGCCTCGCGCAGCCCCACGTACATCGCTCGGCTGATGATCGCGTGGCCTATGTGCAGCTCCGACACCCGCGGCAGTGCGGCGATTGGGGCGACGTTGCTGTAGTTGAGGGCGTGGCCCGCGTTGAAGCGCATGCCAAGGGTGATGACTTCTTCGCCAGCGCGGCGGACCGCTTCGTATCGCGCCGCGAGGGCGGGGTGGTCGAGGTCGCCGCCGAATTCGAGGAAGGCGTGGGCGTAGGGGCCTGTGTGGACTTCGCAGATGTCAAAGCCTGCGTCCTTCGCGGCGTGGACTTGCTTCAGGTCGGCGTCGATGAATGCCGAGACCAGGCACCCGGCTTGACCGAGGCGATGGACGACGTCTTTCAAGCGCGGCAACTGGCCGGCAACATCGAGGCCACCCTCGGTGGTGACTTCGTTGCGGCCTTCAGGGACGAGCATCGCCGAGTGAGGCTTGACGCGCGAGGCGATGGCGATCATTTCGTCGGTCGCGGCCATTTCGAGATTGAACTTAATGCGGGTTTGGGCGCGGACGAGATCGACGTCTCGGTCGGTGACGTGGCGGCGATCTTCTCGAAGGTGTAGTGTGACGCCCTGAGCGCCGGCGAGTTCGACTTCGTGAAAGGCGCGGGCGACGTCGGGCTCGCCGTAATCGTGGAAGTGTGTAGGTGCGTGTGCGCCAGCTCGATAGCGGGCTTGGCGGAGTGTTGCGACGTGGTCGATGTTGACGGAAAGATGGGGCACGTGCAAGGGTAGTGGGACTTTTTGTTCTGCGAACTTTGCAAAAGTCGCGGCTGAAGGGCATCTGTTTTTACCGCGGAGGGCGCGGAGAGCGCAGAGAAGAAGTGAACTAGAACTTATCTTGTTTTCTCTGTGTTGGCTGTACGCTCTGTGTTCAAAGACTGGGTTTGAATTGGCATATCCTGCGGTAATGCGTATCGTCTTCACGCCCGTCGGCTCGCACGGCGACATTCATCCGTCGATCGCGTTGGCACGGGCATTGAATGCCAAGGGGCATGAAGGCATCGTTGTTACGAATCCGTATTACAAGCGCGTGGTTGAAGATGCGGGCGTGAAGTTCATGCCGCTTGGCGAGCGAGTGGAACTTTCGGAAGCGGCGCAGACGCCCGGGGCGATGGCGGGGCACTTTGGCTCGTTCAAACTGCTCAAGCGACTGGTGTTGCCGGAGATTCCCAACGCGGTGAAGGAATTTGAGAAGATTGCGCGTGAATTGAAACCTGATGGTGTGATTGCGCATCCGCTGGCGCTCGCCGCGCCGATGGTGTGTGAAAAACTGGGTGTTCGCTGGGGCGGGACGGCGCTTGCGCCGGTGTCGTGGCTCAACTATCGGGATAGACCCGTGCTCAGTCCGTGGCAACATGCAACTCCCCCACTGCTGCAATCGAAGATCGCGCTGTGGGGCGGCGGCGTGTTGATGCGATGGGTGATGGATGGACCTCTGAACAAAGTTCGTAAGGACATGGGGCTGCCCAAGGCGAGGAACCAATTCATTTCGCTATGCACGGGTGGTGTGGTGAATCTGGGTTTGTGGTCGCCGCATTTTCGCGGGCCTCTTGAAGGTGATCCGGCGACGGGTGTCATCACGGGGTTTCCGTGGTTTGATGTTGTGAAGGAGCAGTCGCACGATCTCGACAAACTATTTGCGTTTCTTGATGCGGGCGAGCCGCCCATTCTTTTCAGTCTTGGCACGGCTGCGGTGCACGTATCAGGTCAGTATTACAGCGCGGCGGCTGAGGCGTGTCGCATCATGAAGAAGCGTGGGTTGCTGCTTGTAGGTAAACGCGAGTATGCGCCGCGATCCCTGCCGACGGGTGTTGAGGCATTCACGTATGCGCCGTATTCGCAAGTATTCCCGCGATGCCTGGCGATCGTGCATCATGGCGGTATCGGGACGACGGCGCAGAGTCTTCGCGCGGGGCGGCCTTTGCTCATCACGCCGATGGCGCATGATCAATTTGATAATGCGGCGAAGGTGAAGAGGCTTGGGATGGGATTACGCGTGGGGCATGCGCGTGCGACGCCGGAGAAACTGGTGCAGAGATTGACGCATTTGCTCGGTGATGAGAGTTTTGCGAAGAACGCGGCGGTGCTGGCGCCGAAGATTGCGGCGGAGGATGGGGTGGGGAATGCGGCGAGGGCGATGGAGAAGGCGTTTTTATGAGACCACGGCAACTTAATGCCAGCCGTAAGACATAACTAATAACTGTTTCCGAATTTCTGGGGACTTTTAGTGCCGCATGTACGCTTTGGGACTGACGAGAGGCGAGCGAAGTCGCTTCACGCTCCGGAGTGTACTGCAATGAAAAAGCTTCTCTCGCTTCTCGCACTGCTTGCTGCTGCTTTTCCTTCACGGGCCCAAGATTGCGGCCCGACTTGGATTCCAGGCGAGCAGGGCAAGACGCTGACGGGTGTCGCATACGCGCTTACAAACTTTGATCCCGACGGGGCGGGCCCGCTCTCCAACCTGCTTGTCGCTGGCGGGAGCACGCTGCAAGTCGATGGGTACGCGTCGCAAGACGTCATGGCCTTTGATCGACAGCATTGGAGCCCGATCGGATCAGGGGACGTGGCTGGGCAGGTCCTGGCGCTCACGGTCTACAACAATGAGCTCATTGCAGCGGGCAACTTCCTGGAGATTGGCGGGGTCGCTGCGTCGGCAATCGCGAAGTGGAACGGCACGACGTGGTCGCCTGTTGGTGTGGGCGTTTCCGGCGGCGAGGTTCGCTGCCTTGCGGTGTACAACAACGAGCTGTATGCGGGGGGCACGTTCACTGCGGCGAATGGTCCTGCGTTTCGGATCGCGCGCTGGAACGGGTCGTTCTGGTCGGTCGTTGGCGGGGGCATGGTGGGCGGCACCACTGAAGTGAACGCGTTGCTCGCGTTCAACGGAAACCTCTACGCGGGCGGCAACTTCACACAGGCGGGCGCTGCCAACGCGACGAATCTGGCTTCGTGGAACGGCACAACGTGGAGCGCGCTTGGGAATCCGGACAACACGGTACATGCGCTTGGCTCGTTCAGCGGCATTCAGATCGGCAGCGCTCGACTGTTTGTGGGCGGGACTTTCAACAACATCGGCGGCATCGCGGCGGCGAAGTGCGCGGTGGTTCGATTCGATCCGATCAATGGCAACGTGTGGAGTGCGCTGAACGGTCCGGTGCTTTCTTCGACATGCCGTGACATTCTCGTTCGATCGTCTGGTGTCACGAGTTTTCAGGTGAATGCGGTCTTCTCGTCGTCGCTTGGTCCGTTCGGTTCGTCCATCGACTTATACAGATGGAACGGCACATCTTGGGACAACCTCAACACGGGCATCAGCGAACAGTCACTTGCCAACTTCAATGGCCAACTCACGTGCGGCGGTTCGGGAACATGGCCTGGTGCGGTTCGCTCGTACGTGAACAACAGTTGGGTCGCGCTGGGGAGGGGCAACCCCGGGTTCATCACTGCGTTGACAACAGCGTCGGGCGATGCCATCGCAGCGTCCACGGAAGATTCCGGCACTTTGGGCAGCATCGTCGTGCAGCGTCGTGACAGCGCAACGGGCGTCTGGTCGCAGTTGGGCGGCGTCTTCAGCGCGCATTGCGCAACGCTGGTTGGCCTGCCGGACGGCAACATACTTGCCGGAGGCGAATTCGAGTTCAACACTGATTCAGGACAGCTCAACAGAATTGCCCTGTGGAACGGCACGCAATGGGCACCGTTGGGAACCGGCATTACAGGCGGATCATTGATAAGCGTCAACGCGATTGACAGGATGTCCAACAACGACATCATCGTGGGCGGAACTTTCACCACTGCGGGCGGGCTGAGCGCTGCGAATATCGCCCGATGGAACGGATTCGCGTGGTCCGCAATCGGACTAGGCACAACCGGAACCGTGTACGCGGTCAAGGTCGCGGCAAATGGTGACATCTACGCGGGCGGACAGTTCGCAACCGCGAGCGGCGCACTCGTCAACAACATCGCACGCTGGAACGGGACGAATTGGCTGCCGCTGGGCACGGGTACGAACGACACGGTGTACGCACTGGAGCAACTCGCGGACAACTCGATCATCGCGAGCGGCCATTTCACGACTGCGGGCGGCGTACCGGTGCAGAGAATCGCCCGCTGGAACGGCACGGCGTGGTCATCGCTGGGCGGAGGCATGACTTCAAGCGGCTTCGCGACGGTGACAGAACTCCGAAAGCTCTCGAACGGCGACCTGATCGCAGCCGGGAACTTTGAAAATGCCGGCGGCACGCCCGCGGACAACATTGCTCGCTGGGATGGCTCAACGTGGCACGCGATGGAAGAGGGAATTCAATTCGGAACGGCTGCCCCAAGCATCCGCGGGATGAGCGTCCTCGGTGACGGCACGATCGCCGTGGGTGGGCACTTCTCGAGCGCGGGATCGCACCTTTCCAGCAACTTTGCAATCTGGGACTTGAGCGCGGACTGCTGCGACTCGATTGACTTCAACAACGACACGAGCCTGTTTGACCCGCAGGATATCGAAGCGTTCCTGAGCGTGTACTCTGAGGGCCCGTGCATTCCCGCAGCGGCGTCGTGCAACGACATCGACTTCAACAACGACACGAGCGTGTTTGACCCGTGCGACATCAACAGTTTTCTTGTGATGTACAGCGAGGGCCCTTGCACGCCTTGCGGCGCGTAAGAGCCGAGCGGCGCAAGCCGCCGGGGGGACTGCGTGTTGTGTCGGAAAACAGTTGGCGGCTCGTGCCGAGGGCTTGCGCCCTTCGGCTCTTGTTAGACGCCCATTTCTTCGGCGACGCTTTCGAGAGTTTCTTCGGCGTCGCCTTTCTTTTTGCCTTCGAGTTGTTCGACTGTTGGCGCGGTTGCCAGCGGTTTGCCATTGTTGTCGGTCAACGGCTTGCCGCTCAGCGTCTTGATGATCGGGATCGGGTTGGCCTTGTCGTGGTTCTTGAGCGCGACTTCAAGCTGCTTCTTCTTATCCTCGGCGACTTCATTCCACTTGCCGCGGCCTCGGCACTTGGGGAACTTGCTGCAGCCTAGCCACGGGCCGCGGAGGCCATTGCGCAGGTTCATCGGGCTGTCGCATGTTGGGCAAGGGAGATCGGTCAGCAGCGGCGGCTGGCTGGGAGCGGTGACTTTGCCTTTGCGATCGATGTTGAGGATGCCGTCGCAGGGTTTTTCTTTGTTGCCGTAGTTGGCGCAGCCTAAGAATGCGCCGAAGCGGCCCAGGCGCTTGGTCATGCCTGCGCCGCACTTGGGGCATGCGACGTCGCAGGTTTCGATGCCGACGGGCTTGCCTTCGCGATCGACCTGCGCGGCGTACTTGCAGTCTGGGTACAAACTACAGGAGAGGAAGCGGCCGTTCTTGCCGAAGCGGTAGACGAGGCCGACTTTGTCGCCGCGGCCTTCCTTGGCGCATGTGGGGCACGTGAGTTCTGCGGGCGCGGGGACGGTTTCGGCCTTCGCGTGCGTGAGCGTTGTTTCGGCGAGTTTCAAGTCCTTGGTGAAGTCACCATAGAACTTCTTGAGCATGTCGACCCAGTCGAGGTGATCTTCCTCGATCTTGTCGAGCTGCGTTTCCATTTCGCGGGTGTAGCCCACTTCGAGAATGTCGGGGAAGGCCTCGACGAGTTTGGCCGTGACGACTTCGCCAAGGTCGGTCGCGTAGAACGCGCTGCCTTGCTTTTCGACGTAGTTGCGATCCTGGATAACGCTGATGATGCTCGCGTAGGTGCTGGGGCGACCGATGCCTTCGGACTCGAGCATCTTGATGAGGCTCGCTTCGCTGTAGCGCGAGGGTGGGCTGGTGAACTTCTGCTCGACTTCGAAGCCGATGGGGGCGACGTGTTGTTTTTCTTTGAGCGACGGGAGATTTTGTTGATCGCCACCGGTGGGGATGCCGGAGACTTTATAGAAGCCGTCGAAGACGAGAACGCGGCCAGAGGTGCGGAAAGTGCAGTTGTGCTTCAGTCCGCCCTTGATGAGCACAGTGGTGCTGTCCCACTCTGCCGGCACCATCTGGCACGCGATGAAGCGTTCCCAGATGAGGGAGTAGAGGCGGAACTGATCGTCGTTCAACGCCCGGCGGACTTTGCTGGGTGGGAAGTCCGTGCTGGTGGGGCGAATCGCTTCGTGGGCTTCCTGCGCGTCCTTGTTGCTGCTGGTGTAGAAGTTGGGTTTTTCCGGAAGGTACTTCTTGCCGAACTGATGCTCGACGTAGCCACGGGCCATCGTGATTGCTTCGCCGGAGATGTGCGTGCTGTCGGTACGCATGTAGGTGATGAGACCCGTGGGGCCTTCGCCTGGGATGTCGATACCTTCATAGAGCTGCTGCGCGGTGCGCATGGTCTTCTGCGCGGGGAACCCCATGCGTGATGCGGCGGTCGCCTGCATGCTGCTGGTAATGAATGGGGGTGGCGGGCGCTGCGTCGTTCGTTTGGTTTCGAGTGATTGGACTTCGTACTTCGCGTTGGCGTCGAGCGTGCCGCGGATGGTGCGGAGGTGTTTGTCGGGGCCTCGGCCTTTGGGGTTGTCTTTGACGGTCGCCTTTGCATTATGCAGGCCGCAGAGCTGCGCGACTTTCAGAACGTTGGGGGTGATGTCGTGCTTGTCGGGCGATGCAAAGGCGCTTGCGGCTTTGGCAAGGCGCTTGGTGATGTTGTCGTTGGTGAATTCGGTGATGTGACCGATGATTTTGTCGGTCAGGATGCGCGGATCGAACTTTTCGCCATCAACTTCGATGAGTTCGGCGCTGAAGGAGCCGTGCTCGCCAAGCCAGGCGTTCTGCGACTTGATGGTCGGTGCGTTGCCCTTGTCGTCACGGCGTCCGATGAACGCGGCCCATGACTCGGCGAGGCCTGGGGCCTTCGCGAGTTCGGGGGTGAAGACGCCCTCGATCATCCAATATTCGTCGGGCACAAAGGCACGGATTTCGCGCTCGCGCTCGACGACCAAGCGTGTCGCGACGCTTTGCACGCGACCGGCAGACAGACCTCTCGCAACTTTCTTCCAGAGCAGCGGCGAGGCTTGATAACCCACGATTCGATCGAGAATGCGGCGAGCTTGCTGCGCGTTGACGCGATCTTCATCGATCGGGTGCGGATTCTTGAACGCTCGATCAATCTCCGCTTTGGTGATAGCCGCGAACACGACGCGCTTGGCATCCTTAGGCTTGATAGCCAACTCCGCGGCGAGATGCCACGCGATCGCCTCGCCTTCGCGGTCCAAGTCGGTTGCGAACCAGATGGTGCCCCCCGTGCCCGCGGCATCTTTCGCTGCTCGCTTCAGGTCTTCAACGACCTTTTCCTTGCCTTCGCTGACGATGT
>CAZEZV010000214.1:0-7392 GCA_964516725.1 uncultured Phycisphaeraceae bacterium
CAGCACCGCGATGGGCGCGCTCAATCTTTCGTCCGATGGTCGCTACCTCACCTTCGGTGGCTTTGACGCCGCCCCCGGCACCGCGAGTGTTGGCACCACCACTTCAGCCGCCGTCAATCGCGTGATCGCTCGCCTCGACATGTCCGGCAACGTCGACACAAGCACCGCGATGAACGCCGCGTTCAGCGCAAACCAGATTCGCAGCGTCGCGACCACCGATGGCACCAACTTCTGGGCCGCGGGCGGCAACAGCGGCGTGCAGTACGTTCCCTTCGGGGCAGTCAGCGGCGTCAACCAGATCAGCACCGGCGCGCCCACCAATCTCCGCGTCCTCAACGTCGCGATGGGCAACGTCTACGTGTCAAGCGCGTCGGGCACCGGCACGCAGGGCATCCTCCAGCTTGGTTCTGGCCTCCAGACCACGCCCGCAGCGCTCGCAACGCTCCCCAACTTCCTCTCGACCATCGGCGGTACCGGCTCCTTCTATGACTACTACTTCGCCAACCCCAACACCGCGTACGTCGCAGACGACAGCGCAGTCGTTGGCCTTGGCGGTCTTCAGAAGTGGTCCTTCGATGGCGTTGACTGGATCCGCGACACGACCTTCGCCGCCCCAGCAGGCTTCCGCATCCGCCAGATGACTGGCGTGACAGTTGCGGGCGTCACCACTCTCTACATCACAGGTGACAACGGCAGCAGCGCAAACTCGTCCTTCTTCTCCTTCACCGAAGCTGCCGGCTTCTCCGGCCCGCTCGCAGCCGCCGGCACCAACAAGGCCTTCCGCGGCATTGAACTGATCGTTCCATCACCAGGCGCACTCGCCCTGATCAGTGTCGGCGGTCTCTTCGTTGGCCGTCGCCGCCGCGCCTGAGCATGTGACTGTGTACAGTGCCTGAGGGCAAGAGCAGGGGAAAGTACCTACTACTGGTAGTGTATATTTACTTGTATCTTTCTTCTCAGGTGTGCATTTTCACAATAATTCGCTTGACAGAAACTCCGCAATGAGCGATAATCTGTCGAACCAAGCACCTCCTTTCACCCCGTTGACGCTAATCCCCCCGGCGTCAGCGGGGTTTTTTTCTTGCTCTAGAGAAAGTGCAACGTGGGTCCCTGGCGCTCCACGTTCAATCCCGTCCAAACAGTTGCACTCAACAAATTTACTTACCTCGCTGTTTTTCTGCAAGCCACCGCACGCTTCGCAACATGGCATTCGCAAGTTCAATGGCCGGATGGGACCTATTCGACCCATCGCATGATCACTTCGCAATCGCTTCACGCCGCCCTATTCTCCGAGCACGTCATGCACCAATGGTGGATCTCCAACGCTCTCGATCACGCCGGTCCTCCCTTTGTCGTCTCGTGGATATTGCTCGTCATCGGGTCCATCGTCATTCACGAACTCGCTCACGGCTGGGTCGCGATCCAGTGCGGTGACGATGTGCCGTTGCACAGCGGGCACATGACAGCCAATCCGTTCGTGCATATTCCCCCGATGGCGTGGATCATGTTTGTGCTCGTCGGCTTTACGTGGGGGCTGATGCCCACCAACCCGTACAACTACAAGAACCGCTACGACGACGCGAAGGTGGCAATCGCGGGGCCGGCGAGCAACGTGCTCATCGCCATCATCTGCTCGTGCTGTCTTGCATTGCTCATGAGGCACGGCAGCTCGATTTCGAACGACGCGCTCCGCGAGAATCTCTCGAACTTCTTCTTGATCGGCACGCGCATGAACATCATCATGGCGATGTTCAACATGATCCCGATTCCGCCGCTCGATGGCTCGCGTGTGCTGGGCTCATTCTTTCCGAAGTTCAACCGCCTGTTCGACGGCGAGCGGGCGCAGATCGCGCTCGTGGTGTGCATGCTTGGGGTCATGACTTTCGGCATTCGCATCATCGGCCCGTACGCCGACGACGCGACGACATGGATGATTGCCCAGTGGGCGAAGGTGTTTTAAAGCAGATGCGTCCGTCGCGCTCTCGCATCGAGCAACGCCTTCACGCCAATCTGTTCACGGCGCTCATCACTCGCTCCCGCAGCGCCGCGAGATCGCCGTCATTTTCAATCACGACTGCAGCACGCCGGCGTTTCTCATGCAAGGGCAACTGAGCCGCCTCACGGCGCGTCAGTTCTGATTCGCTCCACCCGCGCTCGGCGACGCGGGCCACTCGCTGAGCCCGCGGTGCATCCACGAACATCACAACATCGCAGTCCTTGTCACTTCCCGCCTCAAACAGCAGTGGGGCATCGATCACAACGCCCGCCTTGCCTTCGCGCCGCGCGGTAGCGATTGATTCAGCTCGCTTGCTGATGACGATTGGATGCACCAGTGATTCCAGTCGCTTTCGTTCGACTTCGCTTGCGAACACGATCGCCGCGATGCGCTTGCGATCGGCTTTCCCCGCGGTGTCGAGAATCTCTTTGCCCCACCAGCGTTCCAACTCCTCTCGGACATGAGGCAAGTCGAGCGCGGCCTTTGCGTCTTTGTCAGCGTCCAGTACCACATAGCCGAGTTCGCTCAGGATTCGCGCGACGGCGGACTTGCCCGCGCCAATGCCGCCGACGAGGCCGATGGTTCGGAATGTTCGATGCGCGTGCATGGGAGTGAGGGGATGATTGTTGGCCGAACTCGCGGCTTGCACAGCCGCGCGAATGTTGGCGGCGACCTTATCTGGCTGGGCAACCCAACTCCAGACGACGGGCAAGCCGTCAGCCGCGGCGAAGTCGAGGGTGCCGGTGTTGCAGAGGCGCTGCGCGAAGGACTGGTGAACGCCGATTCGCTGCACGCGAGCGAGTGCGATTTCGTTGCGACTGCGCTGCAAGATGCCGGTTGTGGAGCTGAGGTGCGTCGCGGTCTGCTCATATCGAAACAGCAGGGCCTTGAGAGCGTTGCTGATAAAATCGAGCGCGAGCAGCACGACCACGAACGCAAGAAGGTAAACGCTCGCAGGGCTAGGCCAGATGGCCCGTATTGCGAACCAGCCGGCGATCAACATGAACACGATCGTCAGTACGCTCCATCGCGGCACGATGGCGAGCCACCAACTGGGGTGAAGTGTGGTGGGCTGGGGTGGAGTTGGAGTTGAGCCGGGACTCATGCGGTGCTGGCGAGCGTACGCGCAGTGCGAAGTGTGGCGGGTGAATACTGTCGCGGGGAATGTGTATTGGCTGGGCAGAGTACATGCGCATGCCTATGAGCGTTTTCAATGAGTTCGTAGTGGGGTGAATCGCTCACCACAGAGGCACAGAGACACAGAGAAAGTAAGAGAAAAGTGCAAGGCACAGAAAAACAAGTCATTCACAAGCTCTTCCCTCATTCTCTCTCTGTGTCTCTGTGCCTCTGTGTTAGTCGACTTTCGGCAACGCCGCTACGCATGAAGTAAGATCGCTCCAGAAGGCCACCTGCCAAGCTACTCGCGCGATGGAAGCCCGTGCCGCCAGTATCGTCATGATCAAACGCTCAACCATCCTTGCTGGTACTAAGTACGACATCGAGACTGTCGAGAGTGTCGGCAGCGACGGTGTGCCCAACTCTCGCGCGATTGTCCGCCACCCCGGTTCTGTCATCATTCTGCCACTGCTGCGCACAACCGCGTCCGCCGAGCCGAGCGTCGTGCTCATCCGCAACCACAGGATCACGCTTGAGCGGAGCATCGTCGAGCTGCCCGCGGGCACGCGCGCCAAGCCGAGCTCGTTGGTGCTTCCGGAGTCGCCAGAAGTGTGCGCGGCCAGAGAGCTCGAGGAAGAGACAGGGTATCGCGCTGGCACGATGCGTCCGCTTGCGTCATGGCTCACTGCGCCGGGGTTGACGGACGAGTTGATGCACTTTTTTCTCGCGACCGAACTCACACAGGTTGGTCAGCGTTTGGAGCCGGACGAGAGCATCCAGGCGCTGGTTGTGCCGGCATCGATGGCGTTCGCGATGCTCGATTCCGGTGAGATCAGCGATGCCAAGACGATGCTCGCGCTGTTGTGGGCGAGGCGTGCGGGCGTCATTTGAACGGTGAAACGCGGGGCGGTTGTTCCCCAACAAGCGCAGCGTGCCCGCGCCCCGAGTTTTCCGACGAATCCCGCTGTCTGGCCGATAGAGGGCGAACGAAAGCACACAACGCCTCGTATCGTCGTGCGCACCGAATCACCCGAGCACTGAATCCAAGCCATGGGCATCTACGACCGCGATTATGTCTTCAAGCGCCGCCCCGAATCCGCGTTCGGGCGCACGCCAGTCACCATCTGGCTCATCATCATCAACGTGGCGGTGTTTTTTGTGGGCATGTTCCTGAGCAACATCGGCACGCCCATGTTCATTCGCTCCGAGCATGTCAAACCGCCGGAGAACGCGCCCGCGGCGGTCGTCGCAGCAATCAAGCCGTCCGACCTTGTCGCGGACGCTCAGTTTCGATACGTGATCGGCGACTCGGGCATCGCGCAGCCCTCGGCGAATTACGCGAGCGCCGCCGACAAGGCAAAGGTCGGCACGCTGCTCATGAAACTCCGCGCCGATCCAAAGTCCGGGATCGTCGTGTACAAGGACTTTTATGTCGTGCGCCCCATTCTTGACGCATGGGGACACTTCTCCACCGCGCGCCTCCTCGCCGGCGAAGTCTGGCGCCTCATCACCTTCCAATTCCTCCACGCCAGCATCATGCACATCGTCTTCAACATGATGGGACTGTGGATTTTTGGCCGCCTCACCGAAGAGCGCATGGGTTCTTCCTCGCGCTACCTCGCCTTCTATCTCATCTGCGGCCTCGCGGGCGGCCTGATGTACTTGCTTCTCAATGGTTTGGGCAACCTCGCTGCGATGTTTGGCTATTCGATTCCCGGTTTGCTGCCCGGCAGCGCGACCACGCCGCTCGTGGGCGCTTCCGCCGGCGTCTTCGGCGTCATGCTCGCCGCGGCGTACCTCGAACCAAAGTTGATGGTCGCCCTCTTTGGCTTCATCCCACTCAGCATCCGCGCCCTCGCCTACGGCAGTGTGATCCTCGCCGTCTTGACCATCGTCTTCCGCTGGAACAACGCGGGTGGCGAAGCGGGGCACCTTGGCGGCGCAATCGCCGGCTACTTTTTCATCCGCCGCTCTCACTTATTGAAGGACTTCTTCGCTGAGTTTACAGATCTCTGGGACCGCTTCCGCGAACTCTTCGGCGGCAAGAAGAGACTCCGCATCGCGCAGGACTCCCGCCCCAAGACTCTGCGTGAAGTTGATCCGGAGCTGGATGCGAAGGTTGACAAGATTCTGATCAAGTACCGCGAGCAAGGCCCGGCGAGTTTGTCACCGGAGGAGCTTGGGATTTTGAAGAAGGCAACGGACTTGAAGAAGTGAGTCGGGCGAGCGTCGATGTCGATTACTTCGTCGATCCCAGCTCCACAGCTTTCTTCAAGTCCCCCAGGTCCTGCTTGATCGCCTTCACGCATGCCCCCTTCATCATCCAGCCCATCGCCGCGCTCATCACCTTCGCGCCAAACGTCAGCGGCGTGCCGTTGAAGTCAAATGTGATTTCGCTGCCTCGTCCGCCCGCAGCCGGTTTCACGCTGACCGTCGTGCGGTACTCGCACCCGCAGCTTTTGGCTTGGAGCGTGTACGACTTACCCGGCTGAAACTCAACAACCTCCATCGTCTCGCTGGCTTCCTTGCCGAACATGACGCGAGTCTCGCGGAACTTGGTGCCCACGCCGACCGATCCCTCCGTCAGCATCTCCATCTTCTTGATGCCGCTCATCCGCTGCGGCGCGTTTGCGAAGTCGCTTGCGATGGCGAAGACGGTATCGGGCGAAGCGTTTGCCTGTTCACTCACCACGCACTTGAAAGCCATTAGTCAATCTCCGGTGATGGGATGTTGTTCACGAAGACTGTAGCGAGGCTTTCAGATTGAGCCGGACTTGCTGTAAGCTGCTTGTGAGAGATACGTTTCTTGAGATGCGTGTGAAAAAAACGACTCAACGAGACCGGTGTAGTTCCATTCCATGAGGCATCAACTTTCAGAATTCCAACGAAGATTGTGAGCCTGCGAAACTACTTCGATCGCTGGAACTCTGCTTCCACAACGCGCACTCTGCCTTTGTTCGGGCGCGTGTCGGTGATCTCAAGCCGCAGCGAACGCGGGCCGATTGCTTCAAGTTCGAGTTTTCGCTCCCATGATTCGCCTTGCATTCGCAGGCACCCTGAAACGCTCAGCAACCGGTCTGAACAGGAACCTGCGAGTTGAATGACATTGCAAATCATGCGGCTGTCCATCCAGCAGCCGCTCGTCGAGTATGCATCGAGCAGAATGATCCCCTCGCAGTCGATCGGGCCGCCGCGCGAGGTATCGTTGTCGGTCCACGAATACTGAAACATCGCCGCGTGTTCACGTACAACCTGCCGCACCTGCAGATGGCTGCGCGAAGTCGAAACGATGTTCACGTCTTTCGGATCGATGCTGCTTGTGTCGAAATTGTGGAATTCTCCGTTCCATTCACCAAGAAATGGCGCTAATGGGAACTGTGATTCCATGAATCAACCAAGCTTCTTCAGCATCATCCTGAACTCGTCCACGTTCGGGCTCGATTCTTCCGCGACGCGCAGATGGATGTACTCCTGCTCGACCAACTTCACCAGACTCTGGTTGAAGTCGATCATGCCGATCTGCTGGGCTTCGACGCTCTTCAAGTACTCGCGCAGCTCGCCTTCGCGGCCTTCCAGAATGAACTTGCGAACAACGCCGTTGTTGATGAGGATTTCGAGCGCCGGGATACGTGCGATCTCCGGGTGTAGCGTGGGCAGCAACTTCTGATACACAAAGCCTCGCATTTGGTATGCGAGAATCTTGCGGACCTGCTCGACTTCCTCCTGCTCGAACAAACCATAAATACGGCTGAAGCACTGAGTCGTGCTCGACGCGTGAATCGTTCCGTACACCAAGTGACCGGTTTCGGCCGCGTGCAGCGCGGCTTCGAACGTCTCGTTGTCGCGCATTTCACCCACGAGCACGATGTCCGGGTTTTCACGCACGAGCGCACGGAGGGCGATCTTGAAGTCCAGACAGTCGATGCCGATTTCGCGCTGGTTGATCGTTGCCTTCTTGTCGTGGAAGATGTATTCGATCGGATCTTCGATTGTCACAATGTGGACCGGCTTGCGCTCGTTGACATAGTCAAGCATCGCCGCGATGGTCGTCGACTTGCCCGAACCTGTCACGCCGCACAAGAGCACGATGCCGTTGGGCTGGAGTGCGATATCGCTCATGATCTGGGGCAGGTAGAGCTGTTCAAACTTGCGGATGTTGCTGGTGATGAGACGCGCGGCGACTGAGAGTTTGCCGCGGGCCTGGAACAGGTTCACGCGGAAGCGGGCGTTGTCGTCGTAGTCGTACGCAAAGTCCACAGAGCCAAACTTGTGCAGGTCGT
>CAZEZV010000215.1:0-7391 GCA_964516725.1 uncultured Phycisphaeraceae bacterium
GTCGGCGAGGCTGTGCCGCTTGACCCGCATCGCCACGTGCGCGTGCGCCATCGCTCGGCGGACGACGATGAGTACGTTGAGTTGAACCTGCCCAGCACGCTGTGCGACAGCATCGACTTCAACAACGACACGTCGCTGTTTGATCCGCAGGATATCGACGCGTTCCTCTCGGTGTATGGCGAGGGGCCTTGCATCCCGGACACTTCCGTGTGCAACGACATCGACTTCAACAACGATGGGTCGCTCTTTGACCCCTGCGACATCGACTCATTCCTGCTGACTTTCAGCGAAGGGCCATGCACGCCCTGCGGACTCTGACTCTTCTTCACGCTCTGCGTGCGCCGTTACGGGCGGGCGCAGGATTTTTCTTTGACCTTCCCGATCGCCGACGGCTGGCACGTTTACGTGCCGGCCGTTGGTGCCTTTGGGGGTTGTTGTGCTCTACATGTACTGCGGATGACGCGGAGAGCGCGGAGAGAGAAAAGAGAAAACGAAGTTGATGAACTCGATCCCGCGCTCTGCCTCTCTCTTCTTTTCTCTGTGCCGCTTGTGGCGATCGACCTTCAGTGTGACAGCCGACTAAGTGCGCGGCTAGCCCTCCCTGACGGTCGGGCTACATGCTATCGCTGCGGCTCGAGCTCGCCTTCGCTGTGAGCAACGACCACCGCCGCGGCGGCATCGCCCGCGACATTCACAACCGTCCGGCACATGTCGAGGATGCGGTCGACAGCGAGGATAATGGCCATGCCCTGCGCGGGGACGTTCACGGCTTCGAGAATGAAGACCATGAGCACGAGGCTTGCGCCCGGGAGGCCCGGCGAACCGATGGCGACAAGGATGGCCATGAAAGCGACGGTGATCTGGTCGGCGACGGTGAGATCAACACCGAAGAGTTGTGCGAGGAAGGTGACGCACATCACTTGATACAACGCCGTGCCGTCCATGTTGATGGTGGTGCCCAAGGGCAGGACGAACCCTGTGACCTGCCCGGAGACGCCCAGGCGGCGCGTGCATTCCATCGTGACGGGCAACGTCGCGGCGGAGGATGAACTGGAGAAGGCGAGGAGTTTGGCGGGGGCCATCGCCCTGAAGAATCGCGCGGGCTTCATCGCGCCGCGCGTCAGGACATACATCATGCCCGGGTACTGGATGAAAAGGATAATGGCAAGGCCGCCAGCGGTCGCGATGACGAACACCGAGAGCGCAGTGACAACGCTCCAGCCCAGCTGCGCGACCATGGCCGCGGTGAGACAGAACACCGCGATGGGCGCGAGTTTCATGATGAGGCCCACGACCTTCAGGCATGCGCCGGCGAGGATTTCAAACATCTCGTGGGCCTTGCGACGTTGCTCATCGTGCAGTAGCGTAAGACCAATACCCAGCAGCAGCGACATCGTCACCACTTGCAGCATGTTGCCGGTCGAGAGTGCGGCGAACGGATTCGCAGGGAATGCGTCAAGAATCTGCGACCAGATCGTGTTCTCTGCGCCGAACTTTTCGGCGGATTGCACGCGGCCCTGCGCGGCGGAGGCTTGTTGGGCGAGGAGTTGGTCCTTGGTCTCAGCGCTGACGAACGTGCCGGGGCGCACGGTGTTGGTGATGGTGAGGGCGATGATGACTGCGCCGGTTGCGGTGAGCGCAAAGACGCCGAGCGTCTTGCCGCCAAGGCGACCAAGTTTTCGGATGTCGCCCACGCCTGCGACGGCGGCGACGAGCGAAAAGAGAATCACAGGGACAGCGATCAGTCGCAGCAGGCGGACGAAGAGGTCGCCCAGGAATTTGTTGAGTTCGACAATGAACTTTGCAACCTTCGCCAGTGTGCTCGCGGAAGCGTTCGCGTCGCTGGGTTTGCCGGCAAGAAACGCCGCGGCGTCGTTGACACCCGTGCCCTGCCAGGACCACCACGAGGACAGGCCCGCGCCGACCAGGACGCCGGCGATGAGTGCGAGAACGATCCACCAGTGCGGGGCGATTGAGCGAGGGGTGGCGGGCATGGACGAGATTAGGGAGGCCGTGGCGGAGGTGGGGCAACCAGTGCTGCTCGCATCACGAAAGAAAAACACGGACCCTCGCCGGGTCCGTGTTGCGATACTCGTTCATGTTGCAGAAAGGAATGAGGAACGGCTGATGCTGCGATTGTACATCATGGCATCACGCCAGCGACTCAGTTCCCGCTCTTGCCGTTGTTCTTCTCCCAGTCCGCCTCGGCCTTGCGGCGGTTGCGGACGCCCGGGTCAACCCGCAGAATCTGCTCAAGCGCGGCGTCAAACTGAACGCGGTTCTTCTCGTGGGTGTACCACCGGCAGACGCCGTCGGTGCTGATGATCAGGAAGGCCGGCATGGGGGTGACGCCGCCGCCGCTATTTTCACCCCGCGCCTGCGCGTAGAGGTCTGTGGCGAAGCTCTTGGCGAGCACATGCTCAAACTTTCGGGATTGGGCGTGCTTGTCGAACGCTTTGGCGAGTTGCTCCGGGTCCTTGTCTGCATCTGTAAGCGTGATGTTGACGCCCTGGATTTGCTCGAAGCGAGTGAGGAATCCCATCACCACAACATCGCGCCCATATTGGCGCTGCAACTGGTCCATCTGCGGACCAAGGTTGTTCACATCCTCGAAACGGGAGAACTTCGGATGGAACAAGTATGCAATGATCACCTTGCCCTTCATCTCGGGCTTCTTGGGGAAGTAGGTTTCGTCTGGCAGGGTGATGGAATTCGCGGGCAACTGGGCACCGGGGTCGGCCTGCTGTTTGCTTTCGTCCAAGGGGCGCTTGGGCCACTTGGCCTCCTCGTATTCCTTGTCCTTCGGTTTCTCAAAGGGAAGCACCGGGATGTTGACAAACGTTGCCTGGTTGTTGATTGCCTGCGTCTTGCGGGAAGCGATCTCCGCAGCACTCAGTTCGGCCTTCACGCGATCGTTCAGCGATGTGGCGTCGACGGCGGATTCGCCCGCGACCACCTCGCATGCCTTCTCCACGCCCTCGAGGGCAACATCCGCGAAGCGCAGGTGCCCGGCGCGGTCGATGACATAAAAGTCCGGGTCTTGATCGACATCCAGAGCCTTGCGGAAGTCGCCCTTGGCGTCCTTTGCTACAAGAAGCGTCTGGCCATCGCCACCCTTGGGCTTCGCGGCGGTCGCCCATTCTGATTCGGGATGCACCATCACCACCACGAGACCCTTCTTGCCATACTTCTCGCTCATCTTGGTCGCCGCGGCGACGGCGCGGCGAGCCGTGGGCAGGTAGTCCGTCCATGTCAGGATCAATACGGGCTTGCCGGTGATCGTGGTATTGCTCAGTGCTGCGCCATTCTGCCAGTCGCTCAGCATGCTCCACCACTTGGCGTCAAAGGCGCTGCGCTCGCGCGCGTCGAGCGCGCTGCGACGCGCGCCCTCGCCTTCGCGGGCCACTTGCTTGTCAGCTGTGAGCGCATCCTGCGCCATCGCGGCACCGACGCTCACGCACACACCAGCCGCAACAACACATGCACGAACACAACGATTCATCACCATGATCGACATAACAAACCCCTGAAAACCCCGACACATAAAACGCATTCGACAGACAAGTACACGACAGCGTAGTGCCTGTCAGGGTGCGCCGAAAACCGCATCCGTGTTGGACCCCCGAGTTGCCAGATGGTTGCACCAATCCAAACCCACACCAAACACCGCAAGAAACCCTTGGCGTACCACCGCGTACTACCAGCATGGAACAGGGCGCGAGCGCACGCGGAAAGTCCAAGACGACGTTTGCGAGCACACCCCCTTATCTGCGTCGCAGAATCTGGGTATTCTTGGCGTTCATCGCCCTTGGGAGCATCGCGTCGGTCGCTGTTCCGCTCCTGACAATGGGGAAGGTCCGCCCGGTGTTCTACATCATCGCCTGCGGGCTGCCGGGCATTGGGATGGGCGCGGCGGGGGCAATCCTTGGAATCGGAATCGCAAGAGAAGTCAAGCGCGCTCAGTCGCTCCAGTTTCGGGTCTGCTGGAACTGCGGCTATCACCTCGAAGGTCTTGAGGCGCAGGGAACGTGCCCGGAGTGCGGCAAGCAGTACGACTTCGGACAATTGGAACAACGGTGGAAGACCGCTGCGGCGCAGCGGCGCGGCGAGAAGCCCGAGCAGCAGAAGGCGTAACTCTCACTTTGGCGGCACCGGGTCATATCCGCCCTTTGCGAACGGGTGACACTTTGCAATCCTGCGGACGCTGAGCGCCGCTCCGCGAAAGCCGCCGTGGGTGCGCAGGGCTTCGAGCGCATACCAACTGCATGTAGGATGATACCGACACTGGCGGCCCATGATTGGCGAAAGCGTGAACTGATAGGCCTTGACGAGCACGATCAAAGGCCATGCGACTGCGCGCGAAAGTGCTGACACGCTCGCGCTGTCGGTTGCATCAGTTGCGGCCTTTGGACTCGTCGTCAAGACGCGTCGCCTTTCTGCTTTTCGCTTCGGCGCTTCCAAGACGCGTCCGACTTGCCGATGGCTTCGAGGAGCCATGCCTGATACTCCGAGAGTTTCGCCGGTTTGTGCTCTCGTGCTGAGATCACGAAGTCAAAGAATGGGTGTTCCGCTGAGTGCTGTGCTTTGGTCAATCGAAACGCCTCCCGCAGCATCCGCTTCAGACGATTCCGCACGACTGCGCCGCCCACGCGCTTGCCGATTGACAACCCCAGGCGACAAAAGCCCTTTTCGTTCGGCACCGAGAACACTGTCAGCGGCCCGGCCATTGCGCGGACCTTGGCCGCGAAGACCGCTTCGTACTCACGATCGTGCGCAAGTCGGCGCGAGCGGGGCAGCGTCAATCGGGTCGTTGGCTTTTCGCCCGCAGTCATGAGGAATGGTACGGAACAAACGAACGTGCGCGATTCGCCCTACTGCCACTTTCCTCGCACCGCGAGCGTCAAACCGTCTCCCTGCAGGTTCACGAACATGGTTGAGCCGTCGGGCGAGAAGCACACGCCGGCAAACTCGCTGTTGCTCTTTGCATTCAACGCGAACGTGCTCACGTCGCCGGCGGGCGTGATTCGCAGCAGGCGGTTGCCGGGCGTTTCCTTTTCGCTGGGTCCGTCTTCGCAGACGAAGAGGTCGCCCCAGGGCGACACTGTCAGGTTGTCCGCGTTCTCGATGATCTTGCCGTCGTTGGGCTCGACGAACAGCTCCATCGTGCCGGGCTTCTCGTCGGGCGTGCCTTCGTTCGCGCCGGGGGTGTACTTCCAGATCTGGCCCTTCAGATTCTTCCCTCCGGTCGTTGCAGCGAAGTAGAAACAATCGCCAGCCCACCACATGCCCTCGCCGCGGGCAAACTTCGCTGCGCCCGAAGCAAAGCCGCGGTAGCGCAGGTCGTTCTTTGGGCTTTGAATGTCCTCAACGTCGATCCACTTGACGCTCATCTTGCTGGCTCGCTCGATCGTCGCGACGCCCTGGTGGTTTGACGTATCGCAGCTCTTGCGATCCGCGATCATCATCGCTTGCAATCTGCCGCCCGCGAGCAGCACTTCTCGCTTCTCGGGCACGTATCGGTACATCAACCCGTCGACCTTGTCCTCGCTCATGTACACAATGCCACTGCGCGGATCAATCACCACGGCCTCGTGCATGAAGCGCCCCATCGCCTTGATGGGTACCGGCGTCTGGATGCCGACTTCAGTGCGTGCGGGTACCTCGAACACATAGCCGTGGTCTTTCTCGCCAAGATCAGGTCCGGCAAGGTCCTCCTGCTCCTCGCAGCTCAGCCACGTGCCCCAGGGCGTCGTGCCGCCTGCGCAGTTGTGATTCGTGCCCACGAGCGACAGGAACTCGCGTTGCACACTCTGCGTCCGCGTGTCGAAGACCAGGTTTGTGCAGCCGCCAAGCGAGGGTCGCTTTCCCCATCCAAAGTCGTAGATCTTGGACTTGTCTACACCTGCAAGCAGCGAGTTGTCAGAACCAAACGGGCTGTGCTTGTTCCACTCAGGATTGATCTCGTGGTTGCGAACCAGCACCATAAGCCCATTCCCTTTGTCAAACGCCGCCATGCCGTCGGGCAGGCCCGGGACAAGCAGTCCGTCGGCCATCGTGGTGCCTGAGCGCGAAATGACTTTGTAAGAAAAGCCTTCGGGCAGGTCCAGAACTTTTTCCGGATCACGAACGAGGCTTCCATACCCCGCCGCAGCATTCGAACCCAGTGCACGCGCGACGGAATGGCCTGATCGTTCCATCAGGGCGCTCAGCCCAGCGAAGCCGACTGAGAACGCGACACTGCGGCGAAGAAAGTTCCGGCGGGCGATATCCATACGGCATTGTTGCCGGGTTTGTCCCGCAATCCTGACACTCACTGACTTCTAACATTCAGGGTTTGTTTCTTCGTTCCCGTGCACTCCAAAACCCTCGACCCTATGAGCCGCGCTCCCCGACCACGCCGGGCGAGCCGGTTGTTCGCTGCATGGAGTGCGCGTATGACCTGACGGGAGTGCCGCCAACCAACAACCGCCGAACGTGCCCCGAGTGCGGGTTCGCAAACCCCTTGGTGGGTTTGCCTGAGTTGCCTTCACCGAAAATCGCGGGAAGCGTGATGCAATCGCTGGCAGACTCGCTTGGTTTTGGCTCTTGGCGGTTCTTGCCACGATGCTTCGCCCGATCCATGTGTCCGGGCTTTCATCGTTCTTGGACACCGTAAAAATGATCGCGGGCCTTGGGTGCTCTCTCTGGATTGTCTTCGTTTCGATCTGGTTGCCCGTGCGCGTGTACATGAATACGCCGCGAGTTCACGGGCCGGTCATGCTCGCGTTTGCAACCTTCGTCATCACGATTGGATCGCAGCTCTTGTTCATGTTCATGCTGTCGCAACTTTTCGCACAGCTTTTCTGATGCGAAAAAATCTTGAGAGAACGAGCAGTTTTCATTCTCGGACCACGCTCAAAAAGACTTGATGAATCCTCTGAAATTGGTATTGCCCAACGCGGTTTCCTCCGGTATCTTGGTGGCGCAGTTCCGCCCGTGGACTGAAGTCCCCTTGGTCCGAAGCGACCAGGCGCCGGACTCAGCAAACTTGTGACAGCAGCCTTTGGAGAGAGAGGCTGCTGTTGCTTTTTTTGCGTCGCATCCGGCGGACGGTCTCGCAAGAAAACAGAAAGAAAGGGCCAGTCCTTTCGGACTGGCCCTTTGTTTTTGAATACCTAGCAGTTCATGCGATCATCAGATCGGGCAGAGTTCGCACGGGCCTTCGGAGAAGACCTGCAGGAAGCTTGCGATGTCGCATGGGTCAAAGACGCTGGTGTCGTTGTTGAAGTCGATGTCGTCACAGAAGGCAAACCCGGGGATGCACGGGCCTTCGCTGTAGACGCTCAGGAACGCGTCGATGTCCTGCGGGTCAAAGAGCGACGTGTCGTTGTTGAAGTCGATGTCGTTGCAGT
>CAZEZV010000216.1:0-7354 GCA_964516725.1 uncultured Phycisphaeraceae bacterium
ATCAACTCATTCCTGCAGGTGTACAGCGAAGGTCCCTGCACACCCTGCGGCGAGTAACAAGAGCCGAGCGGCGCCCACCGCCGGCACGATTGACAACAAAATTCAAGATCGCGGAGTTCGGGGAAAAAGCAGAGAAACGGATAAAGTCGATCGCATCAAGCCTCCCCTCCGCGCTCTCCGCGTCCTCCGCGGTAAATTCAAAAAATCCAAAGCCCCAAGCCCCTCGCACACTCGCGGGGCTTTTTTTCTTGAGGGTCGCACAGTCTCGGGGGGCGTCCCCGCCTGTACCCGGCTTCAAACCACTTCCAGCACAGGCGAGGACGCCTGCGCCACCCACCCAATCCACTTTCCAAACCTGCTACCATGCTGCACGTGTTCTTGCCATGGTGTGCTCTCAGAATCACCAGCCACGAACACGCTGCTCGAACGCTCGCACTTCATAGAGGATGGATCCCACGATGCCAAACACTTCCACTCTGGCCTCAGACCCAAAGATCGCCACCAAGGCCAAGCCCTGGACCGACCCCGCCTGGGTCAGCAAAGCCTCAAAGCTCTGGCCCAGCCCCGCAGAAATCGGCGACAAGCCCATGATCTGGGTCAACGGCAAGATGCTGCCCAAGAGTCAGGCGATGGTGAGTGTGTACGACCACGGCCTCCTCTACGGCGATGGCGTCTTCGAAGGCATCCGCATCTACAAAGGCAAAATCTTCAAGTGCAAGCAGCATATGGATCGCCTCTACGAGTGCGCTGGGAAAATTCAACTCACCATTCCGATCACCCCCGCCGAGATGGAAATCGTCCAGCGCCAGTGCATCGAAGTGAACGGCATCCACGAAGGCTACATCCGCCTTGTCGTCACCCGAGGCTTCGGCACACTGGGCCTTGACCCGCGCCGCTGCCCCGTGCCGGGCGTCATCTGCATCGCAGACCAGATTCGTCTCTACGAGCCGCACTTCTACGAAGAAGGCATGCGCGTCGTTGTCGCCAAGCGCCCCAAGACACCCCGCGTGTGCCTCGACCCGCGCGTCAAGAGCCTCAACTACCTCAACAACATCCTCGCCAAGATCGAAGCCATCGAAGCCGGCTGCGACGAAGCCATCATGCTCTCCACCGACGGCATGGTCACCGAATGTACAGGTGACAACCTCTTCGTCATCAAGAATGGCGTCGTCTACACGCCGCCCCACACCACCGGCAACAGCGGCTCACTCGAAGGCATCACCGAACGCTTCGTCCGCACCGAACTCTGCCCCGCCGTCGGCGTGCAGTGTGTCGTCAAGGAAATGCGCCTCGATGAAGTCCTGAAAGCCGACGAAATTTTCCTGACCGGCACCGCCGCCGAAATCATCGGCGTCAACGCCATCGACGTCGACGGCCCGGGTAACGCCCCGCGCGTCACCATCGGCACAGGCAAGGAAGGCGTGATCACCCGCAAGCTCCGCATGAAGTTCCGCGAGATCGTGACCAGCGATCACGTGCCCGAAGACTAAATCTTCAACGCGAAGAGCGCGAAGAACTCGAAGAGAATCGAACTTTGTACACCCGGCGTTCTCGCCGGGTTGCTTTTTGTTGCAGAGCATCAGTGTTCGGCAAATGGAGTAGTCGCCAGCAATGCCTTTGTCTTCGACTCGAAGGGTCGCAGGAATGTAGCCAGGGGCGGGCCTTGCTCGCCCGTGGTAAGCAGAGAACCAACCAACGTGCCCCGGCAGGGGCACAGGAAATTCAGCTCTTCATCTACAAACTGAGAAGAACGCTTCCTTCCATTCACCAACATCAAAACTCCGCGACATCGCCATACGCTCCCCTCAATGCCCCCCGAGCCGAGTTCCAACTCCGCCAAGATCATCGACGGCAACGCCCTCGCCGCGAGCCTGCGCGAGCAGATAAAACTCCGCGCCCAAGCCGTGCGGAATGCTGGTGGCTTCGTCAAACTCGATGCCATCCTCGCCGAAGGTGGCGACAACGGCGCCCGCGTCTACGCCGAGAACCAGGCAAAAACCTGCGAAAAAGTCGGCATCGAATATGTGCTCCATCGCCTGCCCGCTGGCTCGCCCGAGGACGCCATCGCAGCAAAGGTCCGTGCTCTCTCCGCCGATCCCGCGTGCCACGCCATCATGATGCACGTGCCGCTGCCCGAAGGCATCGATCCTTATTACGTGCAGCGGCTGATTCACGTTGAGAAAGACGTCGAAGGCGTCAACCCCGCCAACATCGGCAACATCGTCTACGGAAAAAGCAGCCTCGCACCATGCACCGCGCTCGCCGTGGTGAAAATGGTTGAACACGTGCACGGTCCGCACTACGGGTTCAACGAAACATTCGGCGAACAGATGGCCGCGCCGCTTTTGCGAGGCAAAGTTGCTGTCGTTGTCGGCGCGAGTGACGTCGTGGGCAAACCAATTGCAGTGCTGCTGATGCGACATGATGCAACGGTTATCAGTTGCAACAAGTGGACCCCCTACCTCGAAGAATACTGCCGCAGTGCAGATGTCCTCGTTGCTGCCGCCGGCGTCCCAGGCCTGATCTCCGCCGAAAAAATCAAACCCGGCGCAACAGTCATCGACGTCGGCGTGAATCGAGTCCCCGGTGCAGATGGCAAACTCAAAACCGTCGGCGACGTCGCCTTCGACCAAGCCTCCAGAGTCGCCGGGCACATCAGTCCCGTGCCGGGAGGCGTGGGGCCGGTGACGGTGGCAATGCTCTTGCTCAACGTCGTTGAGTCAGCGGAGCGGCGGATCGTTCGCTAACGCGAAAAATCAGTGCTTGATGACATCAAGAAAAAGTCTGGTGCTATTTCTCTACAATAACTGCCGCTCGCTTGAACCCGCCATTCTTATCAAAGAAGCACTTGTAACGATCTGATCGTGCGGCTGCAATCTTGGACATTGTTTCAGTGCTTTGCAAATCGCCATGGAAGACGCGAACCCTTTCCCCTGATTCTGTATCCACTTCTACCGATTCTCGGCTGAATCGATAGCAATGAAAAACAACATCGTCGGATTCGGCATATAACGCAACTATGCACTGTTGGCCGGGAAGAAGATTTCGGGCTTTGTTGGAATTCACACCGGAAGTTTCGAGATCAAAAAACGCGGATGACCCGAAAAGACAAGCATGTGGGCGACCGTTGCAGTTGTTGAAGTAGACGATCATTAATTCGATTGTACATCGATAACGACTATGCAACATGTCCCCCTTGCCATAGGCGGTTTCCTCGATTCGTGACAGGAAGCAGGTCGCGTTTGTTGCCAGATTTGCAGTCAGCGTGGGTAAGCCGTTTACATCCGTGCCATCGAAGTCCTCTGCTCTGAGAGGACTTCGATGCCGAGCGTCTCTTGGGCATCGAAGTCGCCGCAAAGCCGTCGACTTCGATGGCACGCGTGTTGTCGAAGTAGTCCCTTCAAAAGTCAACCCCACCCCACCCCAAAAATCCCCATCACCGCCAAAGTGCGCACACTCCCGGTCACTCCCGTCAAGTCCTAAAAAAACCACGCTGCCCATCGCACCACCGCCCGCTAGTCCACACTCACCATCCAACCGCGCGCGCACACCCATGGTCCGCCAAGCCCGCTGTGCGCAAAGTTGTGTCCGCACCTTTGCACTCGCATCGACTCACTTTGTGCGCACCTTTGCAACCTCAAAGCCCACATCGTTGACACATGTGTTACACTGTCCCGTCACGCGACGGAGGTGGAGCAATGATCAACTCACGCCAACACAACATCCAACTCCGCACACTCGCGTGCCTCGTCGCCGCGCTCACCGTACACACCGCAAGCGCCCAATCAGTTTCACTGACTCAATCCCAACTCCTCGACCGCTACGAAGGCCTCTGGCTCGGCGAGTCCATCGCCAACTGGACCGGCCTGCGCACCGAAGGCCGCCGCATCGATCCGCCGTTCTACACCGACGCCGACTGGGGCACCATCGTCGGCCCCGCGCCGCTTGATTTCGTCTTTCAATCGCCCTGGGGCAGCGATGACGACACCGACATCGAGTATGTGTACCTGCACAAGATGACTCAGGTCGGTTCACCGTGGCTCTCGCCGCAGGCGATCCGCGACGCGTGGCGAAGGCACGTCAACGGGTTCATCTGGGTTTCAAATTACAACGCCCGCGCGCTCATGGAGCGCGGCGTCGTGCCTCCCGCGACCGGCATGTCCGCCGCGAATCACCACCGCCTTGCGATCGATGCGCAGCTCACGACAGAGTTCTTCGGCGCGCTCTGCCCGGGCGATCCCACGCTCGCGCTCGAGTTGTCATACCTGCCCATCCGCACCACCGCCGTCGGTCACGCGGCCCACGCATCGCAGTTCTACGCCGTGCTGTACGCTCTCGCGCCGCTCGTGGATCCGCAACTGAGTGGGCGTGATCAAGGCATCTGGCTTGTGACAACGGCGCGCGACTATCTTCCAACGACGTCCAAGGCGCGCAATGTCGTCAACACTGTGCTCAACGATTATCTCGCGAATCCCGATGTGCATGACTGGGAACGAACTCGCGACATCGTGTACGACCGCTATCAACTCCGCGCGGGTCAGAACGGCTACACGTACTTCGGTTGGACCGAATCAAGCGTCAATCTCGCCACTGGCATCATCGCACTGCTCTACGGCGAGGGCGACTTCCGCCGCACCGTGCAGATCGGCACCCTCAGCGGCTGGGACTCCGACAACGGCACGGCGACGATGGGCGGTTTGCTCGGCCTGATGCATGGGGCCGACTGGGTCCGCGCGCAGTTTCCGCAGCAGACGCTCAGCGACGCCTATTGGATTTCCCGCACGCGCGACGCGATGCCGGATTACACGCCGAGCGATCCAACGGCGGAAGACACCTTCACGCTCATCGCGCAGCGCATGGCCGACCTCGCAAGGACCAACGTCCTCGCAAGCGGCGGCTCGATCGATGGCACAGTGCCCGATCCGGTCTGGACCCTCGCGCCGACAGCAACACCCGCCTCGCTGCGACTATTTGCGAATCCGGCGCATCGAGAAGCACTCGCAAGCGCAACGCGGCATGTGCGAAACCAGGGCGGTTCTGCAACGCCGACCAGTTCAGTCGTCAGCAGCCCGCCGCCGAGTCGAGGCAGCAGCAATGTCGCTGTGCTTGCTGATGTGCGAGAGTCCAATCAACAAGGCTTCGACGAAATCTGGTTCCAAGATCCGTTCTACACCACGCAGCGTCCGAGTCCGCCCGCCAGCGCGACGCTCCGAGTCGAGTATTCGATGCCCGTCGAAGTCTCAGCGATCCGCTTCATCGAAGGCAATCAGTTCAACGAATCCAACGCCGTCGGCGGCTACTTCATCGACCCAACGCTGCGCGTTCGCATCGGCACCACATGGACCGCCATCGCCACGGCCACTTCAGAAGCGACAAACCCGCTCACCCCGTTCCAAGTCGTGACCTATCGCCTGCCCGCGCCAGCGACCATCACCGGCATCGAAATCTCCGGCACCCAGGGCGGCACGCACCAGTTCGTCACCTGCGCCGAGTTTGACGCACTTCGCGCCTCGGTCCCGGCAATCGCCAACGCCCCACACTGCACCGGCCTCGACGTCACCCAGGACCGCCAACTCGACCTCTCCGACATCTACGCATGGCACGGTGCAAACACCGATGTGAACGCCGACGGCGTCTCGGACGAGCGTGACTACACGATGTTGATTGGAGTCGCGAGAGCAACGGAGCGCAAAGCGATGTTGGGGCGGTAGGGCGTCGCGAACGCATGAGTGCATGTGCTGCACGGACATGAAGTCATGGCCGTGTCCCTTTCGCCATTCGCCACAAACATGGCTACATGTCCGCACCACGTCGAAACTGACAGTTTGCCAGTCAGACGCTGAAGCAACGAGGTGTCAACGTGTTCCGGTAACCGATCGGTATCACAACTGCCGCCAGGGCGAGGAGTGCGGCGAGATTGAGGAGTTGCAAGTCTGTATAAGTCATTCGGTTTACGAGATTTGTGTCAAGTTCGATCACTGACGACGCACGCGACGAGGGTCATGGTGTAATACCTAACAAATTAATAATCTGTCCAAAAGCAAATAAAGTGTGAAAACAATTTTTTTCAAAACGTTGAAAGCGATTGCAATCGACCCAAGTTTGTGGTATTCTCAACGCGCGGAGCCGCGGCGTTGATCAAGCCGCGTCCCTGCAGAGACAAAGACACCTGATCGCTTTGGCGGAATTAGGGACACGAATCGCGAAGGTTTCCATGACCGGTTGTCCGGTCAATCGCGTGAGGGTAACTCCGCTTCGTGCGATCAGGCTGGGACAAATCCCAGAGGAGAAGAGAGATGAAGACTCGTATTGCTTCGGCGTTGGCTGTTTGTGCGTTCGCATCCAGTGCGGCGTTGGCCGACATTTCCGCGTTGGGCCTGTACTACTCATTTGACAGCACCAACACTGCCGGGTGGACTCAATCCATGGCGCCCAACGACGATGGCTCGACCGGCCAGATCGACCTTGGTTTCAACTACTGCTTCTATCAGGAAAACAAGACATCGTTGTTCATCAACAACAACGGTAACGTGACGTTTAACTCCCCCTTCGGCGGGTTCACGCCAACGGGCTTCCCGATCGCGATTCCGATGATCGCCGCGTTCTGGGGCGACGTTGATACGCGTAACCCAACGAATGCCGACACCAACCTCGTGTGGCACCGCACGTTTGGCCCTGCCGGCGACCGCGTGTTTGTCGTGACATGGGACTCAGTGGGCTGGTTCAGCAATCAGAACGGCGAGCGCAACACGTTCCAGCTGGCGTTGGCTGAAGACCCCAACCAGTGGGGCCCGAACCTGAACATCGCCATGAGCTACGGCCGCATGGACTGGACCACGGGCCAGGCCTCGGGCGGCGGACCTTTCGGCGGCGCGGCGGCCACCATCGGTGCCAACCAGGGCAACGGCGTTGACTTCTCCCAGCTTGGTCGTTTCGACCACGCTGGCCTCGACTGGGACGGTGCGTTCGGCAACAACGACGGCGTTGACATGCTCGAAGGCCGCACGTTCTTCTTCAACGGCTGCGACGGCATCGTGCCCGCCCCGGGTTCCCTCGCCCTCCTGGGCCTGGGCTGCTTCGCTGCTGGCCGCCGTCGCCGTTAAGGCGTAGGTGTGTCGCTGTGATGGAGATTCCATAATTCAAATGAAAAACGCGGACGTGATGTCCGCGTTTTTCTTTGATGTACTCGTGCCATCAAGCTGGTCGGTTTTGCGACCAGATTGATGCGAGCGTTGCGATGTTCCGGTCACGCACGCAGCACGCATCAATCTCTTCGAGATTGATGGCACGTGCCGCTTCCGCGTCATAAAAAAACGCGGACTGTGTATAGCGATTTGGGCTATATTCTTTTGGG
>CAZEZV010000217.1:0-7306 GCA_964516725.1 uncultured Phycisphaeraceae bacterium
GATCGCATCGAGCAAGCCGCTTGGAATGTGATGCAAGGCGGGATCGTTCGGCGGTGCCAGCGCGTCGCGTCCGAGTTGCACAGTTCGGCGGTATTGCTCGATATATCGCGTGCAAGAAGAGCACTCGTTCAAGTGCTCTTCAAAGCTGCGACGCTGCTCGTCGGGGAGTTCGGCATCGAGGTACGCCATCAGGAATTCGTAGACTTCTTTGCAGGTCATGGGAGTGCTCACAGGGTGATCGGAGAACAGAATCGAACGAACACGTCAAACCTTGTCGCCCGCAGTCCACTGCGGATCCATATGCGGGTCCAACAAGGCCTTGAGCGCCTGACGCGCCCTGTGCAATCGGACTTTCACGGCGTTGGGCGAATCTCCAAGAGACGCCGCGACGTCCTCTGTAGAGAGTTGCTGGATATCGCGCAGAAGTAACACCTCGCGATACGGATTTGGCAATTCTTCGATTGTTTCCCGCACCAGTTCGTGCAGACGAGATTTTTCAAACGACTCCACAGGCTGCCAGCGTGCGGCGAACCTCGTCGGATGGCCGTCGTCCTTGAAGGTGGGCAGCAACGCTTCAATTGATGTTTCCGGGCGTCGTCGCTTGCTGCGGAGCTTCATCAGGCACTTGTTGATCACGATGCGTGTGATCCACGTTGAAAGCCGCGATCGGCTGTCGAACGTCGCGATGTTTTTGAAGACCCCGATCATGGCGTCCTGGACAGCGTCCTGGGCATCCTGATCGTGCGAGAGCATTCGCTTTGCCATTGTGTACATGAGCGGAGCGAAGAGTTCAGTGGCTTCATCGAACGCCGCGCCCTCGCCCGCGCGCATGCGAGCGATCAGGTTCGACTCAGTTTCCGCGCAAGGTGTTACTTCTTTGCGGCGGTTGTGCATGCCACTTTCACCTCGACGGCCAAACGCTTCGGTTTCGAGCGGACTGCGTGGGTTTGATGTGCTCCTCATGGACACGCTCCTCAACAGGCCATGTTCGCATCTCGAAAGTCAAGGCGTAACGCATACATGACGTTCCAAACTTGTTCGTTGAGATATCTGCGACAGACTCTGGCCCATGCCGCAATGTTGGTAGCCCAAAGAGCTCGAATCGTTACGAAAATATCCGTAACTGAACCAACCGGCCAGCAACAAACCTGAAGCACTTGCGCCCGCAACGTGCCGCCTCACTTTGGAGATACACATGCAAGCTGTCGCAGCCTTCCCGATGCGGAAGGACGTTCGTCTCATTGACATTCCCGAACCCGTGCTTCAAGAGCCCGATCAAGTCAAGCTCCGCACGCTTGAAGTCGGCGTGTGCGGCACCGACCGTGAAATATGCGGCTTTCACTATGGCACGCCGCCCGAAGGCAGCGAACACCTTGTCATCGGGCACGAATGCCTTGGCGAGGTGATCGAAGTTGGCCCGGACGTCACCGAGTTTGGTCGTGGCGATCTTGCTGTGCTCACGGTTCGCCGTACTTGTGGGCACAGCGCCTGTGTTTCGTGCTGCGAAGGTCGTCAGGATTTTTGCTATACGGGCGAATTCACAGAACGCGGCATCAAGCAGCAGCACGGGTTTATGACGGAGTTCGTCGTAGATCGCGCTCGCAACATGCTGAAAGTACCCACCGGTCTCCGTGACTACGCCGTGCTTGTGGAGCCACTCACGATCGCAGAAAAGGCGTTGATAGAAGTGTGGCAAGTTCAGCAGCGCCTGCCTTGGTCCTGTCCGACATCATCCAAGAACGGCGGCAAGACAAAGCCCGGCCATTGCCACCATGCTGTCATTCTCGGTGCAGGCCCGATCGGGTTGCTCGGCGCGATGGCGTTCGCGAACGCAGGGTTTTCAACATTCGTCTACTCACGTGAAGAAGAAAAGAGCGCGAAAGCAGACTTAGTGCGCTCCTTCGGGGCGATGTACGTGTCCGGTCAGACGACGCCCGTTGATCACTTGATCGATCGAGTCGGCACAATCGATGTCGTGTACGAAGCGACGGGCGCATCTCGGATGTCCTTCGAAGTCCTGCAACAGATGGGCCCGAATGCGGCTTTCGTCTTTGCGGGCGTGCCTGGGCTCAAGGGTCCGAACCCTATTGACACGGACTCAATCATGCGAAACATGGTCCTTAAAAATCAGGTGCTACTCGGAACGGTGAACGCCGGGCGAGACGCATTCGAAGCCGCGATTCGAGATCTTCAGGACTTCCAAGCCAAGTGGCCCGACGCACTTCGATCACTCATCACGGCTCGCCACAAGCCAGGTAACTGGCGCGACGCGTTGTTCGCCACCGAAGGCATCAAGCATGTAATCCAATTCAGTTCATGAGGAGTTCACATGACTTGGCACTGGGAACTGTATGTGATCGAAGCCGTACTCCTCGCAGTGTTCATGATGAGCGCAGCGACCTTCGGTGTCGCACTGTTTCACGAACGATCTCTTGCGCTGCGCATGTTGCCGCCTCCACTCGCGCGGCGTGTCTTCATGGGCCTAGCGATGGGAGCGACTGCAGCCATTCTGATCTACTCGCCTTGGGGACGACTCTCGGGCGCTCACATGAATCCCGCGGTGACTCTTGCCTTTGCATCCCTAGGCAAGATCGAAGTTCACGATGCCTTCGCGTACATAAGCGCGCAGACATTGGGCGGAGTGGCTGGCATCAGCATTGCTCGCCTCGTTCTTGGCGACTTGCTTTCGCATGCAAGCGTGAACTACGTCGCGACAATGCCCGGAAGGCACGGGATTCGCGGAGCGGTGCTCACGGAACTCTTCATCGGATTTGTGCAGCTCCTTGTCGTTCTGCTCGCGAACAACACTGCATCGACACATCACGCCACGGGCATCATCGCAGGCGGCATGGTTGCTCTATGGATTGTCATCGCGGCGCCACTTTCGGGAATGAGCATGAATCCGGCACGTTCGCTCGCTTCAGCACTGTTGGCACGCCAACCAAAGCATCTGTGGGTGTACCTAACGATCCCGATCATCGCAATGCAACTCGCGGCGGGCACGTACATCTCTCTTGATCGTTACGTGTTCTGCGCGAAGATGGATCATACCAATTCTGAATCGTGCACGTTTCACTGTGAATTCGGCGCATTGATGGGTGAATGCAATGCGTGCAGCACCAGTACCGCTGACACGCGTGATCGCGAATGGCAACCAACATCGCGCAGCATCAGGACACAAACTTGGTGCAATCCGACAGCAGACACGCCCGTGACAAACCCCGGAGCGCATTGAACATTCGTATGCAATACGACATCATCATCATCGGCTCAGGCGCCGGAGGCGGCACCATCGCCCGAACGCTCGCACCAACCGGCCTGCGAATTCTCATCATCGAGCGAGGCGACTACCTGCCTCGTGAGCGAGAAAACTGGAGCGAAGACGCGGTCTGGAATCAGAAGCGTTACCAAGCTCGCGAAACCTGGTTCGACAAGGACGACACGCCCTTCGAGCCATACACGCACTACTGCGTTGGTGGCAACACCAAGATGTACGGTGCTGCGTTGCTGCGGCTTCGAGAGCGTGACTTCGCGGAAACGCGACTTCAAGGAGGCGTGTCACCCGAGTGGCCAATCTCGTACGACGAACTTGAGCCGTTTTATTGCAAAGCGGAGAAGATGTATCACGTTCGAGGCGACGCGGGCAGCGATCCAACCGAGCCTCGCCGGACAGCGCCGTTCGTCGCACCCTCGCGTGATCCCGAGCCGTCGATTGCAAAGGTGTACGCAGACTTGCATCGTGTGGGATATAGCCCTTTTCCGATTCCCCTTGGCGTGCGAAGCCCAGGATCAGGCGAGTCGCCCGCGCCGCTGAGTCTCTTTGATGGCTACCCAGATCCCACCGGCACAAAAGCTGATGCGCAGGTGGATGGAATCGCGCCTGCACTCAGAAACAAACACGTTTCGCTGTTGACCGGCTGGAAAGTCGAGCGACTCACGACGGATGCATCGGGCACTTCAGTTCGAGAAGTCGTCGTCGAACGTCTTGGCGAACGGATGATCTACCGAGCGAACATCGTGGTGCTCGCTGCTGGCGCGATCAACTCAGCCGCACTTCTTCTCCGTTCCGCAAACGAAGCGCACCCAAAGGGCCTTGCCAACTCATCGGGACTGGTCGGTCGCAACTACATGTGCCACCAGAATGGCCTGCTGATCGCGGTCCTGCCCTATGAGAATCCTGCGGCGTTCCAAAAGCACTTTGGCATCGCAGACTTTTATCACCGCGACCCACTCGCAGCGAGAGGTGAGCCGAACGGACCACTCGGGCTCATTCAACTCATGGGCAAGCCCGATGCCGGCACCCTGGTGTGGCTTTCATCGCTTTCTGGAGGAGAATCTCTTCGAGAGGAGCCAATCGAATCGTGGCGAAAGCGCACGCTGGACTTTTTCCTCACGAGCGAAGACCTTCCCGACCCCAAGAACCGAGTTGAGCTTCGCTCAGACGGAGCGATTCGCCTGATCTACTCGCACAACAACACTGACGCGTATGAGCGGCTGCGCTGGCGTTGCGAAGAAGCTCTGAGGAAAGTTGAGGCGTTGTACGGACGCCCTTCGCCAACGTTCTTGCACTCTCGGCTGGGCATCAGCGGCGTGAGCCACCAAACTGGAACTCTCCGCTTCGGCGGCGACCCTCGCAGCAGCGTGCTGGATACACACTGTAAAGCACACGATCTGTCCAACTTGTACGTCGTCGATGGGTCGTTCTTTCCGTCGTGCGGCGCTGTGAATCCGTCTCTCACCATCATGGCCAACGCGATCCGCGTAAGCGAGCACATCGCACGGGTCTTGAACGCGAACGCGTCTACGCAAGGAGTCGTCGCGTGAAGCACGAACATTACACGCACCGTGCGGTTCGCTCTCTTGGAGCAATGTCAGTAGCCGCGCTTGCGACACTGCTGATGACCTTGACCGCCGCGTGTTCGAGCATGCCAAGGGCAAGACCGTTGCAACCCACGGGCGAGCCGCTGGTTCATGCGGTGCTCGGCGTTGGCATCACCGTCCAAGACCTTGATTCGTCCGTGGCGTTCTACCACAGCGTTCTCGGATTTGAGTGTATCGCCGAGCGAGAAGAGTCTGGCGAAGGTGTCGAAACACTCACCGGCGTGTTCGGCGTTCGCCGCCGCGTCGCAACGATGCGACTGGGCGACGAACTCGTTGAACTGACAGATTATCTGGCACCTGAAGGTCAACCAGTCCCAACCGACTTCCACAGTAACGATCGCTGGTTTCAACACTGTGCCATCGTTGTGTCAGACATGGATCGTGCATACGCGCACCTTCGAAAGCACAACGTGCGTCACGCCTCGACCGGCCCGCAGACGCTGCCGTTGTCCAACCCGAACGCTGGTGGCATCCGAGCGTTTTACTTCAAGGACCCGGACGGTCATCCGCTCGAATTGATTTGGTTTCCTGCAGGAAAAGGCGATCCACGCTGGCCAACACGTGCGGCGAGCGATCCACGCCAGCTCTTTCTCGGCATCGATCACACGGCAATCGTGGTCGCAGACACAGACTCCTCGCTGCAATTCTACCGCGAAACGCTAGGCCTTCGCGTCGCAGGAGCGAGCGAGAACATCGGCATCGAACAGGCAAGGCTGAACAACGTGCGCGACGCACATCTTCGCATCACGGGCCTGAGAGCCGGGCACGGCATGGGTGTGGAATTGCTGGAGTACCTCAACCCACGCTCCGGAAAGCCATACCCATCGCAATCAACGCCAAACGACCTGATCCACTACGAGACGATCGTCGCCACGAACTCGCTCAGTGCAACACCGCTCCGTTCGTTGAACACGACTGCGCCTGCCGACCCGGACGACAACGGACCGCAGCCACAACAAGTCATGCTCCGCGATGTCGACGGTCACTCGATTGTTGTTCGCGAGAGAGCAGTATCGCAGTGAGCATGCGACACACATCACCACGTTGAGAACTCAAACCATGAACCAGACCACAACACCAGAACATCTACGCCTCGCGCAAGCGGGTACACACCAAGCAACACACGCGGCTCATTGGAAGCACTGGGGTCCGTACCTCTCCGAACGCCAATGGGGCACTGTGCGCGAAGACTATTCCGCCGATGGCAATTGCTGGGAGACTTTCCCTCACGATCACGCACGCAGCCGCGCGTATCGCTGGGGCGAAGATGGCCTTATGGGCATCTGCGATGATGAATGCCGGCTGTGCTTCTCGCTCGCGTTGTGGAACGGCAAGGACCCGATCCTCAAAGAACGCCTCTTTGGGCTCACCGGACCTGAAGGCAATCATGGCGAGGACGTGAAGGAAGAGTACTTCTACCTAGACTCAACTCCAACGCATTCGTTCATGCGTGCGTCGTACAAGTATCCGATCAACGAGTATCCATACCAGCAATTAGTTCACGAAAGTCGCTCGCGATCACGCTATGAGCGAGAGTGTGAACTCAACGATACCGGCGCTCTAGCTGGCGGCCACTGGGATGTCGAAACCCAGTACGCCAAAGCATCGGCAAATGACATTCTGATTCGCATCCACATTCGTAACTTTTCCGATCATGCCCACACGATCCACGTTCTTCCAACGCTGTGGTTTCGCAATACGTGGTCGTGGAACAAGAACGCAACCGTACCGCGTCTATCCGCGACGAACAACACGGAAGAGGACAATGCAGACACTTGCGTCCTTGCATCGCACGACGCTCTTGGAAAGTATGAATGGCTCGTCGACGAATCCAGCGACGGCACGCTGCCTCAACTGCTTTTCACCAACAACGAAACCAATACACGTCGACTCTGGAACGCAGACAATGGCCCGCACTACGCCAAGGACGCGTTCCACGAGTGTGTCGTCCATGGCAATCGCAGCGCCGTCAACCCTGCTCGCGAAGGCACCAAGGCGGCAGCATGGTTTGAACTTCGAGTACCTGCCCAAGGACGTGTCACGCTTCGGTTGCGCCTGCGATCTACTTCGGCGGGCGACTCACAATGCGGATGTCCGCACATGAAGGACGCATTCGCAGACTTCGACCAACAGTTCTTAAAGCGACAACGCGACGCGGACGACTTCTATTCAGCAATTGGCCACGAAAAGTTGCCGCGAAACGAAGCATTGATCGCTCGGCAAGCTGCGGCGGGCTTGTTGTGGAGCAAGCAGTTCTATGAGTATGACGTGCGCCAATGGCTGACTGGTGATACCGCACAGCCCCAGCCGCCCGCGCAGCGTCGACAAGGGCGCAACCACGAATGGGAACACCTCAACAACCGCGACGTGCTGCTCATGCCCGACAAGTGGGAGTATCCGTGGTATGCTGCGTGGGACTTGGCGT
>CAZEZV010000218.1:0-7204 GCA_964516725.1 uncultured Phycisphaeraceae bacterium
CGGGGCAGACTGTAAATCTGTTGGCTTACGCCTACGGGGGTTCGAATCCCTCCGCGCCCACTTGAGACCCTTGCACGGTTGTGCAGGGGTCTTTTTCGTTTTGCACAAAGGTGGAACCCACAAGGACTCGAACCTTCGACCCGCTGATTAAGAGTCATGTCGATGACCCACAGCGGATGCCCAACAACGAACAAAAACTCCCTGTCACACAGCGTCTTGCGCACCGGCCCTGAACTGCCGGGGAACCGGATTCAGGACTGTTCCAGAACCCAGATTGCCAAAAAACTGCCACAATCTGACCCCTGCGGCGACGCAACTCCGACCGGATCACAGGCATCCGCCATTCGAGCACACATTTGTTCGTCAAGCAACATTTCAGGACGCAAAGACGTAGCCACCGACATTGGATTGCCAACGGATCGCGTTGTTGGATATACAAGATCCTTTACTCGAGCGCGTCGGGCGGGATGTCTTTCTGATGCGGAAAGTTCACGCCGCCCGAGCGAGGAGGAGCCCCTGCGCGTAGGCCATGATGTGGTTGGGGATGTCGGTGAGGGCGGAGACGACTTGGACACCGCCGCACTTTGCGGCTTCTTTCGGCATGCCGTACACGATGCACGAGGCTTCATCCTGGCCGACGGTGACAGCCCCTGCCTTGCGCATCGAGAGCAGTCCGGCAGCGCCGTCGTTCCCCATGCCGGTCATGATGACGCCGAGTGCGTTCTTTCCCGCGACGCGGGCGACAGACTCGAAGAGCACATCCACACTGGGCTTGTGGCGACTGACGCGCGGGCCATCGACGACGCGGACGATGTAGCGTGCGCCGTCGCGGTCGAGTTTGAGGTGAAAGTTTCCCGGGGCGAGCAGGGCGCGGCCGGGGACGACCCAGTCCCCGTTGACGGCTTCCTTGACCTCGATGTCGCAGAGGCCGTTGAGGCGTCCTGCGAATGCTGCGGTAAAACCTTCAGGCATGTGCTGGGTCATGACGATTCCGGGGCACTGCTTGGGCATGGCTTGAAGAACTACCTTCAGAGCCTCGGTGCCGCCGGTGGAGGCACCAAGGGCGATGACCTTGAGCGTGGTTTCTGCCAGAGCAACCGAGCCGGTCAGCGCGGGCCCGCGCACGGATGGTTTCGCGAAGGATGCGGGCCTTTGCGCCGCGAGCCGCACACGCGTTGCTCCGCGGATCAGGTCGCCGAGATGGCCCGCCAAATCGCCGATCGAATAGCTCTCATTGGGCTTCGGGACCGCGTCGATCGCGCCCGCCTCAAGGCAAGCGATCGCCATCTCGCACCCCTTGGCCGCGAGCGAGCTGACCACAATGACGGGCATCGGGTGGTACTTCATCAGTTTGCGCAGAAACGTCAGGCCGTCCATGCGCGGCATCTCGATGTCCAGCGTGATGACATCGGGCTTGAGGGCCACGATCATGTCGCGCGCAATGAACGGGTCGGGCGCGGTGCCAACGACTTTGATGCCGGGCTGGCGCGAGAGCTCTCGTGCAAGCACTTGGCGGACAATCGAAGAATCATCGACGACAAGCACACTAACCACGGGGTCCATCGAGCATCTCCCTTCGACTTACGCGGCCTTCGCGGCGGCATCCTGGGTCCACAACACCCGCAGTACGCCATCGTCGGCGACCACAGTACATTCGGCACTCCCGCAAACATCCTGCGTCTTCGGCATCTCGGCGACAGCGATGATCTCGGGCAGTCCGAGCGAGTACTCGCAGGTTTCGCCGGACATGGCGAGTATGACCGACCCGCCCAGGATGTTGGCCATTTCCTTGAGGGCGTCAGTCCCCTGGACCTCCACGCTCACCTCATCGGCCTCGACGCCGAGCAGACTGGCCGCCAGATCACGCAAGAACTGGTCGGTCGCACCGAGGATGAGTGTGCCCCGGCTGGGTCCGCTGTAGACGATCCGAGCGAACCTGGTGACCGGCGCGTGCCCATTGCTCACCGCTGAAGGCTCGGCCAACACCATCGCGGTGCGTTCCAGTGCTGTAATGGTCGCATCCGTCAGGGTCTGTTCGTTGATTGTCATCATTTTTTGACTCCCAGCACCTTGGGGATGAGGCGGTGCAGATCCTCGGGCTCAAACGGTTTGCGCAAGATCTCGATGACGCCGAGATTGCGCATCCGCTGTAAACGATCGCGGTTTGCTTCGGTCGAGACGACGACGATTGCCACGTCGGCCAGATCGGGGTTCTTGCGCAGCTCCTCGGCGAACTGCTCGCCGTCCATGATCGGCATGTTCAGGTCCAGCAGCACCAAGTCGATCCATACGGTTTCGAGCACCTCGAGGGCCTCGCGCCCGTTGCCGGCGTCGTGGATTCGATCATCTTCGACACCTGCCAACCGCACCACCTTTCGAATAGCTGTCCGTAGGATGGGTGAATCGTCCACGATGAGTACATTGCAGTTCATGCCGCGACTCCTTGCTTTAAGGGTTCCCTCAGCCATTCCTCGGCCTCGCCAAGCGCGACCCACACCATCGCGATGTCACGCTCCGCTGAGCGTCGATCCAGCTTGAGGCCTGTGCGCACGTGTTCGGCGAGACGATACTCCAAGCCGTCCACACCGACTCCCAACCCGGCCCATAGGCAGGTCACATCCGCCGCGTGGACTATGTCAAAGAGCAGATCGTGTTCGGGTGCCGAACTAGGCGGGGCATGGTGCAGTTCAATCGATTTGGCGATCCGCTCGGGAAGGCTCCACCTACGGGCGAGCGCGGCTCCAACCTGAGCGTGGTCGAATCCGTGCGCCGCGCGTTCAGCCTCAATGAACGAGCCGCCAGTTCGCTCATGCGCCGAAACAAGCGCAAAGTACCCGCCGCCATAGTGAACGTTCATGGCCAACTTCCCGATGTCACGGAACAAGCCGCAGACGAACGCCAGAGCGGAGTCCTCAGGCGAGTGCCGGCGCGCCAACTCCTCAGCCGCGATCGCCCCACCCAGCGCGCTGCGCCACATGGCCCCGCGCTCAAGGCCGAACGCCGCGTTATCCCCGCTAACAGCGCCCGACATTTGTTGCGCGAGGATGCACCGGCGCAACGGCCCGCGCCCGAGCCGGGCCACAGCGCGACGCAGATCGAAGTGCTGACCAGGGGCACCGTACCGGGCCGAGTTGGCTAACCGCAGCACCGCCGCGGCCAGTGCCTCATCTTGCCGGATGACCTTCTCGAGTTCGCGCAGTTCCGAGTCCGGCTCCATCAGCAGGGGGATGGCTCGCGCCATGGCCGCGGGCATCGCGGGCAGCCGGTCCATCGTCAGGATGTCGCTCATGCTGGCCATAGTGTGCGCTCCTCGTTCTGGTTCTTGACAGTCACCAGGCCGTCGGACAGCCTCAGCGACATGGTGCGACTGTGGTTGCCGCCTGTGTCCTCTGCGGCGATGAGCACGTTGTTCTTCCAGAAGAGTTTGCGGAGCATGGTGCGATTGCGCGAACCGATTTTGAAGTGCCCCTCGTCGGCGAGGATTTCCGCGCCGCCTGCCGCGACCACCACCATCCGTTCCTTCTTCGCGCCAAGCTCGTAAGCCTTTGTGAACAGCAGTGGCACGCCCGTGTCGGCGAACATGCACGGTATCTTTTTGGCTTTTTCGGGACTCAGCGATGACTGGGGCAACATGAGATGCAGCATTCCGCCCACCCGCGCCACAGGATCAAAGATTGTGACGCCGATGCACGAGCCCAGCGCGTAGGTCACGAGCGTCGCGCGTGGGTCGGTTGTCATCTGGAGGTCGGCGATACCGACAACCAGACGCCCGGGTGTCGTGAGTGCCTGCTGTGGTGTAGTCAATGCCGTCACGTCGCCTCCTCAGTTTCACTTCAAGTACAGCGATGGCATTGCAGAATGCAGTCCGACGTTCATCCCCGCCAGTGTTTCGGCGCTCCCGACCGCGAAGATTCCGCCCGGCCGCAACAGCGCCGCGAATCGCTTCACCAGCTTCTCCCGCGTCGGGCCATCGAAATAGATCATGACGTTTCGGCAGAAGATCACGTCGAAAGGCCCCTTCATGGGCCACTTGTCCATCAGGTTGAGCTGCCCGACTTTCACCATCTCGCGCAGGTGTGGTTTGACGACAAAGAGTTCACCGCGCTGCTCGAAGTGGCGAGCCATCACGTCTCGCGGCAGGTCCTTCACCACGTCCTTGGCATAGGAACCGGCTCGCGCTTCTTCCACCGCATAGTTTGACAAGTCTGTAGCGAGGATCTGCACATCCCAGCCCTTCAGATCCTTCAGGTGGTCGTACGCTTCCATAGCCAGCGTGTACGGCTCGCAACCCGTCGA
The DNA here is from genome assembly GCA_964516725.1 of uncultured Phycisphaeraceae bacterium. Classification (GTDB taxonomy): domain Bacteria; phylum Planctomycetota; class Phycisphaerae; order Phycisphaerales; family UBA1924; genus BJHL01. Next base: position 4,297 of record CAZEZV010000218.1, read on the forward strand.
GCACCCGGCGCTCCACATGCGAAGGCGGTGCCCCGGCAGCGTCAGTGTTCCACGGGCAAGCCCGGTAAACAGCTCGCGCTCGAGATAATCAAAGTGGGCCCGGTCGCGATAGAAGCTTGTGACGTTCGTCGACAGCAGGTCGAAGAAGACCAGCATGTCCTTCTCGTCCGCATGATGCTCGAGGTGATTCAGATACTCCGCGACGCCTGCGAAGCTGGACTTGCGAAGGAACGAACTGACTCTGGTTGTGACCAGTTGCAGTTTGCTGGAAGTGAGTGACAGTCCCCACCGCTCCTTGGCGATCGTTGCGATGCGATCAAACTGTGCTGGCGTGATGGTGTCTGTGGCGAACATCGGGTGTACTCATGACGCGCCCGAGTCGGGCGACCTTCTGACCTATCGGTTGGCCTTTCCTGCATCGATTCGGTAGCGTGCTCGACACACGCTGTTGCCTTCGCTGCATCGACCGTTCCGGAACGTACCGGGGGCAAGAGGGTGGAAAGAGCCGTTAGAACGAGGCCAACACCTCATCGCTTTCCATCGGGATCACTTGCTCGGGGTTTGTCCGCGCCCCCGCTCCCGCCCCCGTCCCACCACTCTTGACTGCAGCGGACTTGTGAAGGCTGGATGACATCTTGGCGTGCGGCGCTGGCGCGGACGAGCGGGGCTTGGAGGAGTAAGCTGCGGGCTTGGCACGACTCTTCGTCCCGTGATCCACATCACTCTCGCTGACCTTAAACTGATTCACAAGGTCGTTGAGGCTCGACACCTGCGAGGACATCTGCTCGGCCGACGAAGCGAGTTCCTCGCTGTTGCCGGCATTCTGCTGCGTGACCTGATCGAGCTGGCTCACGCCCTGGTTGATCTGTCCGACGCCGGTGGCCTGCTCGCTCGCGGCCGACGCGATTTCTGACAGCAGCGTGTTCACCTTGTTGGTGCTGACCGTGATTTCCTCCAGCGCCTGCCCGACGCGACCCGCGATCTGCACGCCGTGCTCCGAACGCTTCACCGATTCCTCGATCATCGCCGACGTGCTCTTCGCGGCTTCCGCAGAGCGCTGAGCAAGGTTGCGCACTTCCTCAGCAACCACCGCAAAGCCCTTGCCCGCCTCGCCCGCTCGCGCCGCTTCGACGGCGGCGTTGAGCGCAAGCAGGTTGGTTTGGAACGCGATCTCGTCGATCACCCGGATGATCTTTGATATTTCGGAACTGGACTGCTTGATCTCGTTGACAGCCTTGGACATCTCCGTCATTTCCTGCTGACCGCGATCGGCGGACAGTTTGCTCGCCTCGGCGAGTGTGCTGGCCAGCCGCGCGTTCTCCGCGCTCTGTTGCGTCTGACCAGAGATTTCCTCCAGCGACGCGCTGATCTGTTGCAGGCTGCTCGCCTGCTCGCTGGCACCCTGCGCCAGGGACTGGCTGGCGGATGCGATCTGGCTTCCGCCCGCGTCGATCTGAACCGCACCGGCCTTGACCTCCGAAACAACTTTCTCGATTCTGCTGACAAACTGATTGAACCACTTGCCCAGTTGCCCCAGCTCATCCCCGCGACTCTCGTCAACCGTCTTGGTCAAGTCACCATCACCCTGCGCGATGTCCTTGATGCGCTCGATCAACTCGGCAATCGGGCGATTGATCAGCCGCACCAGCAGGATCGCGGAGAACGCAGATGCGATCAGCGCCAACACCATCACCCCCATCATCCATCGTGAACTGCTTTGCGACGCCATCGCGGCGCCATCCTTGGAGGCTTGGGCGTCTTGCTCGATGAGTTCGCTGATCGCACCCATCCGCTCTTCCAGCACAGAAAACGACCCAAGGAACTCAGGCAAGAGCGCCTCCGCCGCGGCGTGGTCATCCGCCGCGACCTGCACAAAGTGTTCCGCCGCGGTGACATACTGGTCGAGGGGTTGCTGCGCATCGCTCATCGCCTTGCGGATCGAATCGCTCAGGTGTAGACCGTTGTTGGCGTCCAGACTCTGGCGAAAGTTTTCCGAGTGCTCCTTCGCGTCGCTGATCGCTTCCCGTTGTGCATCAGGAGTGGACGCCAGCAGCGACGCCAGCACGTCGCCCCGCATGGCGTCGTGCATCATGTCGGCCTGCATGTGGTTGCGGATCGCCATGCCGCTGGTCTGCACGTCGTTCAGCGAGCGCGTGAGTGAGCGGATACCAAAGAGGCCCGTCAGCCCGACGGTCGCCGAGAGCACGAAGCCGATGGCGCTGAATCCAACAAGTTTGGCGCGGATCGAGAAGGACATGCGTGAAACTCCATTCAATGCGATGAAACAACCGAAGTGAAACCGGGCCGAGGCGACCCTGAGCCGGAGCGGGCAACGGTCGCGGGCCGTTCGGCGCCGACCTTGAACCGGGCAACCAAGTCGTTGAGACTCGACACCTGCGAGGACATCTGCTCGGCCGACGAAGCGAGTTCTTCGCTGTTGCCGGCATTCTGCTGCGTGACCTGATCGAGCTGGCTCACGCCCTGGTTGATCTGTCCGACGCCCGTGGCCTGCTCGCTCGCGGCCGACGCGATCTCCGACAGAAGCGTGTTAACCTTGTTGGTGCTGCTGGTGATTTCTTCCAGAGCCTTCCCGACGCGACCGGCGATCTGCACGCCGTTTTCGGAGCGCTTCACCGAATCCTCGATCATCGCGGAGGTGCTCTTCGCAGCTTCCGCCGAGCGCTGCGCCAGGTTGCGCACTTCCTCGGCGACCACCGCGAAGCCCTTGCCAGCCTCGCCGGCTCGGGCCGCTTCGACAGCAGCGTTGAGCGCGAGGAGATTCGTCTGGAAGGCGATCTCGTCGATCACCTTGATGATCTTGCTGATCTCGGCGCTGGACTCATTGATCGCGTTCATGGCGGTGTTGAGCTGCACCATCGTCTGGTCGCCGCTGTTGGCGCTGTTGCGC
>CAZEZV010000219.1:0-7195 GCA_964516725.1 uncultured Phycisphaeraceae bacterium
CGATGAAAATCGGTACGCAACAGCCCGCATGAGGCAGTGCGACGTTCCATGTCACTCGCTCGTGTTGAGGAGTATCGAACCTCACACGCTCTTCAGCAGATATTGGACGCGTTGATCGTTCCATGAATACGAGGACTTCTGAGCACAACTTCCGCTACAATCCCTGCCCATGTCCCAACGTCGAGTGTATCTTGAAACCTTTGGCTGCCAGATGAACGAGCTTGATAGCGAGCTTGTCGCTGGGCAGTTGCGATCGTTGGGTTACAAGTTTGTGGCCAGCGCGGCTGATGCGGATGTGGTGTTGTACAACACGTGCTCGGTGCGTGAGCAGGCGGAGCAGAAGGTCTGGAGCCGGCTTGGCGAACTCAAGCATCGCAAGGTGGAGCAGCCGACGCTTGTGGTGGGTGTGCTGGGGTGCATGGCCGAGCGGGATGGGGTTGATCTCATCAAGCGGATGCCTGTGGTTGATGTGATGTGCGGGCCGGGGGAACTTGATAAGTTGCCGATGCTGCTGGACAACGCGGTGCGTACGCGAGAGAGCATGTTGAGTGATGAAGTCAGTCAGGAGCGGCCTACGAATTGGGCAACGCGTGCCAACCCGCGTGGTGCGAACAACACAACCAGTTCGTCGCATGGTCAGATTCCGGCGCACAGCGTGAGTGCTCATCAAGTCGCGCTGCAGGGCAACTCATCGCGCCGCAGCGCGACGCTTGCCGCCGCAGAAGACACGCTTGAGTTGCTTGACTTGTCGCGGGCGATTTCGCCTGTGGATTCGGATGCTTTTGCAGATTCCGCCTCGGCCCTGTCGGGCCAACTTGGCCTCGGAGATGCCAAGCCACCCACAGCGGGCACCCGTCGAAGCGCGTATGTTCGCATCACTCGCGGCTGCAACAAGTTCTGCACGTACTGCGTTGTGCCATTCACGCGCGGCGCGGAGATTCATCGTCCGCCTGACCACATCATTGATGAGTGCAAGAAGCTTGCAGACGCGGGCGTGATCGAAGTGACGTTGCTGGGGCAGACGGTCAACCACTACCGCTTCGAGCACGGCGCGGCGGTCACGATGCACGGCATCACGCAGCCGCAGAAGGGGCGGGCGTTTACTGGAAGTCATCGGCGCGATCCACTCGCAGGAGCACACGTCACGACATTTGCCGACTTGCTCCGCCGCATTCATGATGAAGTGCCTTCGCTGCAGCGCATTCGATTCGTCACCAGTTACCCGCGAGATTTTGGCGATGATGTGCTTGAAGTGATGCGCGATCACCCGCGCATCTGCCGGTATCTGCATGTGCCGGCACAGTCGGGCAGCAATCGGATGCTCAAAGCCATGAACCGCGGCTACACGATTGAGGAGTACTACGAGTTCCTCGATCGTGCTCGCGCGATGCTTGATGAACCTGAAAAGGGCCGGCCTCTCATGATGTCGGGCGACTTTATTGTCGGCTTTCCGGGCGAGACTGACGAGGACTTTGATCTCACCAAGCAACTCATCGAGCGTGCGCGATACAAAAACGCGTTCATCTTCAAGTACTCGCCCCGCCCCGGCACGATCGCGTTTGACAAACTGGCCGATGACGTGCCTGAAGCGATCAAGCGAAAACGCAACAACGAACTGCTGGCGATTCAGAACGCGATCAGCCACGACATCTCAACGCAGCAGGTCGGCCGGACCTTTGGTGTCATCATTGAGGGGTTGTCGCCTCGCTCGATGAAGAAGAAGGGCATCACGCAGGGACAGATGCGAGCGAAGGGACAGGTTGCGATCACGATTGGCGGGCGATCGCTTGCACGCGGTGCAACTGCGACGCTGGATTCACACGATCACAGCGATGCGAACTGCGATGACAACGGTGCATGCAACACCGGTTCACACGTCTTTTCTCCCACTGCTTCCGAGGAGCAACTGACGGGTGCTGACCCGGTGCAACTGGCCTGCCGAACCGAAGGCGATCTCATTGTGTTCGTGGAGACGCAACCAGATCAGGCACAGCGCCTGATCGGTCAACTTGCAAAAGTGAGGATCGAGTCCGCCGATCAACTCGCGCTGCATGGCGTACTGCTGTAGCATGGCCTTCTAGGCCATGCGCCTCACGAACTGCTCGAAACTCTCCATCTTCGATTTCTCGACTATGAAGTGCCTCGATTGCCAATACGACCTCCAAGCAATCACCGGCAATGTCTGTCCGGAGTGTGGTTGCGACTTTGACAAGAGTGATCCAACGACATTTGAAACGCGACAGCGAGTGTCCGTCGGACAGAAATTTGATCGTGCAGCGTATCTTTTCTTTGTGTTGATGTCGGGCAGTTCAGTGTTTCATGTGCTGTCCGGCTATGCCGCGCTCGTTGCTGCGCGAATCGCACTTGGGCATTGGCCGAACAGAGTGGGCAAAGTCGATCCGAAGTCCATCAACTGGTTTGTCTCTGTACTGCACACTGCGTGGCTTTTTTCAGGACTGCTGGCGGGTTTACTGCTCTCGCTGGCCGTGCCGTTGGTTCTTGTCGCAATCGTTCGGCTTGCTGTCACACAAGAATACGACACCGCCCGCAAACGCCGCATCAAGTGGACAATTCTGACGGCAACTTTGATGATTGCCGTCGGGCTGGTTCTGCATCTGAATCACGATCCTGCCGAAATCACCGCGTGGATGATTGACTAGTAGTGGAATCGAACTTCCGTAGGAAACCGATGCTACTCCGGCTCCGGCCCCTCAACTTTTCTCGTGGCCATGCGTGCCACATCCTCATCAAAGCCCTTGCGAATCAGCCCCTGATACACCTTCTTCCAGCGCGTAGCTTTTGCAACCTTCCCCACGATCTTGTCGGACAACTCCTCAGCCGCGGCTTTGGCTCGCGCTGTTTCGCTCTTGCCTTTGGTCGCGCGTTTGATCGTCGCTGTCGCTGTCTCTTCGTCGATGCCGACTTCTGCCAACTTCTTGCGAACAAAGACAACCGACGTATGCCGCGTCACTTCGACGCCGACGACTTGCTCGGCCATGAGGGCATCATTCACAACGCCCGACTTCTTGAGTTCTTCGACCGCGGCCTTCACCACCGCGCTCGCAAAGCCTTTTTCAACCAGCTTTGTCTCAAGCTGCACCGCCGACTTGCCTTTGACAGCCAGAATCTTCGTCGCGTGGTCCTTCGCCTGCATCACGGCGAATGCCTGATCGCACGTCTGCGACAAACGCGTCGTCCAACTCGCGCCGACGCGCAAGCCAAGTTTTTCGATGTCCGCGAACGGCACCTTTGCCACGACCTTCTCGCCAACCTTCACAAACGTGATGTTGAGGTTCGTGAGGTCAGGCTGCAGCCCGGAAATCCGCGGCGTGAGACTGCCATCGCGCCCTGGCGGGGCATCGCCAAACAAACCGGGGCGGACCATCTCGACATTGGCTCGGTAACTGTTCATGTAGGCTCTATTCTAACTCTCTCGCACCCGCCCCCGACCCCCCGACCCCCCGCTCCCCGCCTCCCGCGCCAATCCAAAGTCCTGCAAGGACCTCTCTCTGCAAACCCATTCTGTTTCCGACTTGAACCCGAAACACGCACGCAACGCAGCACATCAGGAACTTTCCACGCACTTCTCAACGTCGATCTTCAATGCCCGAAAACCAACACACCGGGCTTTCCCCTCCGCCTCAACTTCACCCTCAATTGTTGGCCGCAATTCTTGGTCACGTCAGTTCATCAAGCAACCCCGATAACTCACTTTCGGCGTGTGAATCCTGCGCCTGTTTCGCCGCCGCCAAACCTGACTTCACGACCGCCACGGCTTCTGCGGCTCGGCCCGCGTCGGACAAACACCGGGCCTTGTGGAAGTACGCGTAGCAGTACAGCGGATCCAGCGACAGGCACTTGTCATACGCCTCCACCGCCTTCGCCACCCCCCCGGCCCCGGCTTTTGCGTGCTCCTGTGCAATGCCGTACCAGAGGAATGGATCGTCAGGCTCCGCCGCGAGGAGCTTTTCGAGTTGGGCGAGGGAGGGCATGGGGGATTGTAGGTGATGGTCGAAGCAGGCCTGTGGGGTGGGCCTCTGGCCCGGCCAACTCCACTACGCGCACTCAACACTCACCACTTCACCATGCCACTTGCACGACACGCACGCCGCGACAAGGTCAAACCAGTCGAACACGTCCTGACATCGCTCGGCCAGCGCGGCGTTTGCGAAGTGCGGATCGTCAAAGTGATATTCAAACCCGGCCCACACGTGAAACAAGCGGCCGGCACACGCCGGACAAACAAACTGCTTCATTGTCCGTGGCGTCAGCGCACGCCCAGCGTTTTCGCTGTGCTCGGCGTCATGCCCATGCACCCGGCTGTCAAAATACAACCCCGCGTCGTCACGATCAAGCGATCCCACACTCACCGGATCAACAAACCCCTCGTCACCTCGCAGCTTCACTGCATACACCGCCACGGCTTCACTCCCACCACGACTCTTGACTCGCACCCACACGCGATTGGATGCGGTGTGTGCGGATTGAGGGAGGTTGTCGGTGCTGTGTACGCCGTGGTGAATGCAGCGAGGGAGGGTGGTGGAGGCTTGGTGGCGGAATTTGGATTCAGAGATGCCAAAGCCATCGTCTGTTGCTTCGTGGTCGATTTGTTGTGCTTCTGACTCCTGCATGAAAGTCGCCGTCAGACCGGCAGGAAGTGTCCAAGACAGAATACCCATCTTTGCCAGAGTTTCAACGAGCACGGGGCACAAGTAGGCGGTATCCACAAAGGGAAACAGAAACGCTTCGGCACGAACGACGCACGCAAGGCAACCCTTGCCGGTACTCTGAATCAATGTGGCGACATCAGCTTCATCCTCTTCGCTTGATCGAGGCACGCCGCGCCAAGTCTGCATCAACTGTCGTCTCAACTTGTCGATTCCGCCAACTCTCAGAGTGTGGCGTTCAGAAATCGCGAGAATCGGCGCGATGACGGGATATGGAGGATCCGACATCTTGGCAGCGATTTGCAGAATGTACGAGCGCAATATCGCGTCCGCTTGATCACCGGACATTTCGGTGTGCCATCGTCCAGGCACGACGCGCGTGGCTTCCTCCGCCCAACCAAATCGAAAACTCTCTCGCGATACCGCCTCGGCGAAAAAGCTATGAACAAGTTCGACAAAGGCACTTCTAGAGGTTCGGCTGACATGCTTCAACAAGAGTTTGAACTCAGTACCCTCGGGTCGACCAAAGTACCGACTCAGCGTCCAGACACAATGCCGCGTCGCCCCGCCTCCACGCCAAGCCTCGAAATGAATGTCTTCATGTTGCTCCTCATTGATCCGCTTCAGTTCAAGCAGCCCGGACTCCCCTGCTAATTCAGACATTCGGATGCGCCGTCGCCAGTGGCTGTGTAATGACGGTTTCCATCCTGCTTCTTCGAGTTTGTTTCCGACTTTGTGCTTCAATTGAAGGATCGACAGATCAACATCATGATCGCCAAGTATCTCGAGCAAGTACCGAAAGACCACCGCATGCTGCAGCAGGAGACACTCTTTTGGGCGAGATTCGGCATGCAAGCAAATCATGCGCAGCGTTCGATCTTGCATCCACTTGTCACCCGCGAAGTAACCGCCGGTTGGACCGCGCCACGCTGACTTCGGTTTCGTCAACGAATCTGCTTTCGCCTTCTTCCCTTGCTTCGCCACGTTGCGTCTCCCCTTTCGCGCCTGCACTCTCGCAATTGCAGTGTCAAAGGCGCATGCCCGACGCTACTCCTCCCCGCCCCCCTCATCGATCTTCGCCTCACTGATCCTCGTCTTCGCCGAGGGGTCCCAGATGTCCGCGGGGTCTTGGCCGTCGCAGTCTTTTCGCATCACGAGGTAGAGCAGACTGCCCGCGCTCGACAGGTAGCTGATCGCGACAGCGGGAATCGTCAGCAGCGCGGCTTTGACCCAGAAGCCGATCATCGCGCCGGCGACGCCTTGTTCCTTTGTGAGGCTCGCGAGCAGCGGCGGCTCGCCGAACATGCCGAATTGGCGGAGGTTGCCGGCGAAGTCGTGATCGACGAAGCGGGAGACGGCGTACGCCGTGACTGAGAGCCCTGCGAATACCAGCGACGAGTAGACATACAAGAGCGCGAAGCCCAGCAGCAGCAGCAGCGCGACGTACATCGCGAGTCTCATGGGGCGTGCAACCACATATGCCCATACGCGCTGCACGGCGTCGACTGCGTCGGTGCCTTCGGCAACGACCGCTGCCGGGAACATTGGAACACCCAGGATGCTCACGATGGCGAGTACGGTTGCGAGCATACCGAAGACGATCGCCACGCCGTACGCCGCGCCGCCGACATAGGTCGCGGCACTCTTGGTGAGCACCATTAGCCCGGCGATCACCAATCCGATCACGCCAAACACAATGACGTTCTTGGGTTTGAACTTCTTGCGCATTGCGCTGGCGATGATCGCGATGCCGAGAATCGCGACGAGGACCATGCCGCCCTGCGCGAGAGTCGCGGCGGGTTTGTCAAACAGCATCTTGCCGGTGATTGCGAGGATCGCGAGCATGCCCCCCACCACCATTGTCGGCCCGAGCAGCGACATGAGCAGTGAGCCCCACAGCGTCAATGCTTGGCCCATCGCTGCGGGCCATGAGAGCCGGCGGCCGGTTGCGATGGCGACTGCTGTTGATCTTGAAATCGCGCCGGCCATGATGCCCCAAACGAGCAGCACAGGGACAGCAATCAGCGCGGCGTGAAGCGGATGGGCCTTGATGATCTGGATCGGCATCAGCACCAACTGCTCCATCGCGCGGGCGATGCGCCGCTCGCGGAACTCGTCGATCGCCAGTTCGATATGCCGATCAATGATGAGACCGGGGCGATTCAAGATTGGCGTGCCGTCTGCTGCGGTGGTGAGCCACAGGTCCGGCACGCGGGCGACGACTAAAACGGCAACGCCGAGAAAGAAGGCGAGGCCGATGTGAGCGGGGCGCAGCGCGATCTTCGGCGCGTTCAGTAACTTCACCCACACCCATGTGCTGATGAGGTCTTGCCAAGCCCAGGGTTGGGGAGAGGGGCTTGCCTCGCGATTTGTGTGCGCTGCTCGCGGCTGGTTCGCTGGTTTCGTTTCAGGGGATTGTGCCGTGTCATCAGTCATAGGCAATCTAAAGCCCCCCCGCACCCCCCCGCCCCCCAGCCCCCCAGGCCCCCCCCCCCCCCCCCCCCCGCCCCCCCCCCCCCCCCCCCCGC
>CAZEZV010000220.1:0-7193 GCA_964516725.1 uncultured Phycisphaeraceae bacterium
TGTTGGTGTCGCCGTAGTGGTGCGCGAGATTCGAACAGGCGAGTAAGGGCTTGGGAGTTTTAAAACCCCAAAGCGACAAACGAACCGCGAAAATTGGTGGGGGGGGGCGGGGGGCGGGGAGGGTATGGGATGTGGAGTGGGAATTCGTCGGGTGTGGAGAATTGGTTGAGTGAATGTGGGAGAGGTGCAGTCGTTGTCAAGAAATCAACTGCAGCTGCTCCCAAACTGCTCATTGCCCAACCCAAACTTACCTAGCCTGATTGGTTTTTCTCGCCGCATCGTACCATCCAGAATCCTAATCACACGTCAACGCGGGAAACCGACAGCATCTGCACAAACCAACTCGCCCGCGCCTAGTGAACTTTGTGCAAAGAAGTTGCGTCAACCCCACCCCAGCGTCCTACAACATCTTGCAGATCGAACGCGAAGTTGCCGCGAAAGACACCTCCGGTTGCGATTTGTGATACGATGGCGGCTTGGCAGGCAGGTCGTGTCCGGCTTCAGAAGTTCGTGAGATCGAGATATCGTGAGCATCGGTGGTTCGGGATTTGAGTCTGGCGATTTGAGTTCGGTGGGGTTGGAGGTCGGGGGTCGGAGTGTTGCGGAAGTTCGATTCGTTTCCTCAGTTCGAACCTTCCGTTCGGCTGAGCCAGTGCAGTGAAGTTGGGCTTGACGCATGGGTGAAGCAAAGCCGTGGCAAATTGCGGTGGTCGTTGTCGGTGTTCTCACGCTGGTGGGGATGCTGCTGTGGCAATGCCAAGGCGATGGCGTGTCGCTGCAGAAAACTGTAGTGATGGTTGATGTCTCATCGGGCGAATTGGTCGAATCCAAATGGCCAAAGGGCAAAGCCGTTGTTTTCCCGGCTCAAGATCCAGACACCAAGGCGATGCTTATCCCCGTCGGCAAGACAGCAGACGGGCGATACGAGATCGAAGGACGCTACTTGCCCTTTCTGCGTTCGCAGAAGGTGCAGGTCAAGGGCTTGGAAAATGCGGAATCCGGAATGATTCGGGCGGATGCGAAGGTAACTCGCAAGGACATCTGGAAGTAATTCGCCAATCTCGAGGCGGCGGCGTACACATTGAACGGAGCCAGGGCTTATGAAGTGCATGCAGAATCAGTCCGGTCTACATCGAAGCGAGCGAGCGGCTTTCACGCTCATCGAACTGCTGGTCGTCATCGGCATCATCGCACTCCTGATCGGCCTGCTCCTTCCGGCCCTCAGCAAAGCCAGAGACGTCGCGCGCCAAGTCGTGTGCAGCGCCAGCCAGAGCGGCTTAGCCAAGCTGCAATCCATGTACATGCTCGACAACAAGGACTTCATGGCGTGCCGCTATACAAGCGGCGCGGAGATTCAGGCGACAGGCGGCGCTGCCGCGCTCGGCCCAAACAATGACGGCGAGACGTCCGCAACCACCCCAACAACCTCGTACGACTGGATGTCGCCTGTCCTCGGTGTCTCGGCGGACCTTTCGCCCAATCGTGCTCGGCGGACACTCCAACTCCTCAACAATTGGGCGTGTGCGGCCGTCAACAAGGGCAGCGTGAATCAAAGCGTTTTCCCTGGAAGCAACCCGCCCGACTTGACGCAGTTTGTCACAATCCAAAACGAGCTGCCGTTCCGTCAAGTCAGTTACCTGATGCCAAATGCGTTCGCAGTCGTCAGCACGCGCGAGCCCCCGGGCCAGGCAAGTGTGACGCGTCGGTACGTGCGTCGCGACGGCACAACAACGCATCGCGACAACAGCGGCGTGTTCAACGCGCCGGGCCAGTCCCCGCTCGGATACATTCCGCGTCTGGACAAAATCGCATTTCAACCAGGCAACAAGGCGATGTTCCTCGATGGCACACGGTACTTGGTGTATTCGGGCGGCGCACCCAGCTATCTGGACTTCGACGCAAGCCCGGACGGACTCTTCAGCTCTTTTGCAGAGGATCCGACATACAACAGCAGCCGCGCCTTTGGCAAGAGCCTGTCTGATGACTCAGCGGCCACCCGCGCACATATCAAGCTGTCAATGCGTCACACTGGCGGCTCGAACGTTGCGTTCTTTGACTCCAGCGTGCGCTACGCCAAGGACCGCGAAATCTGGGAACGCATGGAGTGGTTCTGGCCCTCGGGCACAACGGTCAACGCGACGCCCGGACAAGGCATCACTCCCGAAGCAGATCGTCGATACAACAGCTTTGATCGATTGCCCTGAGTTGGCAGCTCGTCCCCGCCCGGCAGGTGGCCCCAATGTGCCATCATCAATCCGACCTGTTTTGAGGTCGGATTGATGCGAGCTACCAGAGGGGTCCATCACGTACTTTGTGTTTGAATACCCACGTTCCAATTCGCATCAATCCGCTTCAAAGCAAGCGGATTGATGGCACGCGCGCACAACCCTACCCCCCGCGCATCGCCCCGGCGAACATCACAACCGCGCCCCCGAACACAACCGCCGCCACCGCCGCCGCGATGATCGACAGCACGCCCGCCTTCTTTGAGATCAAAAACCCCATCATCGCCAGCGACGCCGCGAGCAGCGTCGTCCCCAGCATGATGCTCGCGACGGCCAGCGTGTACAGTTGCAGCATCGTCCGCGCCTTCGCCTCGCTCAGTTCCAGCGCGTGCCCCGTCACCGGCAGCAGAATCACGCCCAGGGTCGTCGCCAGCATGAACGCCGCCGACGCGAACGCGAGCGTGACGAACAGCCGCTCCCGCAGCTTGCCGCGTTCATTGCTCGAGATTAGCGCCATCACCCCGCCAAACGCGCACGCCCCGAAGAAGGTTGAGACCAGCACAAACTGCACGAGGGCTTCGTGGCGGAAGGCAAGAAGTTGCTGGATCGTCGTCATGCGTCACTCACCCCATCACCATCCCGCCATCCACCACAATCGTCTGCCCCGTCAAAAACCCGGCTTCATCGCTCGTCACATACGCCACGCACGCCGCGATGTCCTCGGGGTTGCCCAGTCGCTTGATCGCCATGAGCTTCGTGATGCCTTCCTTCACTTCCGTGGGCAGGTTCTCCGTCATGTCAGTCAGAATGAACCCGGGCGCAATCGCGTTGCACGTGATGCCCTTCCCGCCCAGTTCCTTCGCGATGGTTTTGGTCAGCCCCAGCAACCCCGCCTTCGCCGCGGCGTAATTCGCCTGCCCAGCGTTGCCCGCAACGCCCGACGTTGAACTGATGTTGACGATGCGCCCGAACTTGCCGCGCATCATCGCGCGGGCCGCTGCACGCGTCGCAACAAACGCCGACTTGAGATTGGTGTCGAGCACCATGTCCCAGTCCTCATCGCTCATGCGCAGCGCGAGGCCGTCTTTCGTGATGCCCGCGTTGTTGACGAGAATGTCCAGCCGCCCGTGCTTCTCGGCAACGCCCTCAACAGCCTTCGCAAACGCCGCGGCGTCGCTGATGTCGCACACGGCGACTGTGGCGACTCCCCCACCGCTCTCGATCTGAGCCTTCAGGTCATTCAGCGGCCCCTCGCTCCGCGCCATGAGCACCACGTGGCGCCCGTCCTTCGCAAGCCGCAGTGCAATGGCCTTGCCGATGCCGCGCGACGCCCCCGTCACCAGCGCAACCCGCCGTGATGTGTCCGTTGTACTCATGATCTTGTTTCCTGATTGAAGATTCACTTCACGCCAACCGAGTCGACTGGCAATCTCTCACTTCGTTACTTCTTCGCTCACTTCGCCTGCGACGCTGCGTACACCAGGGCGTCCATTTCTTCCTTGCTCAGCCCAAGAATATTGCGGATGTGCCCGATCGCGCGGACGCGATCGATCGACACCCGAAGCTTTGGCCCACCGTTGGCCGTGATCCACGTCACCATGTCGTTGAATTCCTTAGCGGGCACGATCACACGGTCCGCCGCCTGCTGCTTGCCGACGTCCGCCTCCGACTTTGCGAGGTCGCCGGTCCCGCCAAGGTCCGCCGCGATCTCGTCAAAGAGAGGCCCTGTCGGGACGCGTGCTTCCTTGATGAGTACCTCCGCTCGCAAGTAGACGTTGATCGACGACACGCCCATCCGCCCTGGCTTCGCCACGTCAAACTTCGCAAGCTTCTGATTCGCCTGCTCCAGCAGGGCCAAGCTCATCGTCGCGAACTGCGGACTGCGCCTTCCTTCGTCGTAAATCGCCGCCGCGTCGCTGCGCGTGCCGCCCAAGACCTTCGCCGTCGCGTCCATCAGCCGGTCCGAAATCACCACGTTGCCCTGTGAAATCTGATCAATCAGCAGCGCAAACGCCGCCGCGTTGGGCTTGACGCCCTTCTTCGCGGCTTCTTTCCCGCGCTCCGAAACATCCGACAGCATCGATGCCATCTCTTTGGGCAAGCCCGTCATCGCCGCCATGTCCTGCTGCGACACACTGACGCCGGATATCTGCCCGGGCAGCACCTGCGACAGATGCATGAACACTGCCATGTCCTCCGGCACGTTCGCCATCGCCGCGGCCATCGCTTCTTTCATCTGGCCCGCCATCTCGGGCGGAATCTGGCTCGCGATGTCCGCAGGGAGCGCTGACGCGATGCCGGAATCGCTATCGCCGGCCCCGGAACTGGAACCCGAGCCCGCCTCACCACTTCCCGCCCAATCACTCGCCCTCGGCTTCGTCCCGCTCGGCGCTTTCGACCCCGTCATCTTCCACGCCGCGCCCTCCTTGTCGCCCTGCCACGCGATCACATACGCCTCGCCCGGCTCCTGCACCGCCATCTGCACCGTGAACGTCGTGGGCTCGGCTTCCGCGAACGACTGTTCTACTTTCAGGATACGAACACTCTCGATGCGCTTGGTCGCTGTGTCCCAATCGCCCGAGTTCACCAGCCCGTCAAGCGTCGTCTTCGCGTCGTCCTGCAGCATGGGGCGCATCGCATCCGAGTCGCCCTTCGCCAGACTGCTCGCGAGTTTGATCACCGCCTGCGCAATACCCACATCCGTCGGTGCCGCATCCTGCGGAAACACCACGCGCTGATCGGGCTTCAGCTGCGCCATGATCGGCCCGATCTGCACAGGCTCCTGCACCACCACAGGCGGCGGCTCTGAGCTCTGCGTCGATGTCGCAGCCGGTGCTGCGGGCGCGGGCGGCGGAGGTGGCGGCGGCGCCTTCTTGTCCTTACACCCCGAAACACCAGCGCCCAAAAGGGCGGCCAGACCAAAGCTCCCGATCGCTATGACAGAGTGACGCAGTTTCATGTCAAAGAATAGCGTCCTACCTACCTCTTGAGCAACGCCCGACCGTGCAGGAGTTACACATATGTGCCTGAGCACGAAACCGTCCCACTACCTTGATTTCTCAGCCTTTGGCACTTTGTTGTTCGCGTCAGCAGCCCGAGCTAGCGCCGAAAGAGCCTTCACAGGCACCGCGTCCCCCTCACGAAAGTCAATTGCCCTTCGCGTCTTCCCTTCCAAACTCGAATTGAAGATCCCAGAGGGATCAGGAAGAGCCGCGCCCTTCGCAAACGTCAACTTGACGGCAGACTTGTATACCTCCCCAGTGCAGATAATGCCACCCCCGGCACTCGACCACACGGGCACGTCCCACTTCCACTCTTCGACAATGTCGGGCACTGCTTGCTGAATGACCTCCCGCGCCCGTGCAAGCGTCTCGCCGCGCCAGTCATCGCTCAACTCACGAATCCTCGCATCAATCAAGGCAGACGCCGACGGCGCATCGTTCTCTTTCAATTTACTCTGTTTCATCGCGGCCTTTGCTTGCTTCTTTGCCATGACAAAGAGGATAGTGATACTTGATGCCGCCCCGCTCACATTCTTTCGCCAGGCAACTTGCTCGCCTGCCTCACCCAATCCGCAAACTGCTTCTCGTCAATTTCACCGTCCTCGAACACATGCAAGTATCGCACATCAGGATGCGTTGACCCAACAGGCAACTCAGGCCGCAACGACGCCCCGCGAAAAAATGCGACCTTCACGTACTTGTCAAAGCAATGAAACGACAGGAACCAAAGTCCCTGCTCCACACCATACAACGGCGAGTTCCACTTCACCGCCTTGCACACACTCGGCACGGCTTTAGTGATGATTACATCCAGCCTGCGTCCCACACCCTGCTTCCATCCCGGCATCGCAGCGATGTACGCCTGAACTGGGCCGTCCCCATCGCCTTTCGCAATCTGCGGATTGCCACCAGACAAAAGGCGAGGCGTGACTTGAGTGTCACTCCTCGCCTTCTTTTTTGCTGATGCTTTTTTCTTCATGCCGTGAGCGTAAGCCGCTCGGTTACTTCGGCTTCTTCTGTGTGTCGTCCGCCGGCTTTGAAGCGGGCGTGGTCGTCGGCTTTGCTGGCTGCGCAGGCTTCACACTTCCGCCCGGCGGCGTCGACCTCACAATCGTCCCGCCAACCACCGCTGACTCGCTCGCATTCTCAATCGACCCAATGAGCGACGTTGCGGTGTCAACGCCCAGCGACACATATCGCCGCCCGCCCACTGTTCGCACCGTCGTCGCCTCGCTGGACCAATACGGATACCCGTTGATCCCCCGGTGCATGTAATCCGGCGCCTTCACGACGAGAGCCTTGCCCTGGAACACGCGAATCGATCCGCCGTCGCCGCCATTTTCTTGCCACTGCTCAGACTCAACGATGGTTGTAATCAACTCAACCACTTCCTGCGTGCGTTCCGCCAAAGGCCGAGTCGGCACATCTTCGCCGCCTTCATCTTGGAACGGGCTGCCGCTTCCGCCACCGCCACCGCGCTGGCTCGCCTGCAACGCCTGCTGCAAGTCCAGTTCTGGCGCGTTGTCGTAATTTGGAATCTCAAGCACAAGGTCGGAGATGTCATAAATCTCCGTCCTCTTGAACTTGTTCAATCGCTCCCGCGGCCCAACCTGCATCGCGCCCGTATCGCTCATCTGCCAAGTGCTGCCGCTGCCCTCCCCAGTCACGCCCGACGCCGCATCCGCACGCTCAAGAATCATCTCAAGCACGCGCAGCGCCGTGAGGTTGTCGGCCTTCGCCGAGATCAATGTATCCTTCGTCAGCCCTGCGGAATCGCTGTCCCCGAGCCACATCACTTCCAGATCCGCGCTCGTCACCGTCTGAATGAAGTTAATCGCGCTCTCAACCGTCGTGTCCTGAAAGTTCACGCTCACACGCTTCATCATGCGATTGATCGTCTCAGCCTCGGGCCGGACGAACACCCGCGCCTCCGGCACGACATCAGCCGTCGTGGTCACTCCCGAAG
>CAZEZV010000221.1:0-7173 GCA_964516725.1 uncultured Phycisphaeraceae bacterium
TACAGTTGTTTATGTATGGAGCTTGCCGAAGGAGAGAACTTGTGATATTGAGCGGCGTCAGCCTTTGCCTTGCTCTATTCGCGGCGGCTTTCTCGGGATGCGAGAAACAAGTTCCGTGCAATTGCCCCTCTGACACCGTGCAACATGCGAGTGAGAGTGAACTGCGCGAGTTGAGGCGCAAGCTTGAGCCTTTTCAAGAGATAATGGCAAAGCCGATAGGGGAGGACGAGGCGGACAACCCAAGGAGTGCATGGGAAGTCCGGACAAAGCGGCTAGAAACAAGGCTCGTTCAGAACAAGTCGGAATTTGATGCTGCGCTTGAGTACGCATTGGTCGCTCCTGATGCAGAGGGCGATGTTCTGAAGCGTGAGACGCTCAGCGTTGTGCTGTTCATTGTATTTGAGAGACATGACGACGTGTCGCTGCTCCGATTGCTTTCGATGGTGCCGATCACAAGCGTTGGGCGAGACTACATTGAACACGCGATCGTTGCTGACTATCGCGGCCGCACCATCGACGACTTCAAAATGCTCTTTGACGCGTACGACACAGCGACCTCACCGAAGATCAAGGAAAGCCTTGCTGCGGCGATTCGACGCGGCATGCATGATCACTTGCCGGCGTGGTATGTCGACGCTCAGTTTGTTGAGGAAGCAAAGTGGTACTTTGACTTCGAGAAAGATAACTGGAAAGTAAACAAGGACTCTTCCTATTGGCCTGGTTCTGGTGCGTTTCTGGAGGGCAAGAATCGCGTTCCACCGCCGCTTTTTGTTCCCATCAGTGGGCCAGATTCTGTTGGTCCAAAGACTCTGAAGTGACGAGTGCGACGAATTGATGCAGATATCAATCGCTACGACATTCAAGCCGCCTCACTTTACCAACCCATCCAGCGCCTCCCGCGCCTGCTTTGCGATGCGAGTAAATGACGGGCCCGCCGCTTCTAACTTCGGCGTCACTTTTTCAAGGATCGCTCGCGCCTCGCTGGCCCTGTTCGTCGCCACTAGCGAGATAGCGATGTTTGCGTTGGTCGCATCGAGTTGCAACGAATCGGGTTCAAGGTTTTCTTTCTGCCACGCGAGGGCGCGTTGGAACTCTTTGATCGCCTGGTCGTTCTTGCCTTCCAATCGCAGCGCCTGGCCCAGCGACACACGAACCATCGCCTGCGCTGGATGAGCCTCACCAAAGGCTTTCGTCCAGGAGTCCGCCGCGACTTGCAGCAGTTTTTCGGCGTCGGCACCCTTGCCCATGCGGAGATAGAGGTTGCCGAGGTTGTTGGTGCTCGCCATCACAAGCGGATGATCGGCGCGAAGCAGTTGCTTCCGCAGCGCGAGGGCTTCCGCAAGATTCTGCTCCGCCTGGGCATACTGCTCATTCGTGACGAACGCCGTGCCCAGGTTGTTGAGGGACTCGGCGACCTTGAGCGATGGATTCTTGTCCAGCGACTTCCTGATCGCGAGTGCTTCTTGCTGTACCTTGATCGCTTCGGGCTTGTCTTTCAGCACACGATGCACTTCGCCCAGGTCGTTCAGCACGTCGCCTTTCATCTCGGGCGTGGCGTTGGACGACGCGTTCATGTCATTGAGCAGTGCAATCAGCATCGACTTGGCATGCTCGTACTCGCCCGCGTAGAACGCAAGCTGCGCTTCGTCGTGACGAAAGAGCAACGCGCTCGTGCTGTCCGCGGGCAAACGTGCAAAGGCGAGCTTCGCACCGTTGAGCAGCTCTGTCGCTTCGTCAACAAGCCCAAGGCTCATCGCCGACTTCGCCACGGCTTGCTGCATCGAGGCGCGAACGAGCGGGTCGGCGGGCGGATGGTCTTTGAGATCGCCGATGGCTTGATTGATGACCAGTCCAAGCGACGCATCTGGCCCCAAGTCGCCCGTGTCCGCGCCCGAAAGCATCGAAACGAGGAAGTCGCGGGTTTGCTCTGATCGCGCGTTGGTGGCGCGCAGTTCATCGCGCTGCTTCGCGAGCGTGGTGCTCTGCCGCGCAAGCGCAATGGTCGCCCCGGAAAGAAGCGCAATCGCCAACGCCGTCGCCCCGACGCCCACCGCATGTCGACGCAGAAACTTCGTCGCGCGATACCCAAGCGTGTCTCGCCTTGCCTGCACTGGCAGCCCTTGCAAAAAGCGATTGATGTCCGCCGAGAGCGCTTCAGCCGACATGTACCGGCGCTGCGGCTCCTTGCGCAGCGCCATGAGGATGATGGTATCGAGATCGCCTCGGAGCTGGCCCCGCAGGCGAGTTGACGTGACGCCGCGGGTTTTGGGATGATCGACGCGGTGCGGGGTGGACGTACTGGCAGAGAGTGGACTTGAAATTGGCCTGTCGCCGGTCTTCGCAGAGCGCGGCGCAGTGCCGGCACCAGTGCCTACAGAACCAGACGCGGTGCCCGCAGCACTCGACTTCGCGCCTGCGGGAGTTGGTGTCTTTGTACCAACGCGAGAGATATGCAGCGTCACGGCTTCGCTGGGAGCCTTGGGAACCAGCGTGCAGACGATGCGCTTGACTTCTTCGGTGGTTTTGACGCCAAAGTAGTAGGGGCGCGTGCCGGTCAAGAGTTCATACAACACAACACCCAGCGAATAGACATCGCTCGCGGTCGTGATCGAACCACCTTCAACCTGTTCCGGACTGGCATACTCAGGCGTGAGCCGACGATCAGTATCCGCAGTCACGCGAGCAGTCGTGCCGGGCGTCAAAATCTTCGCGATACCAAAGTCCAGCAACTTCGGGACGCCCTGCGACGTGACCAGGATGTTGCTGGGCTTGAGGTCACGATGAATGACAAGCGCCTGATGGGCGGCCTGCACGCCCGAGCACACCTGCTTGAACAATTCAAGCCTCGCACGAACGCTCAAACGATGCTTGTCGCAATACTCATCAATCGGCATGCCGTCCACATGCTCCATGACGAAGTACGGCCGTGCGTCCTTGGTGACGCCCGCATCGAGCAGACGCGCAATGTTGGGATGGTCAAGCGCTGCGAGGATCTTCCGTTCTTCGCTGAAGCGAGCGAGCAACTCTTCGGTGTCGAGGCCTCGCTTGACAACTTTGATGGCAACGCGCTGAGAAAACTGCCCGTCGCTGCGGGTGGCAACGTAGACGGTGCCCATGCCGCCCGACGCAATCCGGCTTTCAATCGTGAAGGAGCCGAGCGTTGATCCGACGAGTTCGTCGGGCACTTCAAGTTTGGCCGATTCGCGCGAAAGATCCTCGATGCTCTTGCCGAGGGCAGAGGCGTCCAGAAATCCACCGAGCTTTTGAGCGGCCTGTACGAAGGAACGAACTTCGCGCTCGAGTTGGACATCGCCTTCGCAGAGGCGCTTGATCGCACCCTCGCGATCGCGTGCATCCATGCCGGCGATCTCAAAGTAGATCGACTCCGCTTTGCGCAGCAAGTCAGGACGATGTGTCGGCAGTCGCTGAGTGTCGCTCGGAGCGGGGGATGGTTGAGATGCGTCGTCGGGCATTTGAAAGTGTCGAACGGAACAGTACGAAACGTGCGAGGTCGGTGCCTGGCAGAGCAGAACGCGCTCAGGATGTCCAGCCGCCCCCCCGTCCGCCGTCCCCCCGTCCCCCCCGAACCCCGGACACGGAGCGCGGAACCCTGGCAACCTAGAACAGGTCTGCTGCACTTCATGCGTCAAGTTTCGATGCTCTCAATCAGGATTGAGCCGTTTGCGGTCGCAACGTGAATAAGAATGCGCAAAGGGTGCGTCGGATGGCTCTTTCGGGGGATTGTCATCCACTCCGCTCGCGAGTTTTACGTCCCATACTGTGTTCCATGCTGCCGAATTCTCTGCCCAACTCGCTCCGCAGCCTGCTCACCGACCTCGTGGATTACGCCGGCCTCTTCCCACCCGCCAAACTCGATATGCAAGCGGCCGTCGAAACCTACAACCGATGCAACATCGGCGAACAGGAGTGGATGCTGGGCCGCTTCATTTGCCCCGTCGCTCGCCTCGCCGAGTTCGAAAAGTGCGCCTCCTGTTTCATGCCCGGCACCGCTGGGACTAGCGGCTATCGCGAAATGGCCGACGCCGGCCAGCCCTGGCGGCTCTCCGTGCTCGTCGAAGTCGATCAACTCGCCAAGGAACTCGACGCGATCCACGAGTTCAATGTTCGGCACGCCAACGAAGCCAACGGCCTCGCCGAGATCGACATGTGCGAACTCAAGATCACTTCGCCTCAGCAGATCGATGATGTGCTGGATGAGTGGCCTGAGGGGTTGTTTCCGTTCTTTGAGTTTCCGGTGACAATGGACTGCCGTGGGTTTGTCGCGGCGCTTTCGGGGAGTCCGGCGGCGGCGAAGATTCGGACGGGCGGGGTTGTGGGGAATGCCTTTCCGCAGGCGGCGGAGGTCAGCGCGTTCCTGCGAGCGTGCGCCGCCAGCGATGTCTCCTTCAAAGCCACCGCGGGCCTTCACCACGCCGTGCGAGGCTCCTACAAACTCACCTACGAAAAGGACAGCGCCAGCTGCCCCATGCACGGCTTCCTCAACCTCTTCATCGCCGCGGCCCTTGTGCGCGCCAGAAACATCGACGACTCAACGACAGTAGAAATCCTGAACGAGGAAGACCCCGATGACTTCAAGTTCAGCAACGAAGTGCTGGGGTGGAAAAGTCACCTTGTTGAAACGGCGGAGGTGGCGAAGGTGCGCGAGGCGTTTGCGTTGTCGTTTGGGAGCTGCTCGTTTGATGAGCCGGTGGAAGAAATCGCAAAAATGGTGAAGTAACTAGAGCCGAGCGGCGCAAGCCGCAGCCGCCGGGAGGGCTGCCAGAAAAGCTGAGCATGGAGGCGAGGAAAGCGGCGGAGGAACGCGGAGACGAGATAGAGATTTGACTCTTCGTGCCTCCGATGTCACTGCGAACACAGCGATCAACTTCGCGAATGTGCCGGGTGCTTGCGCACCTCGGCTCTTGTTCACTCCATCACTTCTTCCTCATCGTCACAATCTCGCGGCAGCGAACAGCATCCAACCTACCCGTCCACTCACCGCCCTGCTTGATGTAACTTCCGACAATCAACGCATCGGCGTGTGCGAGGAGTGGCTGCACTTGGTCTGGCGTCACGCCGCTGCCGACGAGGATTGGGAGCGTTGTGGATCGTCTCGCGAGCGCGACGTCTGCGAGTGCAGTTGGTGTTCCGGTGCTTGGGCCGGTGACGATCACGCCGTCCGCGCTGAAGAATTCCGCCGCGTGTGTCCAATCGGCGATTGAAAGGTCACTCGTCATCGCATGACTCGCGTGCTTCTTCTGGATATCGGCGAAAATCTTGACACGCTCCGCGCCGATCAGCTTGCGATACCGCAGCAGCGGCCCGGCCGCGGCGTCCTTCATCAACCCCTCGTCCGCCACATGACTGAACACAAAGTTTTCGCAGCGAATGAAGTGCGCGCCGCAGGTGTGGGCGATGGCGAGGGCTTCGCGCTCGCCCCTGCTGAGCACTTGCACGCCGACTTTCATGGCGGCACCGACTTCGTGCATGACGGCGGCGACGGCGAGGGTCATTGCTGAGGTGAGAGCGGGGTCATGGGGGCCGTTCAGGTAGGGGCGATCGTGCATGTTCTCGACGATGACACCGTCGAAGCCGGTGTCGCGAAGCGTGCGAGCGTCGGCGATTGCGTGGGCGATGATTTCAGAGACGCTGTGGCGCGAGTGGGGCGTGCCCGGGGTGGCGGGGATGTGGATCATGCCCAGGAGCGATTTTGGGGGGAGCATTGGGGAGGGTAGAGCATATCCGTAAACCCAATTCACCACAAAGGCACAAAGTGCACTAAGAAGAAAAGGGCTTGAAGGCCATACAGAAATGGTCGCTTCTTGGATCAGCTACGTGTCACATCCGTGGTTTATGGATCGCTTCTTGAGAGTCCGAGGTCGGTGTGACTTTCTACTTTCCTTCTATCAGCTTGCCAAGCCAGATATGCACCGACATCGCAACGTAGATCAACACCTGAATCCCACCCACCATGACGGCTCGGCGGGCGGGCCAGCGGAAGAGCATCATCACCACGCCGAAGAACGCTGCGCACGCGGCGATTGCCAGAAGGGACTTGGTGAGCCATTCGTAGCCCGTGTCGAAAGGTAGATGAATGACAAGCCAAAATACGGAGAGCGCGGCGAAGAACCTCGCCATCGCTTCGCGCCAGTTGCCCATTGGGCGTTGTTCCAGCTTTGCTTGCAGCCACAGCGCGCCGGTGGCGAGGCACGCGTGCAGCGCGGCGGAGTAGAGAGTGATGAGGCCGGCCGCGAAGCCCGCGAATGAGTCGCCCTTCTTCGCCGCCGTCGCTCGCCACGCGAAGATGAATGCGAGCAGGAGAATGCCGCCGCCGACCGCCGCGACTTGCCGCCAGCGATTGAGTTTCGCGGGGACGAGGGGATCGGTCAGGGAAAGTCCATCGAGGGTTTCTTCTTCACGCTTTTTGCGTTCGGCTGTTTCGCGTTCGCGCTCTTCTTCGCGTTGCACACGGGCGAGGGCCTCTTGGACCGAGATCGACTTGGGGAGGGCGGATGCGGGTTCGACGTGCGCGGGATCGATTTGGTAGAGGTCCGGGCCGGCGTCGGGCTTGGGGCGGAGGGAGACGTCTTCGCGCGAGTTGTTTGGCGTGTGGGAGTCGTCGAGCGGGATGGGGTCGTTTGGATTCGTCATCAATCGGTACGCAAGTGTTGGACAATCTCAAAGTCAACGTCACGGCACGCAACCACAAGTCTGCCGTTTGATGTCGCGAGATTGATGAAGTGCACGCTCAGTTCTGAATAAGGAAATTCATCTTTGTAAAAATTTCGCATCATCTTCTCGCCAACATCTCTCGGCATGGTTTCGCCAGAGAATATCGAATCGCACGCCGAAATCCAGCAACACATGCCCGACAAGATGGTGGCACAACCAACAAATCGAAGCAGCGCGGGCACGAATCCCCCTCGGTCGTATGACTCGCGATACTCAAGTTGCAACTCAAGCACAAACTCATCATCGGCCCGTCGAAACATGACCGCCGTGAGGCGGCTGTCGTGCAGATTGAGTTCGTCGAGTGAGGCCACCTTCATTTGTCACCAGCGTATCCATGCGAGTCGTCAGTCAGTATCAAGGGTTTCAGCGAGCAGCATCTGATCCGGTGAGAAAGACACAGACTCGTGCCGATGGTCTTCGCCGCAACGCGGCGGCGGTCAA
>CAZEZV010000222.1:0-7146 GCA_964516725.1 uncultured Phycisphaeraceae bacterium
TCACGCCCAGTTCCTCACGAGCGATGCGTTGAATGTCCTTGCCGCGGAGTGTGCACACGCCGTCATCTTCGCGCGGCACCGCATCGATGCGCTGCTTGAGACGCTGCGCGTTCTCGCCGCGGATCTTGGGAGCACCGCCGCGTCGCGCCCTGCCTCGCAACGCATCGATGCCACGGTCGCGATATGCGTACGCCCAGTATTCGACGGTGCTCTTGGCCATGCCGAGCAACTCAGCGATCTCAAGCTTCTCGTGCCCACGCAGCGCGAGCAACGCGACGCGATAACGATCGCGTTTGTCGGCGTGCCTCTCGCACGCGATCAACTCCTCCAGCCTCGCCACGTCGCCCGGTTCACGCTCGCTGATCCGCATGCGGCCTCCTTGCCGCACCCATTATCGCCCATTTTCAAGCTTCGCGCAATCCCAACGTGCGCCGTCCGCGCCCGGAATTTGATGGGAATTCGTATCAGACCCCGCACAGCGTGCAGGGACCTTCGCTGAACACGAGCAAATATGAATTAATATCGCAAGGATCAAAGAGCGAGCCGTCGTTATTGAAGTCGATATCGTTGCAGGTTGCTTCTTCGGGGATGCATGGGCCTTCGGAGTACACGCTCAAGAATGCCTCAATATCCTGCGGATCAAACAAACTCGTGTCGTTATTGAAGTCAATCGAATCACAACTCACGTCGGGCGTGTAGTTGAGGACCACCACGCCATCGGTGATATCTCCCGTGTACGCACGCACTGCCAACGAGTACCTACTCCCGCCCTGCACCTGCAGATTTGTCAGCCGAGAACCAAAATCGCAGCCGGGCGTGTCATCAACGCACGCGAAGAACGGCATCCCACATTCATTGGCAATACCCAACAACGTGTCCGGCTGTGCCCCGCTGTATCCGGTATCACTGTTGCACGTGCTGATGGTGAGCCGACCCGAACTTGGAACATCAAACTCAAACCACACGTCGTTTCCGTCGGGAGAAAACGTACTGCACCCGGCCCAATTCCCGTCGACATCCGCGTAACTCGTGTCGTACGTGCGAGTCTGAGATCCGGGTTCAAGCTCAAATGATGCGGAAAATGCATTGTCGCAGTCATGATTACGCGGCATGACAACGACCGTCGCTGTGCCCGACACAACATCGTCAATCGGAGTCCTTGCGTAAAACGTCAGCGTGTGTGGACCAGCCTGTATGTTACTCGTCGCACCGGCAGATGCAAACCAATTTGATTCGTTTTCGTCATACTGCATCTGCGTATTTTGCGAAAAGCCAACCTCTCTCAAGTCCGCACGCACCGATTGCACGGGACCAGTAATCGTCACTCGCACTGTCTCACCCGTCGAGCGCGGCCAATACATGACGGGCTGCGGGTTCACCGTCGTTGTCCCGATATCCCCCGGCGCCCGATACCGCACCGCGAACGAGCAGAACAATCCCGCAGGCGGAGCCGTGCGCTGCACCTCAAAGCCATACAAAAACTCCACGTCATACTCCGTTAGCGCGATGTAGTACGTCGCCGTCGTCACATCATTCGCTGGCCCGCTCAACGTCCCATCCCGTCCATCATTTGGGACACCAATGCTCTGCCCCGGAAACTGCGGCGGCACAACCCGCTGCAGCGCGTTCACATCCGTCATGCCGAATGTCAACGACGAAAAGAACGACGCACCATCGTCATCGTCGGTGGCAATAAGCTCCCCGTCCGACGAATACAACGCGATCTCCGTGTCGTACGAGAATTGTCCATACGTCATGATGTCCAGATACCGATACGGATCCGCGATCCGAGGCAAGACAACCTTGTACCACCGCACCGGCGTATTCGCATCAATAAATACCGGCTCCTGCACGACTGTTCTGCTCACCGAATCATCAAACCGCCCCAAGTCAACGAAATCCGCAGGCTGAGCCACAGCCGTTGCGCCGATTCCGAGCACCATCCCAATCGCAGCCACGTTTAGCATCCTGATGTTCATGACGACTCCTCATTCACAACCAGCGCACACAGATACCGAGCCGACCCGTTTCGCAACAGTGTACTGGAAACGCTCGACACGCGGACGCATTCTCCACAAGAATAAACGATTCTGTGAACTATGCCAGAATCCGTCGTCCAATAACGCCTGCGAATCGCACCAACAAAAGCCGAGATGCACAAGCATTCGGCTCGAAACAAAACTCAAACATCAAACCCGCACCCTTCAGTCAATACAGAAAAAGACCGGACGTCTGACAGACATCTGACTTCTTTGATTTGAGCTGTGCATTTTTCGCTTACACGCCACAAGCCGTACAAGGCCCTTCACTGAACACCAGCAAGAACGAATCGATGACACACAGGTCGAACAGCGAACCGTCGTTGTTGAAGTCGATTGCGCTTCTTCCCGAAGCTGAACCATGCGTAGAGCGCGTTTGTTGCTTCATCCGGCCGGGCATTCATGAAGCTTGGATGCAGCGAACTCACTGGGGCTCAGGTTGCTCAGGGCGCTGTGGGGACGTTCTTCACTGTCGTGGCGACGCTAGGCTTCAGCCCTCTGGCGGTCATCGTTGAGCGACATGAACCAGTTCTCGTCCAACCGTTGGCTCGCAACCGTCTGTTGAATGCTTCGGTGAGCCCGTAATCCGCGTGTTTTCCGCGTCTGCTGGCTATGTATCGCCAGTTTTTCCGCACATGCAAGGCAGAATCGCTGAACCTCTCTAGGCATCGACGTGAAGCGTGCTGCGGACCGCAAGACAACTTGCTGGATTGCGACATGTGCCGAAAGACAAACAAGGCCCGCGCGAGTGCGTGGGCCTTGTGCGTTGGCGCTGCGTTGCTGCGGAATCAGTTGCGACCTGCGGTGGTCACAGCCTGGGCCGATTCGAGCTCCTTGACGCGGGCTCTGAGGGCGTCGATCTCGGCTTTGAGTTCCTGGATCGCGCCGATGGCGACCACGGACATTTGTCCATAGTTCACAGTGAGCGTGTCCTTGGTGTCGTCGCCCACGACGAACTCGGGCAGAACTTCGCGGACTTCCTGAGCGACGAAGCCAAGATGCCGCGGCGTGCCCTCCTGCTCCTTGATCATCGCGTATGTTACTGGACGAAGGCGCATCGCGGCATCGAGGTTGTTGGCGGCGGGCTCGATGTCCTTCTTCAGGCGGCGGTCCGAGGAGATCGTCCACGCGCCGGTGCTGTTGAGGCGAGCGACGCCGGTATTGCCGGTGATCTGATTGGTCTGTTCCCAGAAACCGTTGTCAGACAATCGCATGCCAGCGATGGCGGTCGTGGCGGTATTCACGACCTTGATGGGCCAGTTGGCACCGATTGCGGAGTGTGAAACGCAGAACCGCGCTGCGACACCGAAGGGGCCGACAGCAACGTCATCCTCGAAGTCGGCGGTGCCGGAAGTGACGATCGATGCGCCGGTGATCTGTCCCGAGCTGGTGATCGATGTACCGGTGATCTGACCCGCGCTGAAGCCGCCGCTGGTATTGCGGCTCACGATGGTGGATGGTGTGTTGCTCGCGGTCGCCGTGGTGCGGGCGTTCGCGATGGTGCCGCTGGAGAGATTCGAGGCGTTGGTGTAGAAGGACCCGGGCTGACCGTTGAGTTGTGAGGAGTTGCCTGCGGTCGAGGCGGTGTCTGCGTTGGTCGCGTTAGTTGCAAAGGTCGCATTGGTTGCGTTCACGGCATTGGTCGCCGTCGCGGCGGATACGGCGGTGACATTGGTGAGCCCGGCTCCGTTGCCGACAAACTGCTCAGCGGTGATGATGCCGCTCTGCACACCGTTTCCCGCGACCACCACCGCGCCGGTCAGCTCGGCCTGAGGCACCTCGGCCGTCATTCTTGTCACAAACGTCATATCCCAGTTGCTGACGACACCCGCTCGCCCTCTGGCGTAGGTGGTGTTGGCTCCGTACTTCAAGTTCGTGGGCGCGTTGAATAGGATCGCGAAGGTATAGGTCGTTTCCGCCGTCAAGTTGGCGGACAACGCGAAGGGTAAATCAATCGCGACCGCCCCATCGTTTGGAAGCGTCACGCTGAATGGAACCGAGCACAACTCCGTCCCACTCAAGCCCGTGCCCGTGAGCACACGGATCGTCCCGGTTCGCGAACCTGTGCTTGGGAAGTTAGGGGGGATGTGATCATTTTGTATGGTCACCCGAGTCAGCCTGCCACTCACACTCGGCATGAACGATTGCCAGTGGGAGGTGTCAAGGTCGATCGAGCCGGATTGCGGCTGATTCTGATCAGCGGCTTCACTGCCCGGCAGGATTTCGAGGCCAAACGGCGTCGCGCCTGTCGCTCCTTGAGGTCCTGCGGGTCCCGCGGCACCGTTTGCGCCAGCAGGCCCCGTCGCGCCCGTAGCACCGATCGGACCTTGCGGCCCCTGCGCTCCGGTGGCTCCGTTGGTGCCGTTGAGACCCGGAATGCCCTGAATTCCTTGAATCCCCTGCGCTCCCGCCGCCCCTTGTGGCCCCGCGGGGCCGATCTCGCCCTGCGGACCGGGATTGCCGTTCAGCGCGAACAGCGCGTAGGGCGTCGGCGTGATGTTCTGGCGAGGCGCGAGCGTCTCATAGCCAGATTGGTCGGCGCAGGTCAGGCCCGTGTCGGCCCGGACGTCAATCTCGATGTGTCGCTGGGCACCGGCAAACTGCGTCCCGAAGTCCAGCAGGATCGTGAACTGACCGTCGACCACGCTCACGTCGTTCACACACAGTTCCGGACCAACCTGCGCACCCCCGCTGACCGCGTCAAAGAGCCGGAACTTCAGGTCGTGCGGGCCGTTGGCGGAAGCGCCGAGGCTGTCTAGCTTGCCCTGATAGGTGAACGAGGTGCCCACGGTTTGGGCGGATGCCGAACCGGTACCAACCGCGAGGAAGCTGGCGGCCAGGAACAACGAAAGAGGTAAACGACGCATGGCAGATCTCCCAATGTGACAATTCGGAGCGAGCCCCAGCACGCGGGGCCGCACACAACACTCACGGAAAGCGGTTGCGCAAGGCGCAATCCTTCTGCTACCCTCGCTTGGAAGCGTGAGGTAGCGAGCACGATACCGTGGATTACTTTTGGTTGAGCCGTTCGGATACCTATGGACACAACGCCCCCGCCGATCGCGGACGAGTCGGTACACACGCTGATCAGCGCGGTGGCCGCGTCGGTGCCAGCGTCAGAACCGGATCTTATGGAGGCGACGTATCGCGACCTTCGGGCGATCGCGGCGTCGATGTTGCGGGGCGTGGACGCTCGGCAGACGCTGCAAGCGACTGCGCTAGTGCATGAGGCTTTCCTCAAGATCGCTGGGAGTCGAGAGGAACCGTGGGCGGGAACATCTCACTTCATTGCCGTCGCGGCCCGGGCGATGCGACAGATTGTGATTGATCGGGCCCGGGCCCGCAAGGCAGCCAAGCGGGGCGGCGGCTGCGCGCATCGGGAAACGCTTTCGGGCGTGTTGCAGGACGACGCAGAAACCGCGGGTGTGCTGGAGGTGCACGAACATCTCACGCGCCTTGCCGCGCTTGACGAGCGGCGGGCGCGGGTGGTGGAGTTACGGTTCTTCGGGGGGTTGGGGATGGCCCAGGTCGCGCAGGTGCTTGGCGTCAGCGAGCGCACGGCGGAGCTAGATTGGCGGGCGGCGCGGGCGTGGCTGCGCGAGCGGCTGGAGGAGGCAACGCCTTGAAGCAGTCGGCCGAGGGTGCGAGCGAAGCGAGCCAGCGACATGCGCGGGTGTTCGAAGTCTTCGCGCGTGTGTGTGATCTGGCGTCGAGCGATCGTGACGCTGCGCTGGATCGTGAGTGCGGTGGTGATACGTCGCTGCGAAAGAGCGTCGAGTCGCTTTTGCGTCACGACGATGCGAAAGACGAACTCTTCGATGAACCGACGACCCTTGCGGACATCGGGCCCGCGGACGCGTTTCTGTCCTCGGCGCAGCCGGTGGCGATCGGGAGGTATCGCGTGATTCGCCAGATTGGTTCGGGCGGCATGGGCGTGGTGTACGAAGCCGAGCAGGACGCACCCAAGCGGCGGGTTGCGCTCAAGGTCATGCGTGCGTCGATGGGCTCGGGCAAGAGCCTCGCGGAGCGATTCGCGCGCGAGGGGCAAATTCAGGCGCGATTGACGCATCCGGGAATCGCGCAGGTCTACGAAACGGGGGTGGCGAGCCTGAGCGGAGCGGGATTGGGCGGGGCGGAGCGGGGCGTCCCGTACATGGCCATGGAGTTGGTCGAGGGCGCGCCGCTGACATCGTTCATTCGGAGCCGCGAGCATTCGATGCGTGAGCGGATCGCGATCCTGCTCGACGTGTGCGACGCCGTCAGCTTCGCGCACCAGCGTGGCGTGATCCACCGGGATCTCAAGCCTGCCAACATTCTGGTGTGCACGACCGACGCGGGGCCGCGGCCGAAAGTTCTGGACTTTGGCGTCGCCAAGCTCACGACGCATGAACTCAGCCTCGCTTCGATGCACACCAACGCGGGCCAACTCATCGGTACGCTCGCGTACATGAGCCCGGAGCAGGCGCGGGGCAAGTCTGAAGATGTCGATACGCGTTCCGACATTTACGCGCTTGGATTGATCCTCTTTGAGGCGTTGACCGGCAGCCCGCCCCTCGATGTGCGCGACCTGTCCATCGCCGAGGCCGCCCGCCGGATCGCCGACGACCCGCCCACGCGGCTGGGCACGATCCTCCCGTCGGCCCGCGGCGATCTCGAAACCATCGTGCACAAAGCGATCGACAAGGACAAGACGCGCAGGTACGACTCTGTGCCCGAGTTCGCCGGTGATCTGCGGCGGTTCCTGAACGATGAGCCGATCGTGGCCCGTCCGCCTTCGGCGGTGTACCTGCTGGGCAAGTTCGCGAGACGGAATCGTGCGCTGGTGGGCGCGGTCGCGAGCGTGCTCGTGATTCTGGTGGCTTCCGTAGTCGCGATGTCGCTCGCGACTCTGGCGGCGACGCGAGCCCGCGACAAGGCGGAGCGAAAGACCGCCGTTGCGGAGGGCGTTTCCAGTGCATTGCTGAGTGCGCTGACCACCGCGACGCCCAAGGGCAGCCTGGGCAAGGAACCGCTCGTGATCGAAGCGGTGGAGCGGATCGAGAAGCAGGTTGCAGATCCGAACGCGCCGGGCGGCTGAACACGTCGGGCGCTTTCACAGACGCCGGTC
>CAZEZV010000223.1:0-6931 GCA_964516725.1 uncultured Phycisphaeraceae bacterium
GCGCATGCTCAGGCTTGCACTCCCACAGCGTCTCTTCATCCTTCCACTGCCACTTGCCCTCTGCTTTCACAAGCCGCCCACGCACCAACGTCGTCATCGTCGCCCGGTCCTTGATCGGCTTCGTGAACGTGAGGTACACCCACCCGTTTCCGTCACTCGCATAATCCGGATGCACCGCCACATCCATCATCCCGCCCTGCCCAACCTCGCGCGACTCGGGCGTCCCGAGAACTCGCTCACTCAATACACCGTCCTCACCCACACGCCCCGACGCAATCTCAAACACATTGATCGCTCCGCCCCGGTTCGTCACAATCATCCGCAGCGGCTGCCCCACCTTGCTCGGCATCCAATCCACAGCCCACGGCGTATCCAAGTTCTTGCTCACAATCGTCTGAAACCTGAACTTCGCCCGCTGTGTCGTGCAAGCCCCTTGCGAATCCAGCTTCGATGAGATCGACCCAAACTGCTGGCGCAGACTTTGGTTCTGCAACTCGCGCAGGTAGTTGATCACGCCCCAGGCCTCACCGTCCGACAAGTCCTTCTCAAACTTGTGGTGTTCGTTCTTGTTCCCAGTGCGTACTGAATCAAAGAACGACCGATCATGCTTCTGATCAAAGAACTCGCGAGTGAGCAGTGTCTTCGCTTTTCCCTCTGCACCTTCGCCGTCGTCGCCGTGGCACGCCGCGCAATGCGAGGACCACAACCGATCAACCTTGTCCGACTGAGCCATGCTTGCCTGTGCAAACAAGCAAGCCCCGCTGAAAACACCCGCAAATGTCGCCAATTGAGCCGCCGCACGATAAGGAATATCAAGTCGCATGACTGATTGTACGTCATCGCAAGAATCGTGATAGCCTTGCACGTTTCTGTGTTCGCCATAGTGTCTCGCCCAGTTGAGCCCGGACTTTTCCGGGGTCGGAGATGGAGAACGCGGCCAGCGTTCGCAAGTGGAGGTCGTCAGTGCTGTATCTCTTCGACAACCGCACCTTCAAGTTCCTGGAACGAAAGGGCATCCACATCACGCCGGTGAAGTGGTTCCATCCGATCCCGGACACGCAGAAACTCCCGGCGCACGTGTGGCAGCGTGAGAACGAACTCCCAGGCATCGACATGCGCATCACTGAAATGATCGAGCGTGCCCGCAGCTGGAAGCAGCGATTCGCCGCCGAATACGACGCCTTCCCGCGCGAAGGCAGCAAGGAAAGCCCGCAGTTCTATCTCAAAAACAACAACTACGGCTCGATCGACGCCGAGTCCCTGTACTGCTTCGTCCGCGAAAGCAAACCCAAGCGCATCGTCGAAATCGGCTCGGGCCACTCCTCGCGCCTCACGCTCCAGGCCCTTGACTTCAACAAGAAGGAAGACCCGGGCTACTCGCCAGAGTTCACATTGATTGATCCTTACGTCCACAGCTACCTCGCGCCAGTTCTCAAGAGCCGCGGCGACGTCGTCTGGATGGAAAGAGGCGTGCAGGATGTTCCGATGGAGACGTTCACGCGACTGGGCGGGGGCGACATCCTCTTCATCGACTCCAGCCACGTCCTCACCATCAACAGCGACGTGCAGTACGAGTTCCTGCAAATCCTCCCGCGCCTGAACCCCGGCGTCCTCGTCCACGTCCACGACATCTTTTTCCCGCACGAGTATCCGGAACACTGGATCAAGAAAAACATGCGCTTCTACAACGAGCAGTACATCCTCCAAGCCTTCCTCACCCACAACGCCCGCGCAGAGGTCCGCTGGGCCGGCTACTACATGCACATAAAGCAGCCCGCCGTCCTCCGCGAATGCTTCAAGAGCTATGCCGAACTCCCCAACGTCTGTCCGGGCAGCTTCTGGTTCCAAACGACCTAATTCCTGCATGCAGCCCGACCTTCAGGGAGGGCTTCGAACTTCACCACAAAGACACGAAGAGCACAAAGAAGAAAAAGAGAAGAGAGAGAAGAAGGCAATCGACAAACGACGCTTTGGATCGAATCCGTACTCTTTATTCTCTGTTCTCTACGCTTCTTTCGCCACTCCTTGTTTTCTTCGTGCTCTTCGTGTCTTCGTGGTGACTTCCCCTTCATCCAAACTATTCCCGCTGCTCCTACGCTCCGCGCGATGCTCCCCATTCTCCTCACCGCTGGCCGCGTCATCGACCCCGCAACCAACCGCGATCAAGTCGCCGACATCGCGATCGACAACGGCGTCATCAAAGCCATCGGCGCAAATCTTCCTCGCCCCGCCAACACACGCGTCATCAACTGCGAAGGCAAACTCGTTTGCCCAGGCCTGATCGATCCGCACGTGCATCTTCGCGAACCGGGCCAGGAACACAAGGAAACCATCGAGACCGGCACAGCCTCCGCAGTCGCCGGCGGCTTCACCACCGTCGTTTGCATGCCCAACACCAGCCCCGCCCTCGACACACCCGAGACCATCGCGTGGGTCCAGCAACGCGCACAACAAACCGCCAAGTGCCGCGTCTTCCCCACCGCCGCCGTCACCAAAAACCGCCGCGGCGAAGAACTCACCGAAATCGGATTGCTCAAACAAGCCGGGGCCGTCGCCTTCACCGACGATGGCGACTGCATCCCCACCCCCGGCATGATGGCCCGCGTCCTCGCCGTCGTCGCAAACACCAACTGCTGCTTCATGCAACACTGCCAGGAACCCACGCTGACCAAAGGCAGCGCGATGCACGCAGGCCCAATTGCCGCGCGTCTCGGCCTCGGCGGCTGGCCCAGAAGCGCCGAAGAACTCATCATCGAACGCGACACGCGCCTGAACCGCGGCGTCAACTGCCGCTATCACGCCCAGCACGTGAGCAGTGGAGACAGCATCGAAATCCTCCGCCGCGCCCAGCAGCAAGGCCAACCCGTCACCGCCGAACTCACGCCGCATCATCTCGTGCTGACCCACGACGTCTGCGACCACTACAACACGCTGGGCAAAGTGAACCCACCTGTTCGCGAGAAGAAAGACATCGACGCGCTCATCGCAGGCGTCGTCGAAGGCGTCATCACGGTCCTGGGCACCGACCACGCGCCACACAGCGCCGACGAAAAGTCCCTCCCCTTCGAAGAAGCCCCTTTCGGCATGGTGGGCCTCGAAACCGCCGTCCCGCTGTACGTCGAGGCTCTCGTCCGCAGCAGCGCGATCGACTACCCGCGCCTCATCGCAATGCTGACAATCGAACCCGCAAAACTCTGCAACCTCGACGCGCAAGGCCTTGGCCAACTCCGCGTGAACGGCATCGCCGACATCACAGTCATTGACCCCGACCACGCCTGGATCTGCGACCCCACAAAACTCAAAAGCAAAAGTAAAAACACGCCCTACCCAGGCAGAAAAATGCAAGGCAAGGCAACACTCACCATCGTCAACGGCGACATCGCGTTCGAGATTTGAACAAGAGCCGAGGGGCGCAAGCCCCCGGCGAGATTGACCAATCGATTCCGAAAAGAAGAAGGCACAAGCCACGCGGCATCAAGGCATCGAGTGCAACAACCAATCGCATCAACAGAGTTTCTCCACACGTGGCGCGAGCGATTACGCACACTAGCAATGCAGCGCCTGGCCAACACCCCGCTTGCCAACCCATCTCTCTTCACCCTCGATCAAAAGCAACACTTCATCACCACCTTCCGCGACGACCTCGGCAACCGCCGCCCCATCGACGCCCCAATGCTCGCCCACATGCTCGCCATGCCACCGACGACGCGAAGCGTGGTCGCTGATATCGCTAGTGAAGCACCACGATCTGCCGCACAGCGAAAGGACGAACTCCAACTCTGGCAAGCCCTGTGCTCACACGCAGACCCGCTCACACTTGTGGCTCCCTCAACAACGACTCCAACCCCACTCCTCCCCCACCTCCACCACCTCGCCATCGAACTCTGGACCGAATCCGAACTCTCCGCCCTCCACGCCCTCTCCCACTTCGCGACACCACAACACCAAACTGTCCGCGCACGCGTTCACTCCGCCGCAGCGTGGCTGCTCGACAACATTCAACCCGACAACGCCACCCAGCGCCCCTGGGCCATCCACGTGTTCCTCATCATGGCGCACGACAACACACTCCCCGAATCAACCCGCTCACACGCCCAGATGTACGCTGAAACCCTCCTGCACAACGCCATGATCCCCATGGGCCCGCAAGTCCCCGACATCTTCAGCGCATGCATCCTGCTCGATAGTGCAACGCTCCTGTGAAAGTTCCCCAAGCCGTGCCTACTGCTTCAAGTGCTTCAGCTCATCTCGCAAAATCGCCGCAAGTTCATAGTTCTCCGTATCCAGCGCCCGCTGCAAGCGCTGCTTGAGCTCTTCCTTTTGTGAAATCGGCAGCTTCGGCATCAGCGCCTCGCGCATGCTCCGCAGCATCCGCACTTCCTCGCTCTTCTCATACTGCTTCGCGCGCCCCGTCTGCTCATACGACTTCTTGATTCCTTCCAGCGCCTCATCCAGCGCGAGCACGCCCGCCTTCAACTCATTCTCTTTGATCGCCTGACTCGCCAAGGCTCGAGCTCTCACCATGATGATGTAAGGCCTGAACTGCTCCAGCACCTGCTTGTCCTGATCCTCCGCGGCGTACTTCGCGCACAGATCAAGCACCCGCAAGTTCCGCGTCGTGTCGCGCACGACGCGATCAAACTCCTCAAGCGCAAGGCACGCCACATACCGCTGATAAAACTGCGCGGCCTCCTCACGCAGCGAGCGACAATCCTCCGCCGACAACTCCAACTCTTCCCCCGATCCCGCCGCTCCGGGTGACTCCCCACCGCTCGCGCCCTCAACACCCTCTTCGCCACTCTCCCTCGCCCCGCGCACATTCGGACCACGCGGCCCTGCCTCTCGCGGCTCCTCAACCCCATCCGCCTTGTCCTCAAAATACTCCAGCAGCGACGGATAACCGAACGGCTGTTCGCCATCTGGTCGCCCATCCGCATTCATCTGGAGAATTCCAAGATCGACGCGCACCTGCACTTTTTGCTCACCTTGGTTATCGGTGATCATTCGTGCGTTGACCTGCCCCGGTTGGTGAGGCCATTCTTTCAGAATTGCAGAGATATCTCGCTTCATAAGTGTCCTGCGAACTGTTTTTTCGGACGTGTGCTTTTCAGACCTTGGCAACTGGATTGCGACTCTAAACAATACGTGTCGGAACTTGCCGAGTTTGACGCTTGTCAGATATGGTGGGAAGAGAGCGAAGATCAGATTTGTAAGAAAAAGTCTGAAGTTTCCTTGCACAACGTGCGCCATGGCGCACATTGTGACATGTAGAAATGCGCACACACATGCCCTGCATGCACGCATTCTTCATGTCGATGAGACCTCGATGAAACCCCAGGACGGGGCAAGACGGATATCTAGGTGATGCACTCAACGAGCCTTGCTCGGCGGGTGAGGCTAGGACGGCCAACCAATTGATATCAACTACGAATCGCCGAGCCACGAATGGCAGGCGAACTTTGGAGAGACGATGCATTCCGCCATGCGTCGGACAAAGGATGGGTGGAGAGGTGAACGTTTCGAATCCCCAACGTGGTGACTTCGCGCAACAGCCCGCGCGCCCCCAGAGCACAACGAGCGCTCCAGCGACTGCACGCACATACTCAAACTCAAAGCACTCG
This sequence comes from uncultured Phycisphaeraceae bacterium, assembly GCA_964516725.1. Taxonomy (GTDB): domain Bacteria; phylum Planctomycetota; class Phycisphaerae; order Phycisphaerales; family UBA1924; genus BJHL01. The sequence goes on from CAZEZV010000223.1 coordinate 5,622, forward strand.
TCGTCGGAGTTGCAGCAGTACATCCGCGAGATCGCTCGCTGCCCGCTGCTGACCGCCGAAGAAGAACGCGAGCTGGGCTGGAAGATCATCAACGACAACTGCCCCGCCTCACGCGAACGCATGATCCGCAGCAATCTGCGCCTGGTCGTCGCGATCGCCAAGAACTACAACAACCGTGGCCTGCCCCTCAGCGACCTGATCGAAGAAGGCAACATCGGTTTGATGCGCGCTGTCGAAGGTTTCGACCCCGCACAAGGCGCTCGCTTCAGCACCTACGCGAGCTGGTGGATCAAGCAGGGCATCAAGCGTGCTCTGGTGAATGCGAATCAACCCGTTCACATCCCGGCGTACATGCTGGAACTCGTGGGCAAGTGGAAAGCCGCGCACCGTCGCCTGGAAGCCGAGCTCGGCGCGCCGCCCTCGATGACTGATCTCGCAAAGATCATGGACCTGCCGGTTCGCAAAGTGCGGCTCATCAAACGCGCGGTGAAGGCACTCCAGTCCCCCACACAGCAGACGATCAACCACTTCGGCGAGTTGATGAACCTCAACGACATCATCGCCGACAGCAAGGCCGCAACGCCCGGCGATCAGATTTTCCGAAACGAAGACCTAAGCCTGCTCCGCAAGTTGCTCGACGCGATCGACGAGCGCGAAGCAAGAATCCTCCGCATGCGTTTCGGCATCGACGGCTGCGAACCGATGACGCTGAAGGAAATCAGCGAAGAAATGGGCATCAGCCGCGAGCGCGCCCGACAGATTTCCGACGAAGCAATGACCAAGCTGCATGAACGCTTGACCCACGACAAGCCGCTGCAGTTCGTGCGGGATTCCGAGTCGGTATTCGCCGCCGAAGGCAAGTAAGAAAAAACCAAGCTCTCTCTCCAAGGCCCCGCGATGAGCGGGGCTTTTTTGTGTCTTCGTACATTGGCGGTCCCCGCCAATTCTTCCCGTCTTCTCCGACCGTCCTGGTCGGAGAGTTCAACGGCAGGTGGCGTCAACCCGTGCCATCAATCCGCTGGCTTTGCAGCGGATTGATGCAGTCGGCATCCGACCTCTCCGAGATACCCAGAATCAAAGGTGTGCCAACACCAACCAACCCAAAATTCTCAAAACTTCTCTGGTATTCCCACACCCGTGGTGTATCTTCTAACGTCCGCATTCATGCTTGCGGGGACTCGCGGGATGAACGGCGGCCGGCTCAGCCGTGCCGAACGGCTCGACAAGGGGAATCCAAATGCGTGGATTACAAGTATCGGGCAAAATGGATATTGGGGGGGGGGATTGGGATTGGCACACGCGCGATCCTG
>CAZEZV010000224.1:0-6911 GCA_964516725.1 uncultured Phycisphaeraceae bacterium
CCGATGCCGACGCCGCCGCCGTGGTGGAGGCTGACCCAGGTTGCGCCGCTGGCGGTGTTGACGAGGGCGTTGAGGAGGGGCCAATCGGAGATGGCGTCGGAGCCGTCTTTCATGGATTCGGTTTCGCGGTTGGGGCTGGCGACTGATCCACAGTCGAGGTGGTCGCGGCCGATGACGATGGGCGCGGAGACTTTGCCGCTGCGCACGAGGTCGTTGAAGAGGAGGCCGGCTTTGTCGCGCTCGCCCAGACCTAGCCAGCAGATGCGGGCGGGGAGGCCTTGGAACTCGAAGCGTGGGGCGCAGTTTTTGAAGTCGCCAGCGAGGAGGGCAGAGGGGTTTTTGTGGCAGCCCAATATCCAATTGCGGAGGCGGATGCGGTAGTCGTTTGAGGCACTGGGGACTGGGCACTGGGCACTGGCAGAGGCGTGGGAGGACCGAGAGTCTTTGCCAGTGCCTAGTGCCTGATGCCCAGTGCCTTCCACTGGGAAGAGTTTCAGGATTTCGTAGTCTGTCACGTAGATGTCTTTTGGATCGCCGCTGAGAGCGACCCAGCGGAAGGGGCCTCTGCCTAGGCAGAATTGGGGGCGGATGAAGGCGGGGACGAAGCCTGGGAAGTCGAAGGCGTTTTGGACGCCGTTGTCTTTGGCGCGTTGGCGGATGTTGTTGCCGTAGTCGAAGGTGACTGCGCCGCGGTTTTGGAGTTCGAGCATGGCGCGGACGTGGCGGGCCATGCTGGCGAGGGATTGTTGTTGGTAGGCGTTGGGATCGCGGGTGCGGGCGACTTTGGCTTGCTCGTTGGTCATGCCGATGGGGACGTAGCCAATGAGCGGGTCGTGGGCGCTGGTTTGGTCGGTCAAGACGTCGACTTTGATGTTGCGGGCGAGGAGACGCTCCAAGAGTTCGATGGCGTTGCAGTGGACGCCGATGGAGATCGCGGTTTTGTTTTTGGCGCAGGCGACTGCGCGGTCGATGGCGGCGTCAAGGACGCTTATGAACGCAGAGGAAGACGGAGGAGGAGAAAGAGAGGAAGACAGAGAAGGATTTGGGTTGTGGGGATGGGCGTTGTGTGCAATGTGTTGCCCAGAATTCTTCTCTGTTTTCCTCTCTTCTTTATACTCTCTGTTTGCCTCTGCGTTCATGAGCGAACTTCTGTCACTCATTGTGATGACTTCGTCGAGATACTTGTCGGCGTGACGGCGTTGCAATCTGGTGAGATCAACGTCAGCGATGAGGCAGGTGCCTTTGGCCATGGTGATGGCGAGAGGCTGTGCGCCGCCCATGCCGCCGCAGCCAGCGGTGACGCAGAGTTTGCCAGAAAGATCACCGCCGAATTTTTCTCGGCCACATTCGGCGAACGTTTCGTAGGTGCCTTGGAGGATGCCTTGGGTGCCGATGTAGATCCAACTGCCGGCGGTCATCTGGCCGTACATCATGAGGCCGGCTTTTTCGAGTTCGTCGAACTTGGCTTGGGTGGCCCAGGCGGGGACGATGTTGGAGTTTGCTAGAAGAACTCGCGGGGCGTCCTCGTGGGTCTTGACGATGCCGACGGGTTTGCCGGATTGGACGAGGAGCGTTTCGTCGGGCTTGAGTTCGCGCAGCGACTTCACGATCGCGTCAAAGCACGCCCAGTTCCGCGCGGCTTTGCCTCGGCCTCCATAGACGACGAGGTCGTCGGGGCGTTCGGCGACGGCGGGGTCGAGGTTATTGTGGAGCATGCGCAGAGCGGCTTCGATGAGCCAGTTGGCGCAGGAGAGTTGGGAGCCGCGGGGGGAGTGGAGGTCTCGGGGGGTGTGGGATGAACCGGGGGGACGGTGAGTTGTCGCCATGCAGCATTGTTGGGCGAGAGTCTCGGCAACGCGAAGGGTACTGAGTGATCGTTCAGTACGCGCGGCGGCGCTTCGTGGCTACGCCTGCTCCGACGCTGAGCAGCAGCACGGCACCGGGGCTTGGGATGTAGTTCCAACCGATGGTGTCCAGAGCGATGATGTCCGCGGGTGTTGCGCCGGAGAGGAGGATGTCCCATGCGGCTGTGAGGTTGAAGCCGCTCGCCAACGACGGGTCCATCAGGCCGAAGATCGAATCGCTTTTCCAGTGGCCGCCTTGTTCGCCATCGCCGAAGCCGAAGGGGCCGGCGCCTGTGCTGAAGGCATCGAGAATGGTGGCACCGCCGTCGATTGAAAAGAATCGGCTCGCAGCGTCGCCAGTCACACCAGGGAGCGGCAGCGAGATATCGCGTGCGCCGAACGTGAGCGACAGAGGCGAATAGCGGAAGAGGTCGAGCGTTGTGATCATCGGGAGCCCGTCAACTACTGCGGGCGGACTGCTGAGGTGGATTGCCATCGTGTCGGTGCCGGAAATGAAACCCATGGCGTGGGCGATTTCGTGGAGCATGATGCCGTGGAAGTCGAATGCTCCGGTGTCGATGCCGTTGGTGTGGTCGAAGTCGAACGTGGTGGCGTCGCTGACTTTGATGGTGCCGTCTGCGCCGGCGCCGCCTGCTGTGCCGCCCAGAAGTCCGAGCGCTTTGAGATTGGAATTGCTCATGTCGAGCATCATGTTGTTGACGGAGCCTGGCGTAGGGTCGAGAAATGGTTCTTTTTCCGGGAACGTGAGGTCGCCGGTGTCGTTTCGAAAGAGGGGAACGAACGGGCCAGCCGGCAACGAACCCAGCGACGTGAAGTCGTGCATGCTTGTCGCGTCGGTGATGAGCGATGTCTTGACGGACGCGTACGGTGCTGCGACGAATGCAGAGTCGGCGAAGGCGAGAACGCCGGAGGGAGTGGTGCCGTAGTCCAGCGTGAACTTGAGCGTTACCGGATCGCTGAAGAGTGAGGAATACTTGCTTCCTGCCGCGACCGCGGCGGTGTACATCGAGGATGCTTTGGTCGGGTCAGATGCTTCGAGCGCGAGAAAGCCTGGGCTCTTGGTGAACTCGAAGGCGAGTTGGGCGTGGGCGATGCCCGCGGTGCATGTTGAAACCAGTGCACACAGTAACATTTTTGAGTGGGTCATGTCTCTCTCCATTCTTCCTGTTTCGCCAACATACCACAAAATCGAGGGATTGTCAATCACCCGCGTGTGTGTACGAATTCTGTGTGAAGGCCATGTTGTCTGTCCGGCGTGTCATTCCGGTCAATAACGAGGCGATTTCGTTGACTGTTCGGGTCTTATGACCTGCCAAAGAGCCGCGCGAGTTCGCGCATGGTGAGACGGATGCTTGTCGGGCGGCCGTGGGGACAGTTGGAGCTGCGTTCGACGTCGTCTCGGAGTTTGACGAGTTCGGTCAATTCGGATTCGGAGAGTTTGTCGCCTGCTTTGATGGCGGCTTTGCAGGCCATCATGTCGAGGACGTCGCGGAGGGCGTGTTCGGGGGCGGGTTCGTTGGGGAGCGAACGAGCGAACGAGCGAGTGAGCGAACTTGGGGAAGAAGAAGAAGAAGAAGAAGAAGAAGAAGTTAGTTCGCCAGCTTCGGCTTTTTGGAGGAGTTCTTCGGTGAACTCACCCACTTCGACGTTGCGTTCGAGCAAGAAACTGGGGAAGGAGTGGACGCCGATGGATTGGGGGCTGAGGATGGTGGCTTCGATGCCGATGCGGACGAGGAGGGGTTCGAGTGTGGGAAGTAGTTGGACCTGTGCGGGACTGGCGTGGATGGCGACGGGCATGAGCAGGCGCTGGCTTTCGAGGTTTCCAGCGAGAACACGGTGCAGGAGGTATTCGAACATGACACGCTCGTGGAGAGCGTGTTGGTCGATGATGATGACGCCTTCTTCGTCTTGAGTGATGACGTAGGAATTGTGGACTTGGAGGAGGCGGTCGGCGGGGAGCGGGATGATGGGGCGGGCGGCGTTGAAGGCGGCGAGGGCAATTTCGGCTTGCGCCGAGGTGGAGTCGGGTTGCGTTTGTTGTGAATCGCTGATTGCGAGTGGTTGCGAGGGAATGGTTGGGATCGTTGATGAGGTTGGGTGGTGAAGTTGTTGATCGACGCTGCGCTGCGCGATGTCGCCTTCGGCGAGGGTCAACGGCAGTTGTTCGTTGCCGGGGCGGAAGCGGGAGAAGTAGTTTGCGAACTTGGCGGCGGAGACTGTGGGGTTTGGCGGTGTGAGAGGCAGGCCTGTGTGTGATGGTGATGCACCGAGAAAGTCGCGCGCCCCCGAACTCACTCCCCCACTGCCGCCCGCCCCCGATGGTGCCCACGACGCGTTGTTGTATCCTGCGGGGCGCAGCGCGGCGATGGTGGGCGTGAGGTCGGCTTTGGCAAGGGCTTCGCGTAGGGCGCGGAGGACGACGGAGTGGACCATCGAGCCATCGCGGAAGCGGACTTCGGCTTTTTGGGGATGCACGTTGACGTCGACGCCTTGCGGGCTCATATCGAGCATCAGGACAAGCGTGGGAAACCGGCCTGGTTCGATGAGGCCTCGATAGGCTTCGGAGATTGCGTGTTGAATCGTGCGATCTTTGATTGGACGGCCGTTCACGAAGATGTGTTGGCCTTTTGCGCTACCGCGCGCGAGACTTGGAAGGCCCGCGAGTCCCCAGAGGGCGAGACCTCTCGCGTCGTCGAAGCGGTCGGCGTGGACTTCGATCATTTGGGTGTCGACTTCCTTGCCCAAGATGCCGAGCACGCGTTGACGCGGGGATTGGTCGGGCGGGAGGTCGAGGGCGATACGTCCATCAATAGAAAGCGTGAAGCCGACGGCGGGGTGCGCGAGAGCAAGGGCGTCGATGACATCAGCGCAACGTTCTTTTTCGGTTTGTGCGGTGCGGAGGAACTTGCGGCGGGCAGGGGTGTTGAAGAAGAGGTTGCGGACGGTGATGGAGGTGCCGATTGGGCCTGCGGCGGGGCGCACTGGTTGGAGAGATGCACCTTCGATGTCGAGTTGTGATGCTCCCCCAGATGTATTCGCTGTAGTGCGACTGCGGATGGTCATGCGCGAGACGGAGGCGATGCTGGCGAGGGCCTCGCCTCGGAAGCCGAGGGTTGCGATGTGATCGAGGTCGGTGGTGTCGGCGATTTTGCTGGTGGCGTGCGGGGCGACGGCGAGCGCGAGGTCGCCAGCGTCGATGCCGGAGCCGTTGTCGGTGATGCGGATGAGTTCGATGCCGCCTTGTTCGAGGTCGATGGTGATGCGGGTTGCGCCGGCATCGAGGGAGTTTTCGACGAGTTCCTTGACGACTGAAGCGGGGCGTTCGACGACTTCGCCTGCGGCGATTTGGTTGGCGACGAGTGCGGGGAGGGGGCGGATGCGGCGCGGGGAGCGCGGGTCGCTGGGGAGGACTTCGACTGGTTGGGAATGGATGGATTCCACGAAGGAAGGTAGGAGGAGAAAACGATGCAGCGATACAGCGATGCAACGATACAAAGTTAACGCGATTTACGAGCAGGGTCAGAAGCACGAAGACCTTGTATCGGTGCATCGTTGTATCGCTGCATCGCTCATTTTCTCTTACGCCTGTCGAACTTTGATCTGCGCCAAGTCGGCGTGCGTGACTCGCACCTTTGATCCTGTGGGGATGAAGTGGGTTTCGGAGAGGACTTCGAGGCGTTGGCCGTTTATGTCAATGAGGCCGATGGGGCGGAGGTCTGTCAGCGCGGTGCCTTCTTTGCCAATCAGCGCGAGGCGTTTGTTTTTTTCTTGTTCTTCGGCTTGGCGCTGGGCCATTTGTTCTTCTTCGGATGGCGCGTTGATGAGGCGGCGGCCCATAGGCGTGTGCGGCCATATTTTGAGCATGAAGCTGAAGGCGAAGGGGCCGAGCACAAGCACGGCGAGCGTGCCGCTCACGCCGGCGGTGGTGTCGTATCGCCAGAGGCAGACAACGCCCGCGACGGCGACCACGGCGGCGGTGACGCCCAACATGCCGCCGCTGGGGACGAAGAGTTCGATGACGAGGATGACGGCGGAGATGGCGAGGAGCGCGATGCCCCAGACCAGGAGTGGGTCCATGGGGGAGTGTAGGGGAAGTGAGGGCTTTGTGCCCGGCGAGACGCCCGGCCTACGGCTTGACGAAGGGGTTTTCGCGTTTTTCTTCGGCGATTGTGGTTGGGGGGCCGTGGCCGGGGAAGATTTTGGTTGTGTCGGGGAGGGTGTAGAGTTTGGTGCGGATGCTTTTGGCGAGTTGGTCGAAGGAGCAGCCTGGGAAGTCGGTGCGGCCGATGCTGCGGCGGAAGAGGGCGTCGCCGGAGATTGCAACTGGGTTGGCTGAGTCTTGCAGGACGAGAGCGATGCTGCCGGGGGAGTGGCCTGGCATGTGGAGAATTTTCCATCGCGTGTTGCCCAACGTGAGTTCGTCGTTTTCTTTGAGGAGGCGGTCGGCGTGGCGAATACTGATGGGGAGGCCGTAGTTGGCGGAGAGATTGAGTTCGGGATCGACAAGCCAGTCGGCTTCGGCTTCGTGGATCATGATCTGGATTGTGGGGAAGGAGGCGAGGACGTCTTTGATGCCGGCGATGTGGTCGATGTGGGCGTGGGTGAGGATGAGAGACTGCGGGGAGAGTTTTTGCTTTTGGATGTGAGCGATGAGGGGCGCGGGTTCAAAGCTGGCGTCGATGATCCAGCAGGGGGAGTTGGCTGGCGGATTGTGTGATTCGGTGATGATGTAGCAGTTGGTTTGGAAGGGGCCTAGGGAGAAGGGGGTGACTTGGGGCGCGGGCATTGAAGAGGGTATTGGGGATACTGTGCAGCGACGGAGCGGCGTTCCGCATTCGTGGTTGGGCATTCGTGAAGAGGGGTACGAGTGCGATGTGCAGACCACGAGTATCGAATGCCGAATCACGAATGCCGACGAATCGCCTTCGACATGTGACCGCTGATTTTCAAGGCTGATGCGAAGAGACCCTGCATGAGAGCGACTGAAGAACATGATCGGTGGATGCTGGTGCTGGTGGTGTGCTTGGTGATGATCTCCATTGCGCT
>CAZEZV010000225.1:0-6846 GCA_964516725.1 uncultured Phycisphaeraceae bacterium
GTGACTCCCGCCGACGGCACGAACAATGCAGCGGGCATTTTCGAACGTATCCACGCCGAGTTTGACACAGTCACGAACCGCTTCCAGTGGAACGCAACGTTCAGCAATCAGGTGACGGAGGGATACACGCTCGCTGTGAGCCCCGGGCCAAACCCCAAGGGCCATAATGCAGAGCTCGCTTTGATTTACTTTGATGCGAGCACGCTGTCTTCGCCGAAAGTCACGGCGTATGCCTACAACGGCGCGAACGCGTTCACGAGCTGGCGCGACGGCAACGGCAACCAGTCGGGCAATCAGACGCCCGATCGCATCCACGGCGCCAACGACACGAGCTGGATTCAGAACGCCAGCGTCGTCGACGTCGGCGGCAAGCGCACTTTCAACCTCACGATCGACGCAACCACGATCCAGAATCACGTGCCCCTGTACAACACACCTTCAGTCGATGGTGATTGGACCGGGCTGGCATTTGGTCCTTCCCTCGGACTCTGGATGCACTCTTTCACCGGATTGCAGACAGGCTACACCAGCAACGGCACACTCTGCGGCTGGGACTACTGCGGCACGCAGGGCTGGTTTGACGGCAACAACTACGGCAACTTGGTCCTTGTCCCCCTTCCCGCTCCGGCCATGATGGGCATTGCGGGCCTGGGTGTTGCTGGCTTCGTCATTCGCAAGCGCAAGGCCGCGCTCGCGAAGTGATGTGAAAAAGTCCCTATCGTTTGATCGCCATCGCTCCGGGAAACCGGAGCGATGGGGTTTTTGGGAAGAGACGAAGAGTCGAAGAGAAGGAGAGACGTAGTGATGGAGTCTACGACTCCGTCTCTTCGTCACTTTTCACCGCGTCACCAGCGCCACACCCTCCGGCAAGTGCAACGCAACTTCGCTGATCACATCGCCCTGCACCTTGCGTGAGAACACACTACGCCGCGACTTACCCATGACAAGCGTGTCGCAGCCAAAGGTGACGGTGTAGTCCAGAATCTCGTGCGCGATTTCGGAACTGGTGACGTAGATTGGGAAGAACGGCACGCCCGCCTGCCTGGCGATGACGGCGATCGTGCCCAGCGCCTCCTGTGCCTGTGGGTCGTCATCCACCTTCGGAATCTGTCCCGGCGCAACGTCGAGCACTCGCAGCGTGCGAACGTACATCGCAAACAGCACCGCGTTCTTTCTGCGAGCCATATCCACAGCAAATTCGGCGTTGTCTCGGCCACGAGCCGCGAGCATGATGCGGGGCTTGTCGGCTTCGAGCTTCGCCGGAGCCTGCTTGAGTTCTTCCATCCAGCCCGCAGCTGGTGTCGGCAGCGGCTCAAACATCTTCGCCTTGCGTGCCTTCTCGCGCACGATGTAGCGGGCGATCAGGACGGCGGTGACGATGGAGCCCGCGAAGAGCGTCGCGTTGGGCTTGGCGACCACGATCGTCAAGAAAATCGCGGTCATAACGACGGCGATGGTCCACAAGCCGTATCGCTCCCAGCGTTTGATCGGCAGTTCCTTGTTCCAGGCGCAGCAAATCATATTGATGGAGATCGCGCCGACGACACCGATGGCGTAGAGCTCGCCCAGCGCCTTGTCATCGTGAACAAAAATCAGCACGAGCGCGGGGAACGCGACGGCTAAACACAAGCCGACCCACGGAACGCCGGAATAATTGAGCTTGGTCAGTGCCTTGGGCAGTTCGCCATCTTGCGCAAGTGAATAAAAAACGGACACCATTGCGAGGATCGCAGTGTTCGCAGCCGACAGCAACAACAGCCCGAACACGATGCCGGCCGCGATCGCAAACGCATCACCCATCCGATCGCCGAACTGCCTCGTTGCCGTGTAGTCCGCCAACACCTTCACAGCGGTTTGGCGATATTCCTTGACCTCATTGGTCGCGGCGACGGTCTCGTCGCGCTGCGTGACTTCTGCGGGCGTCGCAGTTGCAGGCAGTTCCGGCACGGTCAGGTCGCTCGACAGCGACATCTTCTGTTCGTACTTCACAAAGTCCGGCACGTTCGTATCAACGCGTCCCGGGAGCGCATTGATGGCGATGCCGAAGATCAGGTTGAGCACGATCACTTCGATCAGCACGGGCCAGATCGTCTTCTTCGATGTCTTCGCGACCGGCTGCTTCATCAAGCCCGTCATGCTCGCGACGGCTTCGACGCCCGACAGAGCAAGCACGATGCGGACAAGGCTTTCCCATTGCTGCCAGATCGTGGTAATGCCTTCGACGCTCGGCTTCGCGGTGCGGAGGCCAGCGGGCAGGAGCGGGATGCACAACGCGCCGATGATCGCCGAAGCAGCAATCGCCGCGACGGCGATGATCAGCGCAAAGCGCCCTGCAGCGCGTGCACCGTACCAATTCACGACGCCAAGAACCAACATCGAGCCAATCGCGCAGATGACAACGTACAACTGCGACTCAATGCCGAAGTAGTGGTAGCCCTCGATGGCGGACAGCGCCGCCGTCACAATAAAGTCGCAGATGAGCAGCGTTGCAGCGATGACGGACAACAGGGGACTGACTTTCCGAGCGGCTGAGTACACGCCGCCGCCCTCGGGAAAACAACGGCACACAATCGTGTACCCCCACGCGACCGCGGCCATGATGACGGACATCACAGCGAGGTAATAGACTGACGCGTGGGCGGTGTAGTAAAACGCGAGCCCCAGGACATAGAGGCGGCTGGTGCCCCAGTCACCAAAGAGCAGCGGGCCGGCGTGAGTCCAGCCGAGAGTCCTAGGACGACTTTCTGCGACAAGCATCCGAATTCAACCGACGAGCCTGACGGGAACGAGGAAACCCCTCGTCGCCCTGCTCCGTGGCGTGGGGCGAGTATACCGACCAAAGGTGCGGCACATGGTGGAGTGGGCCTCTGGCCCGCCCGAGAATGCCAACAGCAGCGGTAAAGTGCTGGGAAGCAACAACTAACGCCTACGACGCGAGCGCAACGACTGCGTCAACAAGTTTCCCAATCCCGGTATAAACCTCGTACGGCTTCGCATCGCACATGTACGCGGGAGTCGTCACAATCTTGTGTTCGTTGTCGATGTGGGCTTCAGAGACGGCACGGGTGACGTGCTTTGAACCCATCGCGGCGACCGCTTGAGCCGCGCCGGCGTCATGGCCGAGCGTGACGGTGCAGCCGGGGCCGCCCGCCGCGGTGCCCAAGACCTTCGCGCCAATGACCGGCGCGATGCAAATGAGACCGATCGGTTTCTTCGCCGCGTGGAAAGCGCGTATGACGCGATCGACTTGAGGATCCACCGTGCAATTCGGGCCGTCCTTGGCGAAGGTGCATAGGTTCTTCGCCGCGCCAAACCCACCCGGAAAAATCACGCCGGCGAAGTCCGCGGCGTTGAGCGTTTTGATATCACTGATCTCGCCCCGGCTGATGCGAGCGGCTTCGATCATGAGGTTGCGGGATTCGTTCGTGGGCTTACCCGTGACGTGGTTGATCACGTCGGCTTGCGGTTGATCAGGCGCAAAGCACTTGTACGGGACGTTGAGGCGAGAGAGATGGACCAACACGCTGACGGCTTCCGTAATCTCGGTGCCGTCGCCGCGGCCAGAGCCGGCGAGGATGACTGCAATGGGGTGGGGCATGGATGATTGTAGATTGGCGGTCCTCCGCCAATCCGTCTTCATCGGCGGTCTCCGCCGATGAAACGCCAAACATCCAGCCCGGCTTCAGCCAGTGGGAAGCGATTGAAAAAGCCAAGAGCCCGCGAAGCGGACGAAGGTGTTGTGGCGAGTTCGCCTGCTCGCGAGTGAATCAACGCGCCACGACCCGCTACGGCCATCATGCCATCGCGCTCGTTAAGGGCTCGGTTGTCAGCGAACGCTCGCCACCGGTTCGCGCCGGTGGCAACCGACCTGCGTCCGCTTCGCAGGCTCAAGAACAGCCTATCTCGTAGTTGATTCTGCATTCCTACCCTGCCCCATGAGTTCAACAACATCGTCAACAAGTTCCACTGAAGGGCAAGGCAACGGCAGCGTTCAAACCGTGTCACCCTCAAGCCAGCGTAAGTTCATCCGCGAAGTCGGCGCACCAGAGTTCATCCGCGGCTTGTTTTCAATCGCAAACGCTCAGATGGGCCAGACCCGCCAGGGCAAGCCCTACCTCAAGTGCATCATCGGCGACCGTACCGGCGAAATGCCGGGGCGCATGTGGACGATCGACGAACAGGTGTTTCGTCGGCTGCCGACGGATGGCTTTGTGTACTTGGAAGGTGAAACCCAGCCCTATCAAGGCGAACTGCAACTCATCATCCACATGATCGAACGTGCGGAGCCGAGCAACGAACAAATCAAGGACCTCTTGCCTTGCACGACGCGCGACATCGAGGAGATGTTCGGCGAACTCAACAGAATTCTGAGCACGCTCCAGCACCCCGCCGCGAAAGCGCTCGCGCAGGTATATCTCTCCGACAAAAGCCTGATGGACAACTTCAAGCGAGCCCCCGCCGCAAAGAGCATGCACCACGCCTGGCTGGGCGGCTTGCTTGAACACACGCTGACGCTGCTGCAACTGGGCGATGCCATCTGTCCGCTTTATCCCAAGATCAACCGCGACATCATTCTCTTGGGCCTGTTCCTCCACGATCTGGGCAAGACCCGCGAACTCGTCTACGACCGCGCGTTCGGCTACAGCGATCGCGGCGAACTCATCGGCCACATCGTCGACGGCGCGATCATGCTGCACGACAAGGCCCAGCAGGTGATGCGCGAGCACGGCCTGCGCCTGCCCGCCGGGATGCTCACCGTCATGCAGCACATCATCATCAGCCATCACGGCGAACCCGAATTCGGCGCAGCGAAGGTGCCGATGACGCCAGAAGCAATCATGATCAATCTCATCGACAATCTCGACGCGAAAACCGTGATGGCGCTCGCAGCGGCGCGGGGCGAGCGTGGTCCGCAGGTGGAGGCGTCGGGCAACTTCACGGACAAGGTGTGGGCGCTGAATACGAAGTTGTTCAAGCGGGATCCACTCGCGCAGTGACGAAGAAACAGAGTGACAAAGTGAAACAGAACAAAGCCCCGCGATTTTGTCGCGGGTCTTTGCGTTTGGAGGAGATTGGTTGGCGGGCAGAGGCCCACCTCACTGAAGATCAGCGACGCCGACGACGCAGCATCATCGCCAATCCGCCCGCGAGCAGGGTTGCGGAGCCTGGTGTCGGCACGAAGCCGCTGAAGCTCGAATCGTCGAAGAAGTTCTTTCCGCCGATGCCGAAGTTGACGGCATCTTCAAGTTGCCACCGAATCGTCGTGAAGTTGGTCATCGCTGCTCCCATCGCGGTGCCGCTGGGAACGATGTTGTTCCAGGTGTTGCTGGGTTCGTCGTAGTAGTCCATCTCGAACGTGTCGGCTGTGAGGTCAAGGTTCACGCGGATGCCGTTCCAGTCGGGTGGGCCGGCGTTCCATGTCGTGTAGTTCCAGTTGCTGGACGGGCCGTCGCGCCAGGCGACTTGGTTGTCACGTGAATAGCCCCACTGCGCACCGATGTTGCCCGACGCATCGGCGAACGACATCGTGAACTTGTCCTGGCGCGGCGTCCCGGGGTTATACACAGAGTCGGGATCGCTCAGGAAGTACGTTTGATATGTCACGATGCCGGTTGTTTGCGTCGAAGCAATCGGCCCGCCTGTGTCGAATGTGTCGAGCGAGTAGTCATATGTGACCGCGCCGGTGCCAGCAGGATTGTCGTTGCGGATAGCGAGGTTGTAGCCGTCGTTGTTGCGGCCATTGAAGTGTGCGCCGACGATGTACGAGACCGCGCCACCGACAAGAGGCGTTGACGGATATGCAGGGGCGGAGCCAACCATCGCGTTGCGAGCCGCGGCTGTGCCGAAGAACGCACCGTTGTTGCTGATGACTTTCCAGAGGCCGCTATTGGGGGCGATCGCGGTCGCCGAGCCGCCACCGGATGCAGGGCCGTATGCGCCTGCGTTGTAGTATGAGACGTCGCACCAGTTGTTATTGCCCTGGAACATCGAGAGGTTGTACCCCTCGTTTGGTCCGTACGAGCCTAGGTGTGCGGAAGCGGTTGAGCCGCAGACCGCGAAAAGGGAAAGGACAACCATTGGCGTCAAGCGCCGTGCCATCATCGTCTTCATTGCAAACTCCTTGTCTCTCAAATCTCTGCGTCGCGACGGTGAGTTTCAGTTCACAGCATTCGCGGGGCGTGTTTCTCTCGAAGGAGAATTGCAAGTTGGAGGCGGTTTCTTGCAGCGGTTTGGTGGAATTTCTTTGAGGTCGGATAAGAGTGGGGGTGATGATGGACGACTGTCGCAGTACTCAATTAAGAAAGGTCTCTCGCCTCATAACGGCGAAGCCGTTGAGGTCAATAGCCGTGGATAGCCGCGAAGCGGCATCCACGGAAGTGATTTCAATTCAAACCAAATCACCGCGGAGCGGTGACGCGGCGCGGTGCCATTCCTGCACCACTTCGTGGCGCTTTCGCCGCGCAAGAGCGATTTCGGGGGTACCGCTTCGCGGTTACCCCCGGCTATTGACTGTCACGGCTTCGCCGTGAAGCAACTTTGGTTGACAAGCAGCGAACACTTGAAGCCGATTCAGTTAGTGCAACTTTCCACCGACTGCTCAAAGCAGCACCCCCCGGTCGGTGGCACGAAAAAACCCGGATCGATCGATCCGGGCCGTTTCTCTTCACTTCGTCACATTGTCACTTCCTCAGTTGCACGGTCCTTCACTGAACACGCGCAGGAAGTCGTCTATGTCCTCCGGGTCAAAGAGCGAGCCGTCGTTGTTGAAGTCGATCGTGTCGCAGGTCGCGGTCGCCGGAATACACGGGCCTTCGCCGTAGACGCTGAGGAACGCGTCGATGTCCT
>CAZEZV010000226.1:0-6786 GCA_964516725.1 uncultured Phycisphaeraceae bacterium
GCTGCCCGACGGGACGGTGCTGATCGACATGGCCGAACCGACAGCGATTGAGGCGAAGGACGACACGGGGAAGGACCTTGCCAACATCGACAAGAGCTTTGGCGGCGAGAAACAGTTTTGGATGATGTCGTTTGGCGACGACATGAAAGAGGGAAAGGTGACGCTGCAACTGCTGCCCTCGGCTCGAGAGGCGAAGACGATGAGTTTGTCGATGACGGCGAAAGCGAGCGTGGCGACGGGGACGAAGGATTTTGAGTTGGCGAGGGAGAAGAATTGGGCGAAGTTGGATGAAGAGACGTTTGGCGAGGGGGCGGAGTATCGCGTGAGCAGGGCAAAGGGGAAGGTGTACGTTGATGTAAAGCCTGAAGAAGTTCGCGAGCGGATTGAAGTTGTTGCGTTCGTGAGTGAGGCGAGCGGCGAGCCGGCCGCGTCGGACAGCACGATGTGGAGCGAAGGACTGGTGACGTACGGATTTCCGGAGGACATCAAGGATGACATGGTGCTCGCAGTGCGAGCGCGGACGGGGTTTGAGATGAGGGAAGTGAAGATTGAGGCGAGGGATTTGAAGTTGCC
The DNA here is from genome assembly GCA_964516725.1 of uncultured Phycisphaeraceae bacterium. GTDB lineage: Bacteria > Planctomycetota > Phycisphaerae > Phycisphaerales > UBA1924 > BJHL01. Next base: position 574 of record CAZEZV010000226.1, read on the forward strand.
GTGAGTGGGGAGAGAAGCGATAAAGCGATGAAACGATGAAACGATGAATAGCTGCTTTGGCGGCTGTTTATCGCGTGGTCATGTGAACGCATTCGAGCAGGCGCTCGGCTTGAGCAATAGAATTTCGTCGACACATTCGGTCGGGTCGCATGAAGACGGCGACACGGCTGAGACATTCGATAAGGAGATTGTGAATGCCACTCTTGATCGCGGTTGCGGCGTTGTCGGTTGCGTTGTCGGCAGCGGATGAGGCGAAGGTAACCATCACCAAGATTACCGAAACTCGGGTTCGGGAGGTTGCTCGCTCGAAGGACGGTGGGAGTTACTTCACCGGTGAGCCAGCCTCGCTGAAGATTGCCCTGGAGTTGGCGTTGCCCGAGGGTGCGAAGCTGGTCAGAATTGAAGAACCCAGCACAATGAATGCAATTGACGATACAGGCAAAGACTTGACGAAAATTGAGAAGAGCTTCCGTGGAGAGACTGAATTCTGGTGTCAATTGTTCAGCCACGAGGTGGAACGCGGGAAACTCACGCTGCAACTCGCACCGACCGAACGGAAAGCGACTGCATTTGACTTGTCATTTTCTGCGGTAGCCACCATAGCAACTGGCCAAACCACTGTTGAACTCCAGCAGGTCAAGGAGTTTGTGCCGCTGGACGAAGCGATCTTTGGCAAAGGTGCTGAATATCGAGTCAGCAGGATGGATGGCAAAGTGAACATTGACATCAGGCCCGAATCAGTGCATGATCGGGTGCAGGCTATCTCGTTCAAGAGCAAAACCAAGATGGTGAAAAACGACGGAGAAGTGTGGGGAATGGGTGCCGCGACCTACACGTACTCTCAGGGAATCGAAGAAGACGCAAAAATTATCATTTTCGCTCGTACGGAATTCCAGAAGCTGAATGTGACGGTTGACGAGAAAGCACTGAAGTTGCCGTGAGTATCGAGAAGAAAAGATGAAGCGACAAAACGATGAAGCGATGAGTAGTTGCTGTCGCAGCTATTCATCGCTTCATCGTATTTCGTTTCATCGCTTTTCTTACGCCTTCGACGCTGTCATCGTCTTGGGGTCAAATCGGTACGCGCCGCCTTCCCACATGCTTCTTGTGGCAAGGTCGACGACGACCATGACTTTGAGGCCCAGTTCGACGTCGCTCCAGGGTTTCTCTCGCGTGCGGATGGCGTTGATCCACTTGACGCGGTGGCGGTCCTGGTCGTTGCCGATGTCTTCGCAGGTGATGGTCTGTTCGTCGCGATCTTCGGTGTAGATTCGCTCGGGGCGGAGGAGGCAGTGGGCGCTGTTCAGGAAGAGGTTGGCTTCGTGGCCGCGAATCATGGTTTCGAGGCCTGTGTCGTTGCCGGTGCCGCCGCAGGCGATCATTTGGTGACCGGTTTCAAACTCCACTGCGAGGTTGACGAGGTCGTGATTTTCCATCGTCTTGTCGCAGAGGTGGCTGCCGATGCCGGTGACGCGGGTGGGCCAGCCTTGGTCGAGCGTCATGAGCATGGGCGTCATGACGTGGACAAGGAGGTCGCCCAGCACGCCCGTAGAGAGTTGGCGGTAGCGACGCCATTGGTAGTACTTCTTGGGGTCCCAGGGCATCGGGCCCAGCGGGCCGCACCATTCGTCCCAGTTGAGGTTGACGCCTGGCTTCCATTCTGGATTGACCTTGTAGTGCCATTCGCCGCTCTTGCTGTTGCGGCAGTAACTGGTCTGCGAGAACATGGGCGTCCCGATTGCGCCGCTCTTGATGAGCTTTTTCGCTTCGTGGTACTTGGGCAGGTTGGTCATCTGCGGGCCAATCTGCACGATGAGTTCCGGGTTGGCTTGGTGGACGCGGTAGAGTTTGAGTGCGTCGTCGAGATTGAGCGTCATCGGCTTTTCGAGATACACGTCTTTGCCTGCGAGGATCGCGTCGATGCCCATCTGGGCGTGCCAGTGCTCAGGGGTTGCGATGACAACGCCATGGATGTCATTGCGGGCGAGGAGGTCGCGGTAGTTGTCGTGGGTCTCGACGCTGCCGCCTTGCGCTTCGTCGATTTCTTTCTTTCCATATTCAAGATGCAACTTGTTGAGGTCGCAGATGGCGACGATCTGTGCGTTGACTTCTTTCTTCTTTGCGAGGGAGATGATGGAGAGGCAGTGGCCAAGGCCCATGGCGCAGCCGTTGGGGCCGCCCAGGCCGATCACGCCGATGCGGATGGGTTGGCCTTCTTCGGGGACGAGGCGCGGTTTGGCTTTGCCGACGACTTGCTGGTCGCCTTCGTTGCCACGGCCTTTGGCGTGTGCGAGCGAGGTGAGAGCGCCGATGGCGAGCGCACCGCCAGCGAGCGAGCCTGCAGTGGTCAGAAACTGGCGGCGGGAGGCGTTGAGGGCGTCAGAGGGGAGGTTTGGCATGGTGACAGTGTACCAGAGCGGTCAAGGGGGTAGAAAATGATTGCGGCTACGGCTAAAGGCCCGGCGTCACGCCGGGCCGACGAGTCAGGCGATCAAGTCGATTGGTTGGTTGGCTTGTTCTTGAATGTCAGGACAAAGAGGACGAGCACAGCGGCGGCGAAAGCGGCGGGGATGAACCAGAAGGTTTTCCAGTTGGTCATGTTGTCTGCGGTGTAGTGGTCCTTGAGGCGACCGATGATCTGGTTGCCGATCAGCATGCCGACGCCTTGCGTGATGAGGACGAGGAAGCCTTGTGCCTGGCCGCGGATTTGGGGGCTGGCTTCTTTTTCGACGTAGATTTGCCCTGTCACGAAGAAGAAGTCGTAGCAGATCCCGTGGAGGATGATGCCGGCGAGAACCATCCACTTGAGGTGTTCGCCCGGTGTGCCGGCAGAGCCGGGGCTCCAGGCTTGCGCGAACAGGACGTAGCGTGCGACCCATGCGAGCATGCCGACGGCGAGCATCCACTTGACGCCCAGGCGTGCAAAGCAGAGGGGCATGACCAGCATGAAGAGGATTTCGGACATCTGGCCGAAGGTCATGCGGATGGGGACTTGCTCAGTGGTGTAGCCGACAGCCCCGGCATAGGTACCGGCCCATGCGTAGTAGGCGGAGAGTGGAATGCAGATGAGCATCGAGCAGAAGGCGAAGACGGCGAAGGAGGGCTTCTTGAGCAGGGCCAGCGCGTCGCGGCCGAACATCGCGCCGATGTCGGTGGGCTTCCCTTTCATGGGTGCGGGAGTGTGGGGCAGGAAGAATGAGTACAGGCCGAGCAGAATGCCCGAGCCGCCCGCGATGTAGAAAAAGTATGGTGCGGTCTCACGGGCTCGAGTCCAACCCGGGATTGTTTCGGCATTCAGCACCGCTGGCCTTGTCACCAGTTTTGTAGTCGCATAAGAAATGGCGAAGCCAGCTGCAATCCAGCCGATCGTGCCCCAGACTCGCACGAGCGGGAACTGTTTTTCCGGGTTGTTCATCGCGTTGAAGGCGACAGTGTTGGAGAGGCCCAGGGTTGGCATGTAGCAGAGCATGTGGGCGAGGAGGACGCCAAGGAACGGCAACGCGGTTGCGTTGCCTGCGGCGTCGGGGGTCATTTTCGTTGCCATGGATGGGGCGAGCATGAGGAGCGCGCCGCCAAGCAGGTGCAGAACGCCCATCACTCGCTGGCTTGCGAAGAAGCGGTCGGCGATGACACCCAGGAAAAACGGCGCGATGATCGCGGCGATGGGAGCCGTGGAGTATGCGTTGCCGATGTCTTCACCTTTGGCACCCAGGGCGTTCATGAACGGCCCAAGCGTGACGAACCACGCCCCCCACAGAAAGAACTGCAAGAACATCATGATCGAGAGGGGCACGACCGAGGACGATTTTTGGGTTTCCATGAGGGTGACAGTGTACAGGAAGAGTTGCGGGGTTGCAAGTGGGTTGTGGCGTTGGCGAAATACTCGTTCCGCCGCGCACTTGATGCCTGGATGCCGCGTGGCTTGGTGCCTTCCTTTTCACAATCACCAATCGCATCGCAATTCGCAATGACCGCGAACCCCCCACTTTCGCACTCCCATGCTGTCGCGTTGCTTTTTGATACCCTATTCTCAATACTCATGCCACCAGCCGTTGAGTATTCCAACGTGACTTTTTCGTATTCGCCGCGAGGGCAGGGTGCGTCGGGGGGGTTGGCGTTGGAGGGGGTGTCGCTGGTGGTGTCGGAGCGAGAGCGGCTGGGGATTCTGGGGCCGAATGGTGGTGGCAAGAGCACGCTGCTGAAGTTGACGTTGGGATTGCTTGGGTTGCAGGAGGGATCGATCAAGGTGTTTGGGCAGACGCCTGCGGCTGCGCGGCGGCAGCGGCTCATTGGGTACGTGCCCCAGCGGGTGGAGGCGGAACTTGGGTTTCCGTTGTCGGGGCGGCAGGTTGTGGAGTTGGGGGCTTCGATTGCGAACAAGCCGTGGCAACGGATGTCGAGCGAGCAGTATGAGGCGGTGTATGACGCACTGGTGGTCACGGGCGCGATGAAGTTTGCGGACCAGCATGTGGGGGCGATGTCGGGCGGGCAGTTGCAGCGGATTTTGATTGCGCGGGCACTGGCGGCAAGGCCAAAGTTACTGCTCTTGGATGAACCGACGGTGGGAATTGATCCTGCGGGTCAGCAGCAGTTTGCGGAGTTGCTCGGGACGTTGTCAAAGGAGCGCGGGATCACGATGATTGTGGTGAGTCATGATCTGCGCACGATCGCGGCGGGGTGCGATCGCGTGGCGTGCTTGTCTCGCACGTTGCACAGCCACACTGATCCACAAGGGTTGACGCCCGCGGTGCTGGCCGAGGTGTTCAAGCACGATGTCGCTGCGGTGTTTGGGGAGTTGCATGTGGATGCGCATCCGGCGCATGCGTGTACGGATCCGACGCATGGGCATGGGGCGGGTGGCTCGGGGGTTGGGGTGAGTCTTGGGATTTCGGCGAAAGGAAAAGTTCAACGCGAAGGGCGCGAAGGATTGGGAAGAAACAAAACCAGCGATGATCGTGAAGGGGGGAACTCATGAAGACGATTGAGTATCTCACAGATCCTTTGACTGCGCCCCTGTTTTTGCCTGGTGTGCTCGCGGGCATCGCGATTGCGATTTTGAGTGCTGGACTGAGCGTGTTTGTTGTTGTCAAGCGGCTTTCGTTCGTCGGGCAGGGCATCAGTCATGCGGCGTTTGGAGGTGTGGGGCTGGCGGCGATATTGGGATTGACAGCGACGTCCATGAAAGTGGCGCCAATGGAAGGGATTCCACAGTTCTTGATTGTGACGGGATTTTGTCTCGCGGCTGGAATTGCAGTGGGTTTTATTGCAGACAAAGAAACAGCGAGTGACGACGCTGCGATCGGGATTATTCTCGTTGCGTCCATGGCGATCGGCGCGATACTGCTGACAAAGGCACCAACGGGCCTGAATTGGGAGAGTTTTCTGTTCGGCTCGCTCTACAACGTACCCCCGATGGACGCGGCGGTTGCATGGGTGCTGGCGGGGCTCGTGATGCTCACGCTTTGGCTGACGAGGCGCTCGCTGGTGTTCTGGGCATTTGACGAACAAGCAAGCCCCGCGTTTGGTGTGTCACCTCATGCGATGAAACTGGTGCTGCTCACACTGCTGGCGATCAGTACGGTGGCAGCGATGAAACTCGCGGGTGTCGTTCTTGCGACGGCGATCTTGGTGCTGCCCGGCGCGATCGCGCTCCAACTTTCGCGGAGGTTTATGCCGGTGTTTGCGTTGAGCTTTGCGGCGGCGGTTGCGGGGGTGGTGTTTGGAATCGTGGCGAGCTTTGAGTTTGATACGTCGCCCGGGCCGGCGATTGTGGTGGTGTTGACGGTGCTGTTTCTCGCAGCGAAGGGGGTCAAGATGGTGCGGGGGCGTGAGGCGTAGCAGGAGCCGAGCGGCGCAAGCCGCCGGCAGGTACTTCACCAAATGCAGAATCGCAGAGGCTGCGGAGAGGGCGGAGGAACGCGGAGAAGTACTTTGTGTTTCTTGCTTTGTTTCTCTCGGCGCTTCGCTCCGCGTCTCTTCGCGAACGATGCGATGTCGTACTTGTTCGACAAACGCGCCGGCGGCTTGCGCCGCTCGGCTCTTGTTCAACTTACACACCGCAGGGCGTGCAGGGGCCTTCGCTGAATTGCAGCAGGAAACTGTCGATGTCGCAGGGGTCGAAGATGCTGGTATCGTTGTTGAAGTCGATGTCGTTGCAGGTTGCTGTCGGTGGGACGCACGGGCCTTCAGCATAAACGCTTAGGAAGGCGTCGA
>CAZEZV010000227.1:0-6697 GCA_964516725.1 uncultured Phycisphaeraceae bacterium
GTCGAGGGGATTGCGATCAAGGGGAGGGGGTGAGGGTGTGGTTGAACTGGGTGTCAAGTAGCGCAGCAGAAGCCGTTGGGTTTCCTTGGTTCGGTCTGGCAGAACGGGTGCGTGAAGCGGGCGATAGAAGCATCATGCCCGCGCGGCCCACTAATCGCCGGACGATCATTCATAACATGAGTGGACAGTATCCGGGAGCGGGAGCGGAACTGCAGATTGGCAGAGTTGGCGGCGGAGGTCAAGCGAATGTGCGAGATTCTGAATCAACCCATCCATGCGGCTTCAGTTCGGCCGCCCGAACAACCCTCCAAGTAGAACCACATTTCATATGTGCAACTTGACAGACACAACCCGCGCGGCCACCCTGCCCGCATTGTGGTACATGAACCGCTCCTTGGCGCTGCTGTCCCGGTCGCGGAACGTGCCGATGATGCGCCAGCGGTCATCGTACATGAAGTAGTAGCGCTCGCCGTTGGTGAGGGTTTGGCTGAAGTCGGCGTTGTACTCCAACAGGATGCGTTGGCCCTTAAGACCACACGGTTGCAAAGCCGACAGCCTGTGCCACGGGTCAGATCGCGGACTTTTCAGGTTGTGCCACCTGCCGACTTCGGCCTGTTTTCGCTCACGCGACTGGCGGTCTTCCCTCGTCGACACTCGTCCAGACAAACAGGCCTCAGCGTCAGCCTCACGGCGTCCGCACTGGTGATCCGCGGGGAAAAACTCGTTGTGTTCTGTACACAATGAAAAAACCGGCGAGTGACTCAGTCGTTTGATGTACCAACTCTGGCGCTCGCCGTGCTCGGGGGGTTCGGTTGTTGAACTGAGTTATACCGATTCGATTCAGAATCCATGTTACAACATTTCCATTCACCAGTTGTCTTGATCGCACTCCGCTGGTTACGCATGGTCTCTTGCTGTTGCAGAGCGCGTACGCGGAGCGGATGATCGGCGGTATGGCGGAACGTGCGGACAATTCGGAGGCCCAAAACACAGGCAGTCGCAATGCCGACAGCCCCCGACCTGCGCCACTGGACAGGTTGCAGATTTGTTACGTTGTGCCGCCTGCCGATTGGTTTTTGTCACCCGAAACCAATGTTAGCACAATTATTATCGTTGCTGCAGCGAGAGCGAACGCAGAAGCTACATTCGCAACAAAACGCAATACAAACACTCTACGCATTACGAACCTACTCTGGGTGACATCCCACTCAAATACAAAGCTTCTGAACGGAACTCCGGTGACAATTCCTGAACTGCTTGTGCTTCCCTTCATGATGCTGGCAACGTTCGTGTGATTTAGTATGCTATGGGGAGTCTGCGATGACAAAAGACCAGAAGCGCCTCGCCTTATTTCCGCTTCCCAATGATCGAACAGAGACCCGCCATACACGGAAATTGTCATGTAGCTGCCGTTAGATGAATCATATGTTGTATTAGTACTAGTAGATACGAAGCGGTACTGAATAATTGGTTGTGATAATACGAATGAAAACAGACTCGGAGATGATGTAACAACAACGAAGGAAAGCACACAAACCATCGCCAAGAACGTGGTCATCTTCGCGGAAGATAATCCCGCTGCGCGTCGCAAATGTCGCAATAGTATTTTCTGTTTTTCTTGGTTTTGTCTGATTCTTTCTTGAGATCGTCTTTGCATTGTTGGTCACCCCGAGGGCATGAACTAGTTTTCAAACATTTTTCATTGACTTTGTGTGCGCTGCATTCGTCACATGCACGAGAGCCTACCCCTGGAAGTAACGGCGGATTGGGTTCTACAGTATCGTCGGGATTGCTTGAGCAGTCGTTGCGTTTTGCGTGATCATCTTCATGCTTGCCAGTACAATCCGAGATAATTCGTATTGCGGCTGGCGACGAGTAAACATCGTCAATTCGATGCATGCAAATACACGTCACCGAATGTTTTCCGGCACAAATCGCTTTCCCAAATGCCTTAGGATCACTGCACGCGATGGCGCAAGCACATTGCCACTGCGTGGGCGGGCCATGCACGTCCGGGGGCAAAGGCACGACCGGGCCAGTTGGTGGTATCAAACCTGAAAAATCACCGCAAGAAATAGCGATTAGGCCAGTCGAATCGACAGAACTAATTGGCATTCCTCGTGTGTACTGAAACAGAGAAATTGTGTCAATATAGCCTGCCGGATCCCTCCTCGTCCACCTACCCACCTCGGGTAAGTACACACGATGTCTAACGTGGTAGGCCTCGACCGGCTGGTCGAACTCGTAGCCTGCGTAGCCCTTGCGGTTGCCGAGGGAACTCAAGTTTCCGGCACTGCTGAAACCGCTTTGGGATGAGTACAACGCGTTGAAGTCGTCGGTGTCAGTTGGATCGAAAGATGAGCCGTCGAAGTTGAAGTCGACGGGGATTGCTGCTCCTGACGGGCTTTCTGAGTATAAGTCGTCCCAATCGTCTGCGTCGGTCGCGTTCACGATGCCGTCGCGATTCACGTCCGCCGCCGCGAACACCTGGGCCTTGCCATAGCTGGTGTAGCGCACAAATTCCCAAGGCAATCCGTCGCTCTTCGTGATCGCAACCACATCCGCACGCCAGTTTTGGCAGTAGAAACGGCGCTCTTCGAGCGATCCGTTGGGGTCGCCGGTCCAGCCGTTCGTAGTGTCTCTGTCGCGCAGGATCACGCTTTCAATGTATGACGCATCACCCCACCCCGCTTTTCCAGCCGTGTGATACACGAAGCTCTCTTTCGGGTCGGCATCCTGGTTCCTGAACGTGCCGATGATCCTCCAGTGTTCGTCGTACATGAAGTAGTACCGCTCGCTGTCGACCAGCGCTTGGTTCACGTTCGCATCATATTGCCACATGATGCGGAACCCGAGGCCGTTGTAGCGATAGACTGTGTGATCCGCAGGGCTGCCCGCCGGCAAGTGTGTCTGTACCTTCTTCAACCTGCCGAACGCGTCATATGTGTAGGTGTACTTCTGAGCATCACCTTCCCGGAACCCCCACGTTGTCATGTTGCCGTTGGCGTCGTAGGTCATGCCCTCCGAGTAACTGCCCACTGTCTCATCGCGGTTGGTCCATTCATTTGCCTTGTTGAAGTCCGTCGAGCCTGTGCTATCAAAGTTCTGATCGTTTGTGCCATTTCCATCAAGATCTCGTGCATTTCCGAGCCAGTTGCCGGTTAGGGACAGCGTCCAGGCTTCCTTGCTGGTGCGGTTGGAGATGCTGCCACTCGCAAGTTTGCCTTCGTCCGCCTGAATCACGCGGTTCAAGTTGTCCAACCCGTACAGCACGTCGAAGATGCGGTTGCCCGAACTGTCGCGCACGTGGATGTTGTCGGTAGTGCTCGTCGGGTTGGAGTTCTGGTCGTAGGCGATGTCAACGTCGTAGAACGCGGCACCGCCAACCCTCCACCAATCCCACGTCAGCGGCCTGCCGAAATTGTCCATGTCCGGGTAGGTTGTGCTGGTGCCGGTGCCGGAGGTGAGCTTGGTTTCGAGGCTGGCCTGGTTGAGGGTTGTGCCGACGAGCTGGCCGGCGCCAAGATAGTCGTATGTTGCAACTGTCGTGAAGTTCGTGCCGTCCAGACTGGTCTTGACCGCCTGCACGCGGCTCATGAGGTCGTTCATGGCGCTGCCCGTGCCATAGTCGTACTGCGTCGCGGAGAATTCAACCCCGTCGCTGTAGAAACGCTGCTCGGTGCGACGCAGTGCGTTCACGCCGCCCGACGGGGCGGACTTCGTGAAGTCATACTGCACCTCAAACTCGTCGCGCCCGCCGTCGCTCGCGCCCGCCGTCATGGTCGAGTCCACGTCCTGGCGGAACGCCGTGACATTGCCCCAGCCGTCGTAGACATACTGCACCTGGTCGGAGTACACGCTGTGCGCTCCCGAGGTTGTGTCGTACTGCGTCACGGTGTCAATGGCCCCTCGCATGAGGTAGGCCATTTCAATGCGCCGAACGGTGCCGTCGAAGCCGCCGGCCAGGGTTGTGACGGTGCGCTTGGTTTCGCGCCCAGCGGTGTCGTACGTCGTATCGATCTGGTTACCTGCCTGATCGATCATGCCGATTTGCTGACCCGCCCGGTTGTACTGATAGAACACGCGATCCGTGCCGCCTGAAGAGTCCGGGTATTGCACGCTGTACAAAAGTCGCTTGCTCTTGAGGTCGGCTGACATCATGCCCGATGCGCTGTAGTCGTAGTTGTACGTCGTCACTTGATCATCACCGCTGCTGGGCATGCGGGCCGCGAGCGCGGTCATGAGCCCGTTGGTGTAGGTGTATTCGGTCACTTGATCTTCGTCGCCGTTGGTGCCGCCGCCCGGCGTGCCGTTGGCGTAGTTGTGGATGGTCTTGGTGGTCCGCCGCGCCGCGTCGTACTCGGTGACGGTTGCGATCCCCTTGGCGTCTACGGTCGAGAGCACCGTGCCGTCGTCGTTGTAGATGGTGCTGGTGATCAACCGCGTGGCGGAGCGTGAGCCGACACTGCTGTCGCTGCTGCGTGTGTAGGTGGTGCCGCCGTTGGTACCAAGGAACACGACATCCGTCTGGCGGTCCTGCGCGTCGTAGTAGTAGCTCGTGATCTGCACGCGGCCCTTGAAGCTACCGCTGCCCATGTTGACCACGTCAATTGCATCGCTGACGGCGTCCAGCGCGCCCGTCGTGGACGTGTCGCCCGGATGGCGGCTGATCGCCACGCTCATCAGCGTGCGGCCTTTGTTGCTGCTGTTGTCGTAGGACGTTTGGCGTTCTTCAAGCACGGTGTCGCCATCAACATATTTGGCATCGGCATGCGAACTGTCGTTGTCACTGGCCAGCACAAACGAGTGCGTTGCACGTCCCATGCTGTCGAACAAAGTCTTGGTAAGTTGCTCGCCCCGGCTCTTGATCACGCGGCCCGCGCCGTCGTACCACGAGTAGCTGCTGATGTTGTCGTCAAGGCTGCCGTCGGCGGGATCAACCTTGTGACGTTTGGATTCACGAACCTGCCCGCGCTTGTTGTACACCGTCTCGCTCAGCGCCACACGGTTGGTGGCGGTGCTGGTGGGATCTGCCGAGTTTGTGAACCCAGACACACTGGAGTAGCTGCCCGCTGCGAGCGTGTGCCCCGCATCATCGTACTTCATCACACTGTGCGGTGCCTGCGGATTCGTCGTCACGATCACGCGACCCCGCTCGTCATAGATGTATGTCGTTGTGCGATCATCGCCCGATGTCGAGTTGACGTGTGTGGTTCGGCTGGTCACGAGGTTGTTGCCCACGCCGCCGGCGTCGTATGTGATTGACTCCACCTTGACCATGTTGACCGTGCCGCCGGTCATGCCCCCGGCATAACCGGTGTCGTCCGTGCCGACCCATCGCTCGTAGACCCGACCGAGGTAGTCGAACTTGCTGTAACTGATGGTGGCGGTGGGATCAACCACGCGGCGCGTGCGTCCCATCGCGTCGTAGCCGTAGGTGGTTTGCTCGTACTGCCCCGACGTTGCCCCGCTCACCGTTGTCGGGATCGTGTTGAAGAGTTTGGAGTTTTCAAGGTGTGCGCCGGTCAGGTTGTAGGTGTTGACCGTCAGGTGCGCCACCGTGCCATCGCCGCCGTCGGCCACGGCCTTGATCGCATCGGTTTCGGCTGTGTCGATCCAGCCCGACATCGCCACGCTGGAACTGCCGCCCGTGAGAGCGATCACGCCCTGCGCTTCGCTCTTGCCTGCCGCGTTCACCACCGAGTACGACACCGGCCCGTAGCTGTTGCCTCCCGATTGGTGGCCAACCGAGAGCGTCACCATGCGACCGTCCGCGAGCTGCGTGTAGTGCATGGCGCTCACGCGGGTCGTGGGCAGGGTTGTCGTCAGCACGCGCCCCTGATTGTCGTAGGTGTAGGTGGTCGTGTAGTTGAGACCGTTGGAGTTGAGCGTGATCAACGCGGGAGTGTGGCCAATGTTGATCGTGTCAGCAGCGGCGTCGGCGTCGGTGTCGCCATCATCCGGATCGTCGATGCGTTTGACCACCTGGCCGTAGCTGTTGTACTTGAAGAACGTGAACTTGCCCGCGCCGTCCTTGGTGAAGATCGTCTTGCCCTTCGCGTCCTGATAGAGCTCGTTGGTGACGCTGCTGGGGCCAGAAGTATCGCCGCCATCCAGGTTGGGCAGAGTCGTTATGGTCTGCTTCGGTGCCCACGACGACGCTCCCGAGTAAAACACGCGGTCGTATGTCGTTGTGTCGGTGATAGCAGCGCCGCGGTACGTCACGGTGGTCGCAGGCAACAGCCGTGCAAGCCGAACAGTGTCGGTACCGTCTGTCAGGCTCTTGACGCCCCCCGAGTCGATGGTCTTGTTGGTCAGGTCCTTCGTTCCTGCGTCGGTGATCGCTTTGCCCATTTTCGCGCCCGCGAGGTACTCGTCCTCGGTGTGGAATGTCCGCTCGTGGATCAACCGATCGCTAGATGTCTTGACCGTGATCGTGCCGGAGCTATGGGTGTACGCCGACACCGCCGAAGGTGAGACACTCTTCTTGAGCCTACCGAAGCTGTCTCGCTCGATTTTCGACACTGTGACAGCACTTGATGACGACGATGGCCAGGTTGTGGAAGAGTGGTACGCCTTGCCGAGTTGCTGGCCGACCTCATCAAAGTAAATGGCGTACGACGTGCTCTCGGGCGTATCGATGACCACGCGCTTGTACCAGTCAGTGCTTGCCCAATCTCCGCTGGTGTCATAGGTT
>CAZEZV010000228.1:0-6696 GCA_964516725.1 uncultured Phycisphaeraceae bacterium
CCCGCCTCCCGAGGCGGGCGAACAATCAGCGCCTCAAACACACAAAACCGGCCCAGCGGCCGGTTTTTCCTTGCGCCTGTCGCGTCACAATACCGGGTTCTCAAGACCTCAACTCGATGCCTCGATGCCGCGTGCCTTCCTGCCTTCTTCTCGTTCACCACCCCGAACTTCACCCCCAACATCAACCCACAAGTCCCGCGCCACGACCTCCCCCTTCGCCACCTTCACGTCCTGCGCCTTCACAATCTTTTCCGCATACACCATCCGCGCGCGCCAAAACCGCGTCACTCCCCACTTTCCTCGCAACCCGCCCCCGCCGCCGACATATGACTCTTGTCGCGTGCCCTTGTTCGCCCGCGCACGACATCTTCCGGGCTTCATCTGCGAGTCGGAGCAACCGCTGCGGGATCTCAAAAGTGGACACACTCCGAGACACCCTCAGCGACCAATCGATTCGCCGCGGCGACCCCGGAACATCTCGCGCACGAAGCAACAAGCCACGCAACACGGTCGAAGCGGCTCGCAGGTGGAAGTAGGTTGAGGCAAGCGCAAGCAACCCTCTTCACCACTCGCGTTGGATGAGTACGTCATCAAGCTAAGTGAAACCAATCGCTCTGGCTTTGTGCTCCGCCCGTCACGTTGACGTTGCAGATGAAGGTCGCCTCTCGAGTTCACTCGGGAAGCGGCCACCGCCGCAGCACGTTGACAGTGAAAAGCTCATCTAGAAAAGTGACCCCGGCACGGAACTGCCGCGGCTGTCGCGTTGATTTCGTGGCACGGACATGTAGTCATGTCCGTGCGAGCTTCACTGCTTCACAAGGCCGGACCAATCAAATGCGTTCACTCCAACAACTTGGTACAGGCCAAATGCAATGCCCGCTGCGATCAACCCAAAGCCCAAAGCCGCAACGATTCCGTACCGCTTGCGCATCACGAACACAAATGCCGCACTTTGAACAAACCACAATGCAAGCACTGCCCACCCAAGTCCAGTCTGATTCTTGTGGTTTGCAAACCATGTTACGGCCAACGCAGTTGCAGTTAGCATCCCAACGTGAAGTGCCGACACGACGACCTCCGTTGAAAGTTGTTCAGGCGTGTACTTCATCGATGTTGCCCATCGGACGAAAGCGAACTGCATACTCGCATCCGCTAACAAATTCGACTTCTTTGCGTTCACGCCACCTGCGCTTGCGGTGGCATCATCGGATCGGATTCCTTCGGCGGCGGCATCAACTCCGCCACCAAGTCCGCCACCGTCACCGCCTTGAACGCCGCCAGCCGCGCTTCGCGCAGGCGAGCGGTAATCCGCGTCTTGTCGCTCGCACCTTCGAGCACCTCTTCGCATGCCGCGAACACTTCGCTCGCCAAGATCACATTCGCCGGCTTCGCAAGTGCGAACGCGGCTCCCGACTCGCTCACGCCGCCAGTCGCACTCGCGTCGCCCGAGACAATCACGCCGCCAACCATGCCGCTTTGCCCTTCGCCCTCGCCGCTCGCCACGCGATTGAGCAATCCAGCCTTCAGCAACTTCGCCAACACACCCTCAACCAACTGCTCGTCACCGCCCAAGTGCTTCGACAGCGTCGCAATATCCGTCTGCAATCCCGTCTGAAAGCGATGTGCAATCATCACCATCGCGCGCAGGGGCACGCTGTGATCCAGCACTCGCACGCGGGTGGCGCGCAGATACCCCGGCGTGTTCGCAAACTCGCCGCGCGGATCGTTCATGAGGCCCAGCGCGATCATCACCGACTGCTGGAACCCCTGCGTCGTGATCGCGCGGAAGGTCTGCAGCGTCGTCGTTACCTGGAACCCGATGAGCACGATGATCCACGTGATGTACACCCACAGCAAAAACAGCGGTAGCAGCGCGATCACGCCGTAGAGCCTCGCGTAGCTGCTCGAATACTTGATGTATCCCACCAACCCCCACTTGCTGATTTCCCACATGAGCGCCGCGCCAAGCCCGCCAAGAAACGCCGCGCGAATCTCAATGCGCTTGTTGGGGACGCTCGTGTACAAAATCATCAGTGCAATCGCACTGATGGGAATCGCGATCAGCGAGCCGAGCACGTCAACAATCACCTTGCTCGACACAGGCAGCCACTCAAGTTGATTGATCAAAAACGGCTGCAAACCTTGCCCAACCGCGAACCCGGCAACCAAAAGCAGTGGCCCAAGCGTGAGCAACGTCCAGTAGTGCGTGATGCGCTTGACCCACGGCTTGCCAGTGGGCGCCTCCGCAATCTGATTGAACGCCTTCTCAATCTCCACAATCATCGACAGCGCGGCGTACAGCAGCATCACGATGCCGATGAGCCCGATCGCCGCGAAGTTGATCTTATCGATGCGCCCCAGCAACGCTCCGATCCACTCGTCCAGTCGTTGACTCATCACCGCCGTCTGAGCGGCTTGCGTCGCCGTGCCACCGACTGCCGAGGGCGGTCGGTGCTGAGCGTCCGAGTTGTCCGTTCCTGCAGTTTGGTTCACGAGCGAACTGTCACTTGTCTGCGGAACAATTTCATGATTGGTGGTCGACTCCGGCCCTTTGAGTTCAACGCCACTCGCCGCGACCAACACTTCGCTGCCGTCTCTCGATGACGCCTCAAACGTCTGCTTCGGCGTCAGCCCAAACCCGCCGCGTCCGCTGAAGTCAAAGTTGAAAATGTTTAATCCCGGCACCTGCTGCAACGCGTTGGCCTGCTCTGACGACGCGTCCGCTGGCTCTTCAACAACGATCTTCGTGAGCCCCGTGTAATCCAGGAAGTTAGACACAACTTCCTTCACTTTTGTTTCAGGCACAAACCGGTGCAGCACCACCAAGCTCACGACCATGACAGGGATCAGGCCGAAAATCGTCCTGAACGACAACGCCGCGGCCATCGCCGTGATCTGGCTGCGCTGGATGTTCTTTGACACCACTTTCCAGAGCACCGCGCGCTTGGTCATGCGCTGCGTCGCCGCGAGCGGTGTGAAGGCGAGCGAGGAGACGAACGAGCGGATGGGGGCGAGGTACTTCAAGGAGTTAAACTCAGGACGTGGATTGATGGTTCGATTTCAACACGGAGAGCACGGAGAGGAGGGGATGATGGGATGATGGGATGGTGAGATGATGGGATGATGAGAACTGGAAAGCGAACACTTACCGCATTTTCACCGTCTCACCGTCTCACGACTTCAACCGATGACTCATCGACCGGGACGGTCGATGAAGACGGATTGGCGGGGGACCGCCAATCTACTCTCTCTCACTCCATCATCAACGTGCGCGGCCCCCGTCTCCCCAGTGGCTCGCGCGGCTTCTTCGGCGTTTCGCTCCGCTCTTCAGAAGATCGGGTCAATACCGCCGCTGGCTTGGGCTTTGGTGGCTTTGTCTTCGCCCCACGATCATCGCTTCTCTTATTCTCGCCCGATGCCTGCGTTTTCGGCGTCGGCGCGGCCTGTAAGGGCGCATCTTTCGGCGGAGTCCAGGGCTCACTTTGCGCCAAGTCGCGCACTTCCTGCCGCGTGAGTTCGCGCCAGTCACCAACCTTCAGATTGCCAAGTCGCAGCGATCCGATGCCCACGCGCGTCAGGCGACGAGTCTTGAGCCCCGCCGCGAGGAGTACGTCGCGCAGCGGAGCCTGGTTTGCTTCAAGCAACGTGATTTCGATGGTCACACCCTGACTGCGGCGGGCTTCAAAGTTGCCGGCCTCAGGCGCGCTCGCGCCGATGATCGTGACGTGCGGCGGCACAAACTTCGCCCCGAATCGTCGCTGCTTCTGTTGGGGTTGCTCGCTGCTCACACCCCGCCGCTGCCTGCCCGCGGCTTTTGCTTTCTCCTTCGCCGCGAGCCGTTCCATCGCGACTTCGCGCTTCGCGAGCAGCTTCGCGTTTCGTCTGATCGAGTTGACCGCAGTGGGCGTCACTTCGCCCGCAACTTGCACGCGGTAGACCTTCGGAACTGAGAACTTCGGATGCGAAATGCGATTCGCGAAGTCGCCGTCGTTTGTCAGCAGCAACAGTCCTTGCGAATCCCAATCGAGTCGGCCCACCGGAAACAATCGCGGCGCGAGCGCGTGCATCACAAGGTCCGTCGCTTTCGTGCGTTCAAGGCCCGGTTCGTCGCTCGTCGAAGCAAGCACCCGCTCGGGCTTGTTGAGCATGATGTACACCGGCGGCGCGGGCGGGCGGACGTGGCGATTGTCCACTTCAATGTGATCGCTCTGCGGATCGACAAACACCGGCAGGCGACGGACAACTTCCTTGTTGACCTTGACGCGGCCTTCCTCGATCATGGTCTCACAGACGCGGCGCGCGGCGATGCCAGCGTCTGCGAGGAAACGCTGGAGGCGGACTTTGGTTGCCGATTCACCGTGATGATCCGCGTCGCCGTGTTTTCTTGAGTGCTGCACGCGGGATCGTAGGGAACGGATCACTCTCGCCTTGCTTTGCTGGATTTGCCGCGCAAGCCTGCTTCGCAGGCTTTGATGTGGTTGTATTGCTTCGGGCCGAACGACGGGTGACAGGCGGCCGGCTTCACGAACTTTCACCGGACGAGGGTCTTTTTGCCGACAAAACTATGACAGTCGGCAACACAAGTTCTCACTTCTCACGCGGAGGATCCGCTGCCTATGTCTCAGACTCTTCAAGGCAAGTCTTCGAACAAACCGCACGCAAGTGAGTCGCCCCAAATGGGCGGCGACGCGTCGCGCGGCCGGGATGGATCGCTCGCTCGGGGGGTTGCGCTCGAACTTGAAAGTGAGCTCAGCGCAGCGGTGGGGGCCGCATCGCCGCGCGATGCAGGTGATCAGCGTGATCGATTGGACATGACGCTGGAGCAAGCGGTCGATCGCGCGTTCCTGTCGCCCCGGGTTATAGATCAGACATCGTTCGATTGGCTTGCGGGGTCGCTCAAGAAATTGACAACGGAGGCGGCGTCTCAGCATCGCTCGCTCTCTGCAACAACAACGCAGGCGACAACAGTGCAGGCGCAGTTGCAGGAGCAGCTGCGCGGACTCGTCAAGGACCTGCAGGGGCGCGTGGACGCGGCGCTCAAGGCGATTCCAGCGCTCGATGCTCGCGCGGGGCGGGCGCAGGCGCTGCTCGATCGCGTGACCAATGAAACGGCGCTGTCGAAGGCGCGTGAGGTTCGCGACGCTGTGATCGCGGAAGTGGTCAAGCAGCGAGACGTCATTGTGACGGAGGCCTTGCAGAAGGCGCTCGAAGGCGCAAAGGCGAAGTTTGAAAAGGACTGCGCAGAGATGGTTCGCCATGCGATTGATCAGGCGCGGGCGGATGCGATTCTCGCGGCAAGAGCGGCAGGACATCAAGCGGACACGCAATTCAATGCACAAGCTGCAAGTGCTGCGCAAGCACAAGCGTTGCATTCAACGATGCTGCGTGAAACTGATGCCGAAACAGAGTTTTCGATCTCGCCGCCTGTGAAACAAACCACCGACGGCGAAACGGACTACAACCAGCAGGCCGCGCACTTGCAGAGCCTGATGACACAGCAGCAGCAGCTCACGGCGCAGATGATGACCATCGAAGAACGCGTCCGCACGCTGCTGATTGAGTTTGACGCGGGCGCAGCGCGGTCAGAAGATCGCATCGCGGCGGTGCAGCAGGCAACCGAGCGCGCACTGGAGCGTGCAGAAAAGGGCGAAAAGGGCCTTGAGCAAGCTGTGCTGCGGGCGCAGTTGCGTCTGCAGAACGCGAGCACAGAGGCCGAGCGCCGGACAGAAGCCGTCGCGACGGAGATCGCGGAGCAATTGCAGGCGCTGCGCCATGATGCCGCTGAGACGGTGCGCAACGCGCACGCATCGATGCAAGCAAGTGCTCGCGAGCAGGAAGCGCGGCTCACGAACACGCTTGACGGGTACGCGGCGCGGGTTCAGGCAATACAGACGCAGTTCGAGCAAGTGCATGCACAGCACGCCCGCGGCGCTGCTTCGGGAACACGCGGCGAGTCACACAATCACGAAACATTGACTGCGCAGCCCGCCGCGAACGTGCACAGCGCAATCGGCGCGGCGAACGACGCCATTGCCAAGCTTGAAGCCGCGAGGCATGCGACCCTCATGGTGTGCAGATCGTGCGACGAGAAGTCGCACGCGCTGACACATCTCATGGATCGTGTCGAAGGCACAATGGCGCACATCGCAACGAGCGCGGCGCGGACGGAACTTGAGCGTGGAATGCAGCCGGTTGCCACCACCGAGAAGAGCAACGTCACAAGCGCGATCGACGACTCGCACCATCAGGCGATGATCATTTCACAGCAGTTGCATCAGTTGACGGGGCAGGCGGTGCAAGTCGGGCAATGGCTGACCAGCTTGCTGCAGCAAGTACACGGATCCGGCCGCCAATCGCTTCGATAAAAGCAACCGCAGACACGAATCTCGCAACGCTGAAAAGGCCGGAGTGGGATTCGAACCCACGAACAACGGATTTGCAATCCGCCCCATTAGACCACTTTGGTATCCGGCCGGGATTGACCTTGCTAGCCGTTGGCCAGCGTCAGTCGCCGGATTGTAGCGTACCGGAATGATCCTGCAAGCAGCAGCATGGGCTTCCGGCCCTGCGAACTCAGCAGCAAGAAACATACTATCAAGCCTTGCCCTGCAACTGGCCGGTCAACCCAGCCCAATCCGATAATAGTCATATGCGACAACTGAGCTCTCAGATCTGCGAACGAGTGAAAGGTCCGCG
>CAZEZV010000229.1:0-6694 GCA_964516725.1 uncultured Phycisphaeraceae bacterium
CGCCACGCCGACGTTCGCTTTGTCAGCGCGACCAATCGCGACCTCAAGCAGATGGTCGCCGAAGGCAAGTTCCGCGAAGACCTCTTCTTCCGCATCAACGGCAGCCACATTTTCCTGCCGCCCCTGCGTGAACGGCGCGAAGACGCGGCGGCCCTCGCGCTGCACGCCGCGAAGCGCTTCGTCAGCGAAATGTCCCCGCCCGCCAAGGGCGAAGCCCCGCTCGAAGTCAGCGTCACCGACGGCGCAATGATGCGTCTTACGAGTTATCACTGGCCCGGCAACGTGCGCCAGTTGCTCAACGTCGTGCAGAACATGGTTGTGAGCGCCCTGAGCGAAGATCGCGCCTCGAGGGGAGGAGCGATGGTGGTCCTCGACCTCCGCCACATCCCCGACGAAATCCGCAGCGACGCGTCCGACGATGCGATGGACATCGCGGGTGCCGCCCAAGGCACCCTCGCCGGCACGAGCCTCGAACAGATCGAGAAGCGAGCGATTCGCGAAACACTCCGCCTCACCGCAGGCAACCGCGAGCAAGCCGCAAAGCTCCTGGGAATCGGCGAACGGACGTTGTACCGCAAGTTGAAAGACTACGGCCTGCGCTAGCGTAGATTGGCGGTCCCCGCCAATCCGTCTTGACCGACGGTCCCCGTCGGTCACTTCCTTAGAGCCGCAACCAACCTCGCCTCATCCCACACCTCCACCCCAAGTTCCCTCGCCTTCTCAAGTTTGCTCCCCGCCTCGCTGCCCGCGATCACAATGTTCGTCTTCTTCGACACAGAGCCAGACACCTTCGCGCCCATCGATTCCAGAATCTCCGTCAGTTGCTGGCGTTCATACTGCTCCAGCGTCCCGGTCAGAACAATGGTCTTACCTGTGAACACCGTCGCTTCAGTGGTCTTCTTCGCAGGATCGACATAGTCATGACTCGTCATATCCACCCCAGCATCCGCCAGCGCCGCAAACGTCGCCTTCGCCGCCTTGCTGTGCAGGTACGCGTGAACAACATGAGCCGTGCCATCGCCCAGCCCGGTTTCAGGCCGCTGCGAGGGCTCTGCGGGATAGCCCAGCGCGAGAGCACGGTCTTTGGGAAGGCTTCGGGGGCGGAGTTGTTCTTCAGATGCCGCAAGCAACGCTTCGAGATCTTTGAAGAGCTTGGCCAAGAGCTTCGAGGTGCCTTCGCCGACGTGGCGCATGCCCATGCCAGCGAGCAGCTTGCCCAAGCCGCGGCCTTTCGCGGCTTCGATGCCCGCGAGCAGGTTGTCGACTTTCTTCTCGCCCATGCGATCGAGCGCGAGGAGTGTGTCCCGGTGTTCTTTGAGATGGAAGATGTCGGCAAAGGTGTTGAGTGGCACCGAATTGGCTTCGCGAATTTGATCGATGGTCTTTTCGCCCAGCCCGTCAATGTCCATCTGCTTACGACCCGTGAACCACACCAGCTTCTCCCGCACCTGCGCGGGGCACTCCGGGTTCATGCAGCGGCGGACAGTTTCGAGCGAAGGATTCTCTTCGGCTTCGGGCGGCTCGACTTCGATGGGCGTGTTGCACTGCGGGCAGCGGTCGGGCGGCTCGATGGGCTTCGCGCCCTTGGGGCGCTTCGCGAGCACGACGCCGACGACTTGCGGAATGATCTCGCCGGCCTTTTCAACGTAGACGGTGTCGCCGATGCAGAGGTGCGTGGATTCGCCCGTGGGTGGCGGGTTGTCGGGGTTTGTCGGCGCTTGGCGGATGCGCCCGTAATTGTGGAGGGTGGCGTGTTGGACGACGGTGCCTGCAAGCAACACTGGTTCCATCGACGCTCGGGGCGTGATCTTGCCGGTCTTGCCGACCTGGTGTGCGACGCTGATGAGCGTGGTGGTCTTGCGTTCGGCAGGGTACTTGTACGCGATGATCCAGCGTGGGCTTTTGGATGTGGTGCCGAGTTGACGCTGAAGGCCGAAGTCGTCGAGCCGGACGACCATGCCGTCCACGGCGTAGTCGAGGGAGTGGCGCCGTTTGTCGAAGGCGTGGATGGCTTTGAGAACTTCTTCGACCGAGTCGCAGCGGGTGCTGCCCGGGTTTGTGGGGACACCGAAGGTGCGCAGGGATTCAAGAAAGTGCCAGTACGTGGAGTCAAGCGGATCGGACTTGGTTGCTGCGGCGGGGACGTACTCGCCGCGCCCGTGCGCGACAAACTTGAGTTTGCGGGAGGCAACAAGCTTCGGATCAAGATTCTTGAGCGTGCCAGCCGCGGCGTTGCGGGGGTTCATGAAGAGTTCTTCGCCTTCTTCTTCGCGCTCTTTGTTGACGCGCTCGAACTCTTTGAGCGAGAAGAAGACTTCGCCGCGGACTTCGAGGACTTTTGGAGACGAGTCGGTGGCGAGTTGCAAGGGGATGCTGCGGATGGCGCGGGCGGCGTGGGTGACGTCGTCGCCTTTGGTGCCATCGCCACGAGTGACGGCGTGGATGAGTTGGCCGTGCTCGTAGCGGAGGGAAAGTGCGAGGCCGTCGACTTTGGGTTCGGCGATGGTGAGAACACCAAGCCAGAGCGCGGGGTCTGTGTCGTTCTCGCGCACATCGCTCTCGCTCGCAAACAGACCCGCGCCCGCATTCCCTTTCGCCTTCTTGCCACCTTCATCGCCCACCGCCTTCATCATCCGATCAAACCACTCACGCACCGACGCCTCGTCGTAGCTGTTGTCGATCGAAAGCATGGGTACGGCGTGCTTGATGGTCTTGAAGCCGGTGATGGGCTCGCCGCCGACGCGTTTGGTCGGGCTGTTGGGGTCGTCGAGTTCGGGGTGCTTTTTTTCGAGGTCGGCGAGTTGTTCGAGCCGGCGGTCGTACTCCGGGTCGGACATGATGGGGGCGGCGTCGACGTAGTAGGCGCGGTTGGCGCGGTTGAGGAGGTCGCGCAGGTCGGCGATTTGTTGGGCGATGGGTTGAGAAGTCGGGGGCATGGCGGGATTGTGGGTTTGGGAATCGGGGTTGGATTGAGGGCGTTGCTCGTTCTTGGGATGGTTGGCGGGGAAAAGTTGGCGCGAAACGAGGATTGGGAAAAGACGTACAAGGAAGGTCTGTTGCTCTGGATTTTGAGGGATTCAGAAGGCGGGGGGTGGGGAGCTCATGGGCTGGCAGCCCATGCTACGAGGGTGATTTAGGCTTCTGATTGTCATATCCTGTGAGCGAACTGGTGGGGGGTGGGGTCGTAGGTTTAGAAGCGAAAGTCTCGTGCTGTTTGCCGGAGCGTTGTCCGGGGCGGCGCGGAAAGGGAAAGATCATGTTGAGCAATTGCAATGTTGGGCGGATGATGATGAAGACCACGGTTGTGTTGGCGATGCTTGCGGGCACGAACAGCGCGTTTGCGAAGTTGCCGCCGGTTTTGGATCGGGTGCCTTCGAACGCGGCGATGGTCAGCACGATTGACAACATCGCGAGCTTCGAGAAGAAGTTCGAGAAGTGGTCGTCAACGCTCAACATCTTTGAAGACATGATCGCCAGCGGCGGGGACAACCCGGTTGAGCAGTTGAAGCAGATCACCAGCATCCCAGGCCTCAACCGCGAAGGCTCGGCGGCGTTCTTCGCGCTGATGAAGCCCGCGGCGGAGCTGGAGGCGATAAAGGCGAAGGAAGCAGCGGAGAAGGCGGCGGAAGCGAAGGAGGCCGCGGAAGATGGCAACGCTGCCGACGACGAACCGAATCCAGACGATGCGATGGATGAAGCAAACGAAGACTTCGAAGACATGATGGACGAGGCGAATGACAAGGGCTTTGAGAAGATGGACCCGTTCATCCTCGTGCCGGTGTCCGACTACGCGGCGTTTGTGAAAGGGCTTGGGGGCAGCGACGGAGCGGGCATTGCACAAGTGAAGATCGATGGCAAGGAGTCGTTCATCAAGGACGCTGGCAAGGGCTACGCGATTCTGAGCCAGACGAAGGAACCGCTGGAGCGATACGCGGGTGCCGAGGGCATGATGGCGGCGCACACCAAGGCGCTGGGCGCTGTGGGCGCTCAGGTTGACGAAGCGACGGACATGATGATGTTCTTCAACATCCCCGTGCTTCGCGGCGAGATCGAGGAAGGCCTCAAGGAAATGCAGAAGGGGGCGGGCGAGCAGATGATGCCCGGCATGGAGCAGGCCAAGCAGGCGTTCGCGATGCTTGAGACGATGGGCGAGGCGTTCGCACGCGACGGGTCGGTGGGCATCATGGGCCTTGGTCTGTCGGACGCGGGGATCATCGTTGACATGGGCGCGCAGTTCATCGAAGGCACCGAGCTTGCCAAGATGTTCAACGAAAAGGGCGACACGCTTCGTCTCGTTGAGCGTTTGCCCGAGCAGGAGTTCTTCGTCGTCACGGCGATGGACACCAGCAAGCCCGGCGTCAAGAAGATGCTGAAGTCGTACACGGACATGACCTCGTCGATGATGGGGGCGGGGGCGGGTGGCGAAGAAGAATCGAACATGAGCAAGGCCATGCAGAAACTCATGGGCCCCTTCTCCGACATGACGGCCCAGATCGACAACACCGACGGCTACGGCATGATGATGGGCGCAACGCCCGGCGGGCTGATGGGCGGGTTGTTTGTCAACACCACGGCGTACGTCGAAACGAAAGACCCCGCGGCGTACCTCAACACCATGCGCAAGTCGATGGACGCGGCGAATGGTCAGCAGATGGGCGGCATCACCATCAAGACCTCGTGCAAGGACGACGCCGAGACGCTCGCGGACGTGAGCGTTGCGAAGTGGTCGATGCAGATGACGGCGGATGGCAACGATCCCGAGGCCCAGCAGATGGCGATGGTGCAGAACATGATCGTCGGCCCGCGTGGGCTCAACGGGTTCGCGGGCGCGATCGACAAGGGCGTCGTCATGACCTACAGCGACAACAAGCTGCTCATGACCAACGCGATCGAGGTCGCCCGCTCGGGCAAGGGCCTGGGCGCTCAGGATGACATCCGAGCCGCGCAAGCCGTGCTGCCCTCGGGCCGGACCATCGAAGGGCACCTGGGCATGAAGACGATTCTCGAGACTGTCCAAGGCGTCATGGGCATGATGGGCGGGCCCTCGGACTGGGAAGTGCCAGAGACGATCGCTCCGATCTCGATGGGCGTCACCACCAACGGCGGCGGCCTCGGCGCACGCTTCTACCTGCCCAACGACGTCATCATGGCGTTCAAGGACATGGGCGAGGCGATGAAGGGCGCGGGCAACCCGATGAACGGCGGCGATGAGCCGATGGACGACGGCTCGCCGGACTTCTAAACCGACTTGAATATGACGACTCGTGCCACCGACTGCCGCTTTGGGCGGTCGGTGTTTTTCATGGTGCATCGTCTCATCGACTATCGGGGGTGGCCTTGCGTATTCGGTGGCACGAAGGAGAGAGGGAACCGGAACTACTCGCCGCGCTTCTTCATCGCCTCGCGTGACAGTTCTTCGACGCGCTGCTCGGCGCTTGCAAGTATCTGCTTGCAGCGTTTGATGAGCACCATGCCAAGCTCGTACTCCTGAATCGACTGCTCCAGGCCGACTTCGCCCTGCTCGACCTGGCGGACGATGTTTTCCAGGCGCTCCACGGCTTGTTCAAACGACAACTGCTCGAGTTCCGCCGGGTTGATGCCGGCGTGCGTTGCGTCGGGGCTCGCGTTTGGATGCTTTTTGGCTGCCACGCCTGAGCGTAGGAGGTATCTGAGTAACGGGGGGCGCGTTGGCGATACAATGGGTGTTGGAACTTGTGTCTGCTCAGCGAGCAGCAAAGCCGGGTTGGTATTGAAAGGGTTTTTATGGCAAAGTGCGGACTCTGTTGCGGCGGCAAGACGACTGGTGCATACATCGCGATCATCGCGGGTATTTCCACAGCCTCGTACGTCGCCCTTGGAAATCGTGACGACGACAAGAAGCCCGTGCAGACGCCTTCTACAACGCCCGCGACGCCCGACGCGTCAAAGACGCCAGCTGCCAAGCCAGGTGACGAAAAGAAGTCCACCGACGAGGCCAAGGTCGACGCGGCTGTGCTCGACTTCACGATGAAGGACATCGAGGGCAAGGACAAGAGCCTTGCGGACTTCAAGGGCAGCGTCGTGCTGATGGTCAATGTCGCCAGTGAGTGCGGCTTCACGCACCAGTATGCCGGGCTTGAATCGCTGTACGCCAGCAAGAAGGACAGCGGCCTCGTGATTCTGGGCTTCCCGGCCAACAACTTCGGCGGGCAAGAGCCAGGCTCCGAAGCGGACATCAAAAAGGTCTGCTACGACAAGTACAAGGCGACGTTCCCGATGTTCTCCAAGGTGTCGGTCAAGGGCGACGACATCTGCCCGCTGTACAAGAAGCTGACTGCGCAGCCCGAGCCAATCGGCGGCGACGTGCCGTGGAACTTCACCAAGTACCTTGTTGACCGCAAGGGCAACGTGGTCGCAAAGTACACGCCCCGCGTCAAGCCCGACGACACGGAGATGCTCCGCAAGATCGATGAGTTGCTGGCACAGAAGTAGGCGGCGCGAATCGACGGCGCCTCGTGTGTCGCCGATCATGCGGTGGTGGGGGGCACAGCGTGTCGCTTCGTACGGCCGCCAAGCGAGCACTAGCCCGCGTTGCACGGCCCCTCGCCGTACACGCTCAGGAACCCGTCAATATCCGCGGGATCAAACACCGAGCCGTCGTTGTTGAAGTCGATGTCGTTGCACGTCGCCGTCGCCGGCACGCAAGGCCCTTCGC
>CAZEZV010000230.1:0-6670 GCA_964516725.1 uncultured Phycisphaeraceae bacterium
AACTGAGTTTCGAAGCCTGCGCCGATTTTCATATGCGTGTCCTGAACGCCGCAGCGGATGAGCCGCGGCTATGGACACGATGAAACTGGGGTGCCAGCCACATGAGGAGCGATAAGAACGGTGCTGCTGCAACAGCGCATGCGAGACGTGACGGGTCATGTAGTTTGTTGCCCACATTCATCAGCGGCGTTGCGTGTACGCATCAAAACACCAACAGATATGCGCCCGGCGGGTGACGACCTCAACAGTCAGACTGCCTTCTTCTTTGTGCCCTTTATGCCTTCGTGGTGACTCCGTCCTCGCCCTCGGCGGTGAACTTTCTTGACGCACCCTACAACTCCCCGTGCTGCCCACGCGCGACCTTGAATACGACCTCCCCGACCATTGCATCGCAATCGCTCCCACCCCCCGCCGCGAAGATGCACGCCTCATGGTCGTCTGCGCGAGTGATCCCGCGTTCATTGAGCACGCACAGGTGAAAAACCTCCCGCAGTACCTGCGTGCCAACGACCTCCTCGTTCTCAACGCCACGCGCGTCCTCCCCGCGCGACTCGAAGGCGTCCGCATTGACACAGGCGGTGCTGTCCAAGGGCTGTACCTAGCGCCAGCGCAAGCCGATCTCTGTCATGCCTGGACCGCGCTCCTTAGTGGCAAGCGGCTACGTGAAAGCACCGTGGTAGGCCTCCACGATCGCGCTGGTGCCGACAGCGGTGTGCGGCTTCGCTTGATATCACACGCCGCAGGCGACCTCGCAAGTCAACACGGCGCGTGGCTCGTCAGCGTTGAAGACGCGATGGGCGAGCCCATCGATGACTCTGACACAAGCATCCTCGATCGCGTTGGCCTCACCGCGCTCCCGCCATACATCCGCGCCGCGCGCAAGCGAGGTCATGTCGAGACCGACGAAGCATCTGATCGGGAGCGATACCAAACGACCTATGCGCGAAGCACAGCGGCGGGTGGCGGTGGGGGTGGTGGGGGTGGCGGGGGCTCAGTCGCCGCACCGACGGCAGGACTGCACCTCACGCCCGAACTGCTCGCCACGCTCGCCTCGATGGGTGTTCGCCGGGCCGAGGTTGTGCTGCATGTGGGACTGGGCACGTTTGCAAGTGTGGACACGGAGTTCGTCGAGCAGCACCCGATGCATCATGAGTGGTGCGAGATGGATCGCGCCGCGATGGACGCGATCAAGCAGACGCGCCTCGCAGTTGGTCAGGTACAGAGTCAGCAGCAAAGCCAAAACCGGTGCCAGCCACAAAGCCCCTCGCAGGGGCAGTTGAAAAGTGCGTTCCCAGGCAGAGTCATCGCCGTCGGCACGACCGCCGCACGAACCATCGAGAGTTTCGCCGCAACGAATGAACCCGGGCAACTCAGCACAAACATCCTGATCACTCCGGGATATCAGTGGAAGTGGGTTGATGGCCTGCTCACCAACTTCCACCTGCCCCGCAGCACACTGATGGCGATGGTGGCGAGCCTGCTCGAGCGTGGCAATCCAACGCATTCCGGTGTCGCTCGACTCAAAGGGCTTTATCAAACAGCTATTCGAGACGAGTATCGCTTTTATTCGTTCGGTGATGCGATGTTGATCTTGCCGTAATCAACCCGGACCTTCGCGTAAAGATTCGCTCTGGTCTGGCGTGTTCACAGCCTTTTGAATGTGCGACTTGTTTGAGATGTGTGATGTGGTATTGCCGTGGTGAAGAAAGGTGAGCCAGAAGATTGGCCGGGTGCCTGCGCACCTCGGCTCTTGCTAGAAGCCGCACGGCAGGCACGGCCCTTCGCTATACACGCCCAGAAAACTCCCGATATCGCACGGGTCAAACAGGCTCGTGTCGTTGTTGAAGTCGATGTCGTTGCATGCTGCGCCCGGGGGAACACACGGGCCTTCGCTGTAAACGCTGAGGAATGCCTCGATGTCCTGCGGGTCAAACAAGCTGGCGTCGTTGTTGAAGTCGATTGAGTCGCACACAATCGGCCCGAGCACCCTCACGGTTGTCGTTGGCATCAGCACAATGGGCCGCTCGCCCGGCGTGAAGACAGTGATTCGGAATTCATCGGTTCCAACACGCTCGGGCGTCAGCGCCAGTCGGTATTGCCCGTTCCCGGTGCTCACAACCGTACTTCCGCTTGTTGTCGGCAATCCGCTAGAGGTACGTTCTGCAATGACCGACGTGATATCCGAAGACACCGCGTTCCCGTCGAAGTTCCGCAATTGAATCACAACATCGTCACTCCCAAGCCCCAAGCGCAGTGTCGGCACGCTCACCATGGTTTGCACGGCATCAGGCATGTTGATATTCGCCGAGCGCTGCGCGTCGAACTGCTGCTGCAGCACCGCCACCGGGTCCGGCGCTGGAAACCCCGGCGCGAGGACGTTGTAATTCATGAAGTACGTGCCCGCCGCACAGCCTCGCACGCTGAGGAACGTGCCCGGACTTCCAAACGCGTTTGCGCCCTGCTCACCACGTTGTTCGAGTATCGTGAACGCAAGCGGCGTTGCCTGCGATCGCGCGACCATGTCGGCGTCGCCGTCACCATCCATGTCCGCAAGTCGCACACCGCGGAAACTCGGCGTGACGTTGCTGAAGAGATACGCCGCGGCCCCTGCGGTGACGAGTCCTTCGGGTATGACATTGGTTCCCAGTAAAAAAGCGATGCTTGCACCACCGCAGACCGCCAAGTCCGCGAGCCCATCACCATTCGCATCGCCCACGCCCGTTCCCGTGATCGTCGTGAACGGTGATGTGATTGCCGGGAACGATGTGAACGCCACTGTGCCCTCGGTCGTTCCAACATTGCGATGCAACTGAATCCGCGCCGGGCCGGTGTGCAGCGTGACGAGGTCCTGATCGCCGTCACCGTCAAAGTCGCCCATCAGCAGCGAGTTTGGGAACGTCACGCAACTGAACGCGACGGGCGGGGCGAACGCGAAGTCACTCGTGCGTCGATACACGCGAACTTGTGATGTTGCCGGCGCCAACGCGGCGACATCGAGTTGAAAGTTGCGATCAAAGTCTCCAAGCACTGGCGGAATGCTCTCGCTCGAGGTTGTCAGTGTGCCCGCGCTCACCAGCAGCGGCGAGCCGCCCTCGAGCGCGAAGTTGCGGAAAAACTGCAGTCTCTGGGCGCTGGGCTGATACGCCGCGACGTCCTCGTCGGGATCAAGGTCGAGGTTGCCGATCAGCACGGCGGATGCGTCGGCGAGTTGGTCGGCGATGTCCGGCGTGCCGAATGTGCCGACTTCAAGGTTCTGAATCGCGACGACCTTCGAAGGCGTTGCGGTGATCGAAGTCACAATGTCGGGGCCGGTTCCGGGAAATCCATAAACCTCGCCGATGGCAAAGGACGAAGAACCGCCGGCGAGCGGGATCGTTTGAGGGACGCTCAGCGCAGGGGGCGAGCGATGGGATCCGCTGATGGTGGGGCGAGTCGTGTTGCGATAGACGCGCACACCCACGGGCGCGTTTCCGGCGGTGATAACTTCCGGCACTTCAGTGTCAAACAAGTTGGCCGGCACGACGTCGCGAAACACGCTCACCGGATACACCGGGTTGCACGAATCAATATCTCCCGCTCGCGCCACAATGTAAAACGCGATGAACGAACTGTTCACAAACGGTCCGGGCGGATCGCCGCACGCAGTTGGGTTTTCATTACCGCAACTGCACCGACCGTCACCGCCCGCGAATCGGGCCGCCTGCATGGCGGCCATGAGCCGTGTCGGTACGTCGCCCTCCGTCTGCAACGCGTTGACCGCCGCTTGCACAACGCCCGGGCCGGTGAGCACGTTGCCCTGCACTGCGTACGCGAGCGTTCCGGTTTGCCCGGCGTATGTGTACTGAAACTGGCCTGTTTGGCCACCCGCCCAAGCGCCGTTCTGCGTGCCGCTGAAGGTCGCCGCTCGGCCCAACACGTCTGCGATCCCGTACTGGCGGGTTTGATGGCCTGTGTCTATTTGAGACAGACCAACGAGGATGTCGCTGGGAATCGTGCCATCAATGAGGCGGTCGCGGATGAACGTGCGATTGACGTTCGTGAGATCACCAAAGGATTGGCCGACGCCAGCACCAACGCCCGTCACCACGCAAGGTGTGATGGCCCGCAAATCCTGATTCAGGAGGCATGTTGCAGATGCGATACCAACTTCCTTTGTCCGCGTATCAACGACAATGATCGACCACGTTGCATCAGCCGTGCGTGCAAGACCAGCCGCGGCGAACAACGTGAGACATGCAATCGACCTGCGACGACTGGGAGAAAGCAAAGTCATGCCTACAGCATACCCGATTCGTCAAGAGACCCGCGGCATGCAAGCCGCTAAGTGTGGGCCAACGATACCGAGCAGGGCGAAGTTGATAACTGGAAGTTTCGGGACTTTCAAGTGCCGTAAAGACCCCAATCGTTGCAGCGTCGAGTGTGTGACTGGGGTTGGGTCAAGTGAGTCGGGAGCCGAGCCATGAGAACGCAAGCAACTTGGAAGTGGTTGGCTTCAGGAGCGCTGACGGGCGTGGTGTTGTTCATCGCGGCGCAATCAAGCGCCATCGCCGCTCCTCCTCCCGACATGAAGCAACGCGAGGCCGAGATGAACCGCCTGTTCCCGCCCAGCCCCAAGTCCCGGCGGACCAAGATTCCAGATTCGAAAGTGGGTGATCAACTTCGCTGGGTGATCAAGGCGATCAACTCAGGTGACGTGTCCGACGCTGAGGAGCACTGCGAAGAGGACTTCCTCTCGTTCATCTCCAAGGACGAGATGAAAGCCACGTTCAAGGAAATTCGCACCGACGCGTTTGATGGCGAAGATGTCTTTGTGGTCAAAGCGTCGCCCGAAGAACGCGGCGACAGCATGACGGCGGAGATCACAAGCGAGTCCGGCAACGCCGCGCTCGATGTGTTTCTTGCGATCGATGACAAGTCTGCAAAGATCTCCAGCCTGCGATTCACGGCGAGCAGCGGCGGTGGGGGCGGAGATGGCGATGATGGAGGTGGGGGAGGCGGCGGAGGTGGGGGTTGGGACGCGTTTTCGGATTCGCTCAAAGACCTGGGAGGCGACACCGCATTCGCCGCGTACGAAATCATGCCGCCGCCGCCCGGTGAAGATGGAATTGATCCCAAGCGCCCGTGGGAATTGATGCCTCTTGCTGCTAAAAACGAAGAAAAACCCATGGCGATCAACACCGTGTCGATGCTGTACCTCCTTGCCGCGATCGGCGATGAGGTTGAAGCGGGCAAAGCACAATGGGACGAACCGATCACAATCGAGGATCGCTTGAAGAGTTTGCCGAGCGGCGAGATGCAACTCGAAGCCCCCGGCAAGCAGTTCCCGCTCCGCGACTTCGCGATCAAGATGATCTCTCTCTCTGATCACACCGCCGCGGATCACATCCTGCAGCGCGTTGGACGCGAACACATGCAGGAGTACTTGACGCCGCTCAACGACAACGCAGACCGCAACACGCCGTACTTGTCAACCCGCGAGTTCTTCGCCCTGAAACTCGGCGCAGACGAGGACACACGCTTGGACTTTGCGGATGCAGACGATGAAGATCAACTCGCGATGCTCTCCAAAGACGGCGCGGCGTATGAAGTTCTCCAAGATCGCGGCAACGTCATGGAAACCCTCGGCCCCGCACTGGGCGACTGGCTCGAACCAGTTGGTGTCGAGTCCATCGGCTGGTACGCGAGCCCCAAGCAGTGCTGCGAACTCTTCGCCAAACTCCGCGCCATGGAACTCCGCAAAGGCATGGAGCCCGTCGCCGAGGCGCTCAGGCGCAACCCCGGTATCGGCCTCGACGCAGAAAAATGGAAGACCGTCGCGTTCAAAGGCTCCAGCGGCGAGCCGGGAGTCCAGACCGGCGTCTGGATGCTCGAACGCGCCGACGGCAAGTGGTTCACAATGGCCGTGCTCTGGAATCACCGGACGGACAACCTCAACAACGAGAAGTTCATGCAGGTCGTGTATAAAGGAATCCAGATCATCGAAACCGACGGGAAGGAACCGGCACCCAACGCAGGCGCCGAGCCAACACGGCGTGTGAAGCCTGGAACAGGCGACGAATAGCCAGGGTGTAGTTATAAGACCGTTGAAAGAACACAGCTCCGACCGACGAACTTTGTGATTTTCTGCGAATTTTCAAATTCGCTGTCCGAACGAATCCGCTTTTTCGCTATTCTGATTGAAGGGAAGTGGTGTTCGAGTTCTGTCCCGCTGGCGGGGGTCGATTCCCGCCCAATACGGGTTCAACTACGGGTACGTATCGGGGATACGTCTGGAGGTTTCGCCATGAAGATTCGCGCTGCACACGTTCTTTCCGCCTTTGCTGGCTGCCTTGCGACCGCAACCGTCGCCAACGCGCAACCTTATGACCTCTCATGGTTTACGATCGACGGCGGCGGCGGAACATCCGCCGGTGGTACGTTCAGCCTGTCCGGCACGATCGGTCAACCCGACGCGGGTGGCCCGATGGTCGGAGGCTCCTTCTCCCTGTCGGGCGGCTTCTGGGTTGGCGGCGGGCCAACCGGCTGCGACTCCATCGACTTCAATAATGACACCAGCTTCTTTGATCCTCAGGACATCGACGCCTTCCTCAGCGTGTACTCGGAAGGCCCCTGCATTCCGGAAGCCGCGACCTGCAACGACATCGACTTCAACAACGACGGCTCGCTCTTT
>CAZEZV010000231.1:0-6653 GCA_964516725.1 uncultured Phycisphaeraceae bacterium
GCGTGGCACCAATGGTCGGCGTGTTTGGGACATTCCGATTCTGATACGTGCCACCGACTATCGGGGGCACGACGATTGTTGACTTCTGGCATCAATCCGCAGCCGCAGCAACTTCTTCGCGCGGCTTGGAACTTTCTTCAACCTGCGGTGCCAACGCAATCGGCAGAATCAAACTGAACATCGACCCGCGCCCAACGTCGCTCACGAGTTGAATGTCTCCATTCAAGATGCCCGCAAGGTCTTTGCAGATCGCAAGGCCAAGCCCCGTCCCCGTCGACTCGCGCGTGTGCCCGCCCTCGGCTTGATAGAACTTCTCGAAAATCAACTCCTGCTCTTCCTTCGGAATGCCAGGCCCATTATCGATGACGCTGATGCGCACGCGCTCCTCGCCGCCAGTCACGGGCAATCGCTCCGCTCGCAGCACGATCGTCGGTTCCTTGCCGGTCTTTTCCAGCGGCATGCTGAACTTCACCGCATTGCTCAAGAAGTTGAAGATGATCTGCTGCAACTTGCGATGGTCCGTGCGGATGATCGGCACGTCTTCTGAAACTTCCAATCTAGGCGTGATGCCCTTCTTGTTCGCCAGCGGCTGAATCAAACCCAAGAGCCCCTCGCACGAGTCCTTCACGTTGACCAACTCGATCCGCAGGTCAACCTTCCCAGCTTCAATTCGTGCCATTTCTAGCAGCGAGTTGATAAGCGCAAGCAACCCGCGCCCGGCGTTGGAAATATTCTCCAGGTATCGCACTCGCTTGAGCACCGACGTGTCGCCATCACCACGATCAAGCTCCCCCCGCGCAATTTCCAGCAGCAGTTCCGCAAATCCATTGATCGAATTGAGCGGCGTGCGCAATTCATGACTCACGTTCGCAAGAAACTCGTTCTTCATCTTCGCCGCCTGATGCAGCGCCGAGTTTGCTGCTTCAAGTTCGTGCAGCTTTACGTCCATTGCTGCGTTGATCGCGCGCAGGCGGTCCTGCGACGCCTGCAGGTCCGACACCATTGTGTTGAACGTCTGCGACAACTCTTGAAATTCATCGCCCGTTGCGATGTCCGATCGAAACGCAAGATTGCCTTCGCGCGCTCGCTCCGCCGCCATCCGCAGTTGCTCAACCGGCTGCAAGACCAGCTTTCGCGTGATGATCCAGAACACGACCATCGCCGCGACCAGCACCGCGAGGCCCGCGAGCAGCAGGTACGCCGTGTTCGTCACAAGTTGCGACGTTGCGGAGATGGGCCGCCTTCGCAGCCCGATCAAACCCGCCAGTGTTTTTCCGGGCGGCGCTGCGCCCGCCTCGCTTCGCGGGTTTGACCTCCAGATCGCCTTTACGTACTGATACTCGCGCGACGTCCCAGCCCACGAAGCGTCCTGCCGATCGAGGTAATCCGGATTCGACTGGAAGAATGCGATGCTGTCCCGCACGAATTCGTCGCTGTCGGCCTTTGCCTCTTCGAGCGACAGCCGCCTCGCCTCGATGCCCGCGGGATTCTCAGTTGCGATCGTCGGCGCAGGCACGGACCACGGCCCGGGCCGCGTCGGTCCAGTCATCAACGACTCGTCGCTCGCCTCCATTCTCTCCCAGATCGAGACGAGTTGTCGCGACACCTCAAGTTGTCCTTCGTCGATCAGCCTGGTCATGCGGATCCACGGCGCAACCATCGCCGCCAGCACCACCAGAACGATGGCTAAGCCGAACACCAAAAGGCACTTCTTGGCAAGCGAAAGCCCGTGCAGCACCGGACATCATAGATGGTGCTTCGCACGGGAGGGCACCCGTTCCGTTCGTGTCCGGACAGCTTGTACGCAGTTTTCGCGCGGCTTTTTCATGTTTTTCGCACGCGAATCGCCCTGCATCGGGCGAATGACGAATTGTCCCTGACCATAGTAAATAAGGGCCGAGAATCAGCCGATTGCAAAGTGAGCCGCGAGATGGAACTTGCGGCGGGCTGGCATTGCACCACATCGCGTGAGAGGGACTGCATGACGCGCGCGACGATACTTCTTGGCGGGCCTGAGCTTCAGACTCAGTCCGAGCTCCGCCTCCGGAACGAGATCTTGGCCGCGTGGCCCGGTGCGCACTCGCCTGAAGTGCAGCGCCTGACGCGCCCCCAACTATTCGTCCGTTCGCACGATCCCGACCCGATCCGCTGCCCGCTCGACGAGGTCGCGGTCCTGTTCGCAACCACAAAGTGCGATGTGATTGAAGTCGATCGGTGCCTCGAGGGACTGTGCGACATGGGGCTGCCCGTTGTCATGATCGCGGAGGATTCTCAACGATGGATTGCCTATGAGCATCGAGGCGTGATGGTGTTCCCGTTGGAAGTCACCGGCAGCGTGCTCGCGCCGATGCTGTATGCGCTCAGCACGAGGCAGCAGTTTGTCTCGGGTCTCATGCGAGAAGTCGCGATCATGCAGCGGTGCCAGGCCGGCGTGCGCTCCGAAGTTGAGCGGATGCACGAAGAACTGCATCTTGCAGCCGGGGTTCAGCACGAGTTCACGGCGTCGCCCTTGCCGACAATCGACGGCCTCAAAGTCAACGTGCTGTACCGGCCTGTGAATGCCGTCTCTGGAGACATCTACAACATCCGCCAAGTCGATGATGAGACGATCGCGTTCTTCGTGGCCGATGCCGTCGGGCACGGCGTGCCAGCGGCACTGCTCACA
Source organism: uncultured Phycisphaeraceae bacterium (assembly GCA_964516725.1). Lineage (GTDB taxonomy): Bacteria > Planctomycetota > Phycisphaerae > Phycisphaerales > UBA1924 > BJHL01. The sequence continues at coordinate 2,666 of CAZEZV010000231.1, forward strand.
ATGATCCTGACGAACAGCCTGATCACGGCGGACGTGCTGCGTGTGGATGGTCGCGGCGTGCCGGTGCGCCTGTCACCTCCCGAAGTCCTATCGCGCCTCAATCAACGACTCGTGGACGGGTCGATGCACACCGGACGGTTTGCAACGGGTTTGTACGGTCTTCTCAATACGCGCACGGGTCACGTGACCGTTGCGGGTGCGGGCCATCCTGCGCCGGTGATCTTGGGACGGTGCGGGATTCGCGAACTGGAGACAACCGGGCCGTTGCTTGGCGTGTTCCCGGATGCGGAGTTTGATTGCGCGACGACGACGCTGCATCCCGGTGAAACGTTGCTGCTCTACACCGACGGCTTGGAAGCCGCGTTCCCAAGGCTGAAGCACGCCTCGCCGCCAAGCGTGCCAAGCACTTCCATCGCGTCGCGCCATGTCGAGCAGTTGCGGATGGTGTTCCACGAAGAGCGTCGGGCAATGGACGCCGCGGCGTGCATGGGGCAGCTCGAAGCGCTGCTCGACGAACAGAGCGGCAGCCTGCACCAGGCGGACGACATCACTGTCATTGCGATGAGTGTGGAAGCAACAGCTCAAGGGCAGCGGATTGCGGCGTGAAAACAAAGTGAAAACGTCACAACGTCGGGGGCACAGCTCCACATGACTTGAAAGTGCGTGCAGCCCGACGCCGTGTGCAACTGAACACCATAGCAACGGCGAGTACGCCTGCGCCGGCAGGAGCAGGGACGATGGTCAACTGCATGCTGAGCATGCGAGAGCCGCTCGACAGCGCAAGACTGCCCGGAAGATTGCCCATCGCATTGTGCCCCTCAAAGCGGTATTGACCCGGCGCGAGCGCCACGACAACATTGTTGACGAGGCCTTCAACGACCGGCGAATCGGTCGCGTGATCGAGCAGCCGCATCGAGTGCGTGTTGAGCGAGACATTCGGTCCAGCCTGGTCAGGCGCGTTGTCGAAGAGGATTCGAACGTCGGTCGGTTGCGAGATGCTGAAGCGAATCGAGACGTCTGCGATGCTCTGTGTGAGGACAGGCGAGCCAGAGCCGGGAGAAACAATGGCCTCGGCGTACACGACCATGCTGGTTGAAGACCAGTTGACAAACATGAATGACTGAGCAAACCAAACGGGACCACCACCACCGGAACTCACTGTTTGAAACCAGGGTTGGTTCGAGGGTGCGTGCGCAGTGAACGTGCCGTCCTGGCCGTGCACAGTCATTTGACCAGTCTGCTGGAGGACGGTGATGGCGGCATCACACGATTGTTCTTGTAGGAACATCGCGGCCGCGAACACGGCGAGTGAAGTTGAAGGACATCTCATCAAGCGCGACATGGGAACCTCCACGGGTCTTGGCATGTGCCGTCGCTGGTTGCCATAACCGCGGCGGGTCAGCCTAGGTTGGTGCGCTTGTCCCTCTTCTTCTCATATGGCGTGAGCCGCCTGGCGGATTGCGTGATTTTCGAGATTCCGCCCGCTCAAACTCGAAATCGGCTACGGCGACAGCAATTCGTACGCCCATGCCGCCGATCCGGCGACCTTGCGCCAAACAACTCGCTGGTGCAGCCGACCCTCGCACGCACTCCACAACTCAACAGTCGTTGCATTGATCCGATAGCCACCCCAGTGAGCCGGACGCTGGATCGGCGTCCCCAGCGCCGCTGATCCCGCGAGGCGCAATGCTCGATCAACCAGCACCGTCCGCGACGCAATGGGCTTGCTCTGCTCACTCACGACCGCACCAATGCGCGACAGCAACGGCCGCGACTGGAAGTAGGCATCACTCTCCGAGGCAGCGAGCATTTCAACCGTGCCCTCAATGCGTGCCTGCCGCTGCGCATGATGCCAGTGAAACACCACAGCCACGTGCGGGTTCGCCGTCAGTTCGCCGCCCTTGCGACTCTGATAGTTTGTGTAAAACGTGACGGCGTGCCGCGAAGCGTCCATGTCTTTGCACAACACCATGCGCACGGACGGCACACCATCGCGAGTCGCGGTCGCGAGCGCCATGGCATTGGGATCCTGATACTTCCCACTCGCGCGAGCCTCATCAAGCCACGCCATCAGCGTCGGAAACGGATCAGCAGGAATCGGATCGGGAATACCAACAGCAGTCAGTAGTTTTTCAAGGGCTTGTGGAAGCATCGTGACACGATGTTAGTGAAGTTGATTCGCAAATGCGAACGATCATGCCTTCGATCTGCTCGATTACCGGAAGTCAAAACGGAAAACTCACACTTTCAGGTTCTCAAGCGCGTCGTTGCCTTCAAACCAATGCACGCCCGCCGCCATCTCTTCGTTGAGCACGCGGTATTGCTCGCTCCGCGCGTCACCCGTCACCGTCGGCGTCGTATTCACGTCAATCAGAATCGGCTTGCCGTCATGCATGACGAAGTCCATCTTGCCGTACGTCAGCCCGAGTTTCTCTTGCCAATCTTGAATCTCTCGCGGCGGAACGGCAAATGCATCCAACTTCGCATTCGCGTTCTTCACATACGGATCACTTGCTCGCAGAATCCGCCCAACGCCTCTGTTCGCAAACACGATCCACATGTTCATCACATACGAATCGCCCTCGCGCTGAGGCACGAACTTCTCAACAATCAGGTGCGGATTCCCAAACACCCCACGCGGCACCATCTTCAGCGAATCAAAGATCACGTATCGAGGCAAGGTTCGCGCACAGCGAAAACGCGTTGCCCCGAGCCACTCCTGCCGCGACAGCTTCGCCATCACGCGAGCACGAATCGACGCACCACCGGTCACACGCGAGCGGGTATTCAGCCACACATCTGAAAAACCGCCGCAGTTGTTGACGGTCTTCACGATCACGGGCCCCTCGTACTCATCGGCGCGCCCCACGCGACTCGTCGAATACACCGTCTTGCGAATATCGCGAACGTTGCGATTCACCACGCGCGGATGTCGCTGGATAAATGCCCAGTAGTCATCCGGCATGTACGACACGTCCAAGTGCGGAAAAAGCAGGTCGGCATCGGTGTCTCGCCCAATGCCATACAAGTACTCCACCCGAGTACCCATCCGCTCCCAATTCGACACCAATGTCCACAACCGATAGTTCCCCGCCTGCGCATCCCTCGCTCGCTCGTGAAACAAAATGGCGACGGACCGAATGGACATGAGGCAACATTCACTGCAACAGCGCACGTACAAACTTACATCTCTTCGGCCCGGCGCGACCACTCAAACTCCAGCGGCTCAAGCTCCGCCGCCGCGGCGTTGCGCTGATCGGTCAACTTGCTCATCTTGCCATGATCACGCCACGTGTCCGGATTCGCAAGCTCAGCGTCCAATTGCTTGACTTTGGTGTCAAGTTGCTCAATCTTCGCTTCGAGTTTGTCCGTGCTCATGCGCTCCAGCGCGCTCAGGCTCGGACCTTTGCTGAAGTTTGAACCCTTGTTGAAACTCTGCCCTGCGCTCTGCTTCACTTGCGGAGCTCTCGCGGCTTCCTGCTTCTTGCGCTCCTCCGCCTCACGCTGCTTGCGTGCCGAGTCCTCGCGCCGAGCCTTGAGTTCCGCCTCCTGCCTCGCCGCTTCCCGCTCCCGCGCGACCTTCTTCTCGTGCCACTCCGTGTAATTCCCCAGGAACACCTCTGCGTTGCCCTCACCATCCAGCACAATCACACCATCGCACGTCGCGTCAATCAATGCACGATCGTGGCTGATAAGCAGCAGCGTCCCTTCGAAGCCCCCTTCCATGCACAGTGCGTCTTCAAGCCGCTCCGCGCTTTCAATATCCAGGTGGTTCGTCGGTTCGTCAAGGATCAGCAAGTTCTTCGCACTCGCGAGCAACCCCGCAAGCACGGCCCGGCTGCGCTCGCCACCCGACATGTACCGCAGCATCTTCTCTTGATCTTCGCCGCTGAACAAAAACGCGCCAGCCAAGTCTCGTGCAGCCTGCTCGCTCATCGCCGCCTGCGGCGCTTCTTTCAGAATCACGCCCTGCAAGTACCGCGTGACG
>CAZEZV010000232.1:0-6642 GCA_964516725.1 uncultured Phycisphaeraceae bacterium
CTCGGGTGAGCAGGTCCAGAAGCTGTTCAGCCCGTTCTCGCAGGCCGACGACTCGATGACGCGCCGTTTCGGCGGCACCGGGCTCGGCCTGTACATCACGCGCAACATCACCGAGCACCTTGGCGGCACCCTCACCCTCGACAGCGAGCCCGGCGTCGGCAGCGTCTTCACGCTCACGCTGCCCATAGGCGAAGTGACCGGTACCTCGTGGGGCTATCTTGAAAAACGCGAGATGTCATTCGTGCCGCAGCCCAGACAGAACGATGAATCTCGCAGGCCCCAGCCCGTGCTCTCTATCCAACCCAACTCCTGCCCAGTGTCGTTCTCCAACGCTCAAGGCCAACCAGCCAAGCAGAACGCCGCCGGACAACTCAAAGGCCGCATCCTCCTCGTCGAGGACGGCGTCGACAACCAGCGCCTCATCAGTCTTATCCTCAAGAAAGCCGGCGCGACCGTCGACATCGCAGAAAACGGCGAGATCGGTCTGCGCATGGCGCTCGACGCATGGCGAAACAACTCGCCCTATGAAGTGATTCTGATGGACATGCAGATGCCCGTCATGGACGGATACACCGCCGCAGGCGAACTGCGAAATCAGAAGTACCCCTTCCAAGTCGTTGCCCTCACCGCCCACGCCCTCAAGGGCGAGCAGCAGCAGTGCATCGACGCCGGCTGCGACGCCTGCCTCACCAAGCCCATCAACAAGCCCATGTTCCTCGCCGAAGTCGCCAGTCGCATGGGAGCCGTGACCAATTGGTCACCCGACCAAGCCAGACGTTCCGCCGAAGCGCACTCCAACAATCAGCCTGGCCATCGCGGCGGCATCGCCGCGTAGCACGGGCTTCAAGCCCCTGGTAGCACCGGAGATGGCCTTCAAGGCGAAGCGAATCAACCTGAAAACCACAGCGCGGCGAACTTCCATTCGCAATGCGTTCGCAACTCTCAAAGCAAATTTAGAATTTCTGTCAGTAAATCAAGGCAATTGCGATAAATAGGACTAACCAGTCCTATTATCGTGTGTCGTCTGGTGATAGAGTTCACACGTTCCATCGTCCCGGAGGTTCGCCATGTCCAAGACCATCCTCGCCGCCGTCGACTTCTCTCCCTGCTCCCGCATCGCAATCGCGCAAGCCGCGCGACTTGCCAAGGCCTCAAACGCAACCCTCGCCGCACTGTACGTGATCGACACGATCGCGATCGTGCCCCTCACGGGTGAAATGTCCTCGTTTCAAGCACAAGTCACGGATTCGCTCCTGAGCGAAGGTCGCCAAATGTGGAACGACTGGACGAAGCAGATGCCAGAACTGGCATCGGCGAAGTTCGACATCGACATCGGCAGCCCCGTCGCCAGCATCTCGCATCACGCAAAGAAGCACGGCGCAAACCTGCTGGTCCTCGGCGCCCACGGCGTATCCGCTCCGGAAAAAGGTCCGGGCATCGTCGCCGGTTCCTGCGTCCGGCGTTCACCCTGCGACGTGCTGCTCGTACACGACACCCAAACCCAGCCTTTCAAAAACATCCTCGCGTGCGTGGACTTCTCCGAAACCTCGCGCCTCGCCGTCGAACGCGCGATGACCCTCGCCGCGATCGAGAACGCAACACTCCACGTCGTGTATGCCTACACGCCGCCGTGGGACCGAGTGAAACTCCGCGACGGCGCGCCTGAAGGAACCGACACGTTCCGCACGCAGTACCAACAAACTCTCGAAAAGCAAATCGAGTCGTTCGTCGCCGGTAGCGCAGGCAAAGCCGAAACCACTTGGGCCAAACCCCGTTACCACGCGATCCCCCACAAAAACCACGGCAAGGCACTCGCCGAGTTCGCACGCACCCTCAACACCGACCTCATCGTCCTAGGCACGCGCGGCGCAACCAACCTGCACGACATCCTGCTGGGCAGCACCGCCGAACACGTCCTGCGCGATGCTCGCCGGTCGATCCTCGCCGTGCGACCCAAAGCCTCGTAAGCCCTGCTTACCCTCTCCAATGGTCTTCCTGAACGGCAAGTTCGTCTCCACATCCGAAGCGATGATCTCCGCGTTCGACGCTGGGTTGCAGCACGGCGTGGGCCTCTTTGAAACCATGCTGGGCGTCTGCGGCTCAGGCCAACAAACCTGCCGCGTCATCCACCTGCACGAACACATGACGCGCCTCGCCAACGCCGCTCGCACGCTTGGCCTCTCAGACTCACTCCGCCGCGACGCCCTTGCCGACGCCGTCGAACGCACGCTCATGAAAACCAGCCAGCAGATGCAGGACGTCGAACGCTTCCGCATCCGCCTCACCATCACGGGTGGTGATCTCAACTTGCTTTCCAAAGCGAGAGACAGTGCGAACGCAGAAGTGTCCGGTGCTTCGAGTGGTTCGGGCGCGCCAGCAAGTTCTGGCGGCGGCAATCAAATGCCCACCATCATCATCCACGCGCAACCCGCAACGATCTACCCGCAAGAGATGTACGAGCACGGCGTCCTCGTCTCAATCGCCGACCTCAAAGTCAATCCCCTCGACCCCTTCGCGGGTCACAAAACCCTCAACTACTGGCCCCGCCTCCGTGCCCTCCAACTCGCCGCCGCACAAGGCGCGGCCGAGTCGCTCGTCTTTCAAGTAACAAACCACCTCGCCGGCGGCTGCGTCAGCAACGCTTTTCTCGTGAAGAACGGCACCGTCATCACCCCCTGGGCCTGCGGCGAGCGCGAGGCTCTTCAAGAAAACGAACGAGAAGAACAAGCCCTCAGCGCTCACGATGAAAATCAGCGCGACGAGGCAACGCAAGACAACAGTGGGGGAGCGAAGCAATCATCAAAGCCCGACTCATCAAACCCGGCGTCATTTCTCGCCAGCCCCGTCCTCGCCGGCATCACCCGCCGCTGGGTGCTGGACTGGTGCGACAACGAAAACATCGACGTGGTCCGCCGGATGATCACCATCGACGACGTGCTCAAAGCCGACGAAGTCTTCCTGACCAACAGCAGTTGGGGCGTCTTGCCCGTCACCCGCGTCGAACGCGCGAAGATCGCAAACCAGCGCGTGGGTGAAGTGACATCGCAGTTGATTGAGGCGTGGAATGCCGAACTCATGTAGTCGGTGCCACAGGCGTCCCGCCTGTGCCACCACTGCTCTATCCCCGCAACCGATTCCGCAGCAACGACGCCCTCGCGACTCGCCTCTGCTCCTGATCCAACTCGCGCCCCACCACCCGCTGCAAGTGCGCCGGCTGCACCAGCAGCATCAAGTGATTGATCGTCTTGAGCGTCGGCGAGCCGGGCGATGTCAGAGCTGGGGGGGTGGTGGGGGTGGTCGATGTCTGTGCTTCGCCCGCGCTTATCGATGGCGCACCCGCTGACGCCGACTTGTTGACACCCCGCAGCAACCCCATCGTCGTCCCGAGTCTCACCAGACTCAACGCCTGCATCGCTTCATCCGTATTCATCAGCCGTGCGTTGGTCAGCGCGCCCCACGCCCGCCACACCTGATCTTCAAGCCCCACGCGCCGCTTCGCAAGCAGCTCCCGCCGCGCGAGCCGCTCATACTCGACGATCTTCGGCAGCACTTCCCCCTCAAGCTCATGAATGATCTGCGCTTCGTTCTTGCCCAGCGTCGTTTGATTCGAGAGTTGAAACAAGTCCCCGACGGCGTCGCTCCCCTCGCCATAAAACCCGCGCACGGCAAGGTTCATGTCGCTCGCCGCACGCTTCACTTTTTCAAGTTCACCCGTCAGTCGCAGCGCGGGCAAGTGCAGCATCGCGCTCATGCGAATGCCCGTCCCGACGTTGGTGGGGCACGCCGTGAGATACCCAAACCGAGGCGAGAACGCGTACTCCAGCCGCTCCTCGATCTTGTCATCAATCGCGTCGATTTCCTTCCACGCTTCCATGAGCGCGAGCCCCGAGCGAATCACCTGAATGCGAAGATGATCTTCTTCATTGACCATCACCGCCAGCCGTTCATCAGGAACGCTGATCGCAACACCACGCGGATCATCATTCGGATTCGTCCCGCGCCCCTTGCCATGATTCTTGCTGATGAGATGCCGCTCAACCAACAGTGTGCGATCCAAAGGTGACGCCGCATGCAAGTCAACCCAGATCAATCGCTCCGTCAGCCCCGCATGCATCAGGCAATCGCGGCAGGCACCCAGCGTCGCCTCGCGATCGCGCCGCGTCGCCTTCGACCCAAAGAATCTCCCCGCAAGATTGCGAGCCAACCGCACCCGCGACGACAACAGCACATCGCTCAGATCGCCCTCGCCCCGCAGCCACTCCACGCCAGACTCGATGAGCGCCACATCCGTGCGTGGCGGCAACCCTACGCCTTCACTCGCAGACTTCTCGCCTTTTGCAGACTTGCCAGGCTGCTGGGGCTGTTCGGGGGGCTCGGGGCGTTCGGGGTGTTCGGGGTGTTCGGGGTGTTCGGGGGGTTCGGGGGGTTGAGATTCGCTCATGCGCGATCTCCTTCCGAACCACCTTGCGGACTCGCACCCGGATCAAGCGGATCAATCTGTTCACCGACTTTGCGAGTCTCTTCCCGCGCGACCTCACTCCGCGCCGAGTGCAGCGGCACCGGTTCTGACTCCACCCGCCGCACCTCATCGCGCAATCGCGCCGCAACTTCATACCGTTCATCGCGCACGGCTTGATCAAGCTCATGCCGCAGCACTTTCAATCGCTCCAGCCTCTGCTCTTGCACAGCCCGCACCGCCGCTTCGTCCACTTCGGTCTGCCGCACATGGTGCTTGGGCACTTTACCAACGTGCGCCTGCGCCCCATCATGCGCACGCTCCACCAGCGGCGCAAGCTGCCCCTCAAAGTTGCGATAGCAGTCCGGGCACCCCAGCAGCCCATGCTGCTTGAACTCCGCAAACGTCGTCTTGCACGTCGAACACTGACTCGCCCGCAGCGGCTGTGCAACAGGCGGCACCACGGGCGTTAGCCCTTGTTCCGCAGGCGCAGGCCCAATCGACTGCTTCATCACATAATGCTTGATAAGGTCCGTGATCGGATGCTGCGGATGCACCGCGATCCCATGCTGTTCCGCACACGCCTCGCACAGGTGCCGCTCGATCTTCACCCCGTTGCGAACCGTCACCTCATGCACCGTCGCGTCCTTGTCGCAGTGGTCGCACTTCATGCCTGAATAGTAGGGACGCGGCGAACCCCAATCCCGCAATCCAACTCTTTCTATGGGTGCGCATCGTGCCTGTTCGACCCGAAGGGTCGCCGGAATGGAGCCACGGGCAAGCGAAGCGCAGCCCGTGGAAGCGTTACTTCAAGTTCAACGTGCCCCGGTAGGGGCACAGGATTCGTTGCACAATACCCTCGATCATCTCACGATGCGGCGTCAATTTCTACTTGCCCTGGCCTGGCAGGTGGCCCAAATCCGTGGCACGTGGCCCCACTCGCGCCATCAATCCGCCAGCTTTGCAGCGGCTTGATGCGTTCGGATCATGCGTGAAGAAATGCACCGTGGTCAATCGCAGCGCCGGCGGCCCGCATCAATCCGTTCGCAAAGCCGACCGGATTGATGGCACAGGGAGGGGCCACCGATCCCGTAGCATGGCGTCTCCCAGTTCACGCGCCTCCAAGATGCGATCTCCATACTTGCCTCTCCAAAGCCTGCGAAGCAGGTAGACTCGGGTTCGCGTGTTTTCGTTCACCTTCCCTGCTAACGTGACAGCACGCGTCTTAGGGTGTCAAAGCGTGAGAATGCAACCCCTTGTAGCAGATTGAACCGGCGAGCGTCAGCGTGGTGGGCTGACGCCGTTCGTGACTTGCTCTGGCTCAGTAAGCCATCTCGTGACGGGGGTGCGCTAGCAATGGCGCTGCATGAAGTTTTGGCAACCAAGCCAGATGCACAAAATCGTTGACAGTTGACATTGGTTCTTTGCGAACGGAATCAGCACCATTTGCACTCGCTTGTTGACAGCCAAGCCGGGTTGCAGCCAGCCTCTCATTTGCCATGAGCTACGAAGCGGGTAATCGCAGCGTACTCTCGGTTTCACCACTTGAGTTCTCGGAGCACTTTCAAATGTCCATCTTATTGGTTCACTTGACAGATTGGCACATTGTCGACAGCAATGATGCACTTTTGAATCGGGTTGAACACATTCGGGGTGCGGTTGCTGCAGAGTTGGACGCGGATGTAGAGGCCGTACACCTTATTGTTGGTGGAGATGCCACGCAATCTGGCGACGCATCACAGTTCCGCGTTGCGGAGAGCGTCTTGTCGTCTCTTGCCAGCAGTTTCCGTCGAGGAGATCGCGAGGTGTGCGTGGAAACGTTTGTGGTTCCGGGCAACCACGATTGTAACTTGAGTGGCGACCTTGCCATGCGGGACATTGCGTTAGAGTCATTACCATGCACTCTAGCTCAAGGAGAGGTGCCAGCACCATCGATCTGTTCAACGGTATTGAAGCCGCTCGATGAATTCTTTTCTTTCGCTGCTCGTGTTGCGCCTGAGTCGTCGATCGTTGCAAATGCACCTTTCTATCGAAACGTAACTCGGAGGTATTCCCGAGTTTCCGTCGCGTACCACCTATTCAACACAGCTTGGATGTCACAGCGCAATGAGCAACCGGGGTCGCTGCTCTTCCCGTGGACGACTTGTCCTGCTTATGCAAGTGGAACAGTGGACGTTTCGATCGCA
>CAZEZV010000233.1:0-6579 GCA_964516725.1 uncultured Phycisphaeraceae bacterium
CGTTCACAGCTGTCGAGATTGTTCACTTGTGCAAGATCGCGAAGGTGTACAAGGGTGCCAACGCGCCGGGCGAAGAAGGTCGCCAGGCACGCCGCGCCGCAATCCGTCACGTGCTCACCGAACTCAAGAAAGCCGGCCTAGGCAGTCTCCCCGGCGGCGGCGCCGAAGTCTTTGACGATCGCGTTCACGACGAAGCCTTCAAAGGCAAAATCCGCAGCGACGTCTGGCTCGACGTCCACCGCGTCGCACACGAACTAGGCCTGAATACGAATGCCACACTCCTCTACGGCCACATCGAACAGCGCCACGATCGCTTAGTTCACATGGACATGCTGCGCCGTGCACAGGACGAAGCACTCGCACGCATGGGATATGACATGACCAAATGGCCAAATGGCCAAATGGCCAAAGAATCGGCAGCCACTACGCCGGGGCTGTCGGGGGGGAGGCTCTGCGACGAAGCCCCGGGTCGAGCCTCAACCACCACCGACGATGCACTCACAACATCCGAAGGCGGGCACCTCGGTTATCGCGAAAATTCTTCAAACGTTCCAGCCATCACACTGACCAAACCCGGCACCCCACTCCCCGAACACATCGCCTTCTCTTCCACCAATGCCCGATCCCCGATGCCTAATGCCTCGGGTTACTACCAAACCATCATCCCCCTCCCCTTCTTTCCCGACGGCTGCGACCTCGAACACCTCCCAGGCCCCAGCGGCCTCGAAAACTACCGCACACTCGCCATCGCGCGCCTCATGCTCGACAACTTCCCGCATGTGAAAGCCTTCTGGATCATGCAGACGCTGCCCATGGCTCAGGTCATGCTGCAATCCGGCGCCGACGACATCGACGGCACCGTCGTCTGGTATGACATCACCAAAGTCAACCACGGCCAAGGCCAAGGTTCTGGCGCCGGGGGGGCTTCAACAAATCAACAGGTCAACGTCTGGACGCTGCAGAAGGCCATCCGCGAAGCCGGGTTCCAACCAATCGAACGCGACACGTTGTATCGCAAAGTCATTCGCGATCAGGCGGATGGCAGGAAGTGGCGAGTGTGACGCACACTTACTATCGCCCGCCATACGAGCCATTCGGCACCGGCGTCATTCGGCTCGCCGCAGCAACATCCCCAACGTACGGCGGCCTATGCGGCGTGACCTGTGCGCTAGCGACGGGATTCCCTCCGAAAGAAGCGGCTCTTCTGGGCGGGATAGTTGGTTTGTTCATTGGACTGCTCTGCGTGCCGTTCCTCGCGCTGTTTTTTCATCGCAAACATACCGTCGTTGATTCGCTGCTCAAAGTGCTACTGCCCAGCGTCCTCTGCGCTGGCGTCGGCGGACTTGCACATGGAGCGTTCGGCGTGTTGCTCAGCATCACAACTTACGTTTCGCTTGCCACGTTCATGCCGACCAAGCCGCCACGGTTTCCACCACATCACTGCCAATCCTGCGGCTACAACATGTCCGGCATCAACACGAGCCGCTGCCCCGAGTGCGGCGTCTCCCCCACCAACCCAAGTTCCGACAACTCACGCTGACACGCCGCGACCAATCAATTTTCTGACATTTTTTTAAGGCTACGCCTTGACATATTCCCATATCAGCATATATTCTCCAATGGCTCGTGCCGCCACAACCACCGACGTCTTCAATGCCATCGCAGAACCGCGACGCCGCGAACTGCTCGACTGCCTAATTCCCGGCGAGCGCGACGTCACAGCCATCGTTGAATTTCTCGATTGGCCCCAGTCCGTCGTCTCCAAGCACCTCAGCGTGCTTCGCCAAGTTGAACTTGTCTCTGTACGTGTTGACGGTCGCCGCCGCATGTACAGCCTCAACGCCGATCGCCTGAAACCCATACACGATTGGACCACCAAGTACGAAAAGTTCTGGACGCATCAACTCAGTCGAATCAAACAGCGCGCCGAAGCCGCCGCAAAGAAGGAAAAAAACACATGAAGACCGAAGCACCCCCCGAACAACCCCAAACGCTCACCATCCGCAAAGAGATGGAGATCAACGCCCCGATCGAGATCACCTTCGCAGCACTCCTCGCCGAAGTCGGCCCCGAAAGCCAAATGCCCGACGGCTCACCCTTCCCCTTCGTCCTCGAAGCCAAGCCAGGCGGCCGTTGGTACCGCGACCTGGGAAACAACTCGGGCCACTTCTGGGGCCACGTCCAAGTCATCAAGCCGCCCACGCTGCTCGAACTCTGCGGCCCGATGTTCATGTCGTACCCCGCGATGAACTTCGTTCAATACCGCCTCGCAGCAGTTGGCAATAGGACAAATCTCGGCTTCACCCATCGCGCGCTGGGCCTCATCACCGCTGAACACCGCGAGGGCGTTCACATGGGCTGGCAGCACGCCCTGCGCCGCATCGAAGAAATCGCAAAGTCAAAGTTAAGCCAGCGTCACTGATCACCGTCACAAATTCTCAGCATCATCCCGTGAAGGAATCCACATGTCCAAAGCAGCTGCACTTCTCGCCGAATTCGAAGCCGAACTCGCGACGACCCGCAAGTTTCTTGAACGTCTCCCATCAGATCGCCTCACCTGGAAGCCTCACGAAAAGTCCATGACCGCAGGCCAACTGGCGTTGCACATCGCGCAGGTGCCGATGGGCGTGCTCGCCATGTCACTGAAAGACGAATCAGCCCCGCCAGACATGAGCAAGCCGAACGAACAGCCCGCTCACGTCGCTGCGATTCTGTCCGCGTTGGACCAGTCCGCACAATTCGTGAGAGAGACACTGCCAACGATCAACGACCAACGAATGTCGCAGACGTGCAAGATCGTTGCCGATAGCAAAACGCTCTTTGCTGCGCCGCGCGAGATGTTGCTGCGCACCGTGATGCTCAACCACTGGTACCACCATCGTGGACAACTGGGCGTGTACCTCCGTCTGCTTGGAGCGAAAGTTCCCTCCAGCTATGGCCCGAGCGGCGACGAATCGCCCTTCTAAATCTTCACGCGGAAGGACCGGACGGCTTCCCACATCGCCAATTCATCCTGAGACACATTCCTGTTTTTGCGGAACGAACGTCAACCCGGCGCCGCTCTACTCCTTCCCGCCCTTCGAAATCTCATGCCCTAGCCACGCCCGTGCAAACGCCCATGACTTCTTGATCGTCGCGGGCGACAGGTCCATCGCAGCTGCTGTCTGTTCGACCGACATCCCCGCGAAGTACCGAAGCATCACGATCCTCGCCGCTCGCTCGTCAAGCTCCTTGAGTTTGTCAAGCGCGCTATCAAGCGCGATCAGTTCCGCAGCACGCGCATCGCCCAGCGCTTCATCATCAGGATCCGCAGCGACGGCGTCTTCTCGCAACTCAATCCGCAGGTTGCCCCCGCCTCGCTTCTTTGCGTTCCGCGCTCTCGCTCGCTCAACGAGGATGCGCCGCATCGAGAGCGCCGCAGCGCCGAAGAAGTGACCCCGGCTGTTCCAAGAGTTTGACTCGCTGCCCACAAGCCGTAGGAACGCCTCATGCACCAGCGCCGTTGGCTGAAGCGTGTGCCCCGCGCCGGCCTTCGCCTCGCCCTGCATATTCGAGTGCGCCAGTTTCCGCAGTTCTTCGTAGACAATCGGCAGCAGCTCGTTGGACGCCTGCGGATCGCCGCTCGCCGCGGCTTGAAGCAAGATGGTTACTTGCGAAAGCGACGGATGGATGGTGCCTTGTTGGTTGTCACTCTGCATTGAAACCTCGATGCAATTCGCAGAAAGCAATTGGGCCCCGCGACATCAGTGCGCGAACTGCGGCACGTACGGCTCAACATCATGCGGGTTGATGGTATCAACTTTCAGCGATCATGCCACCTACAGGCAGAACAATTGCGTCACTCCCCCACCACCCGCAAGTCACCGTCTTCCCCGACTTCCACCAACCCCAACTCCTTCAGCGCAATCAACGCCGCGTCCTGCTCGGCCTTCTTCTTCGTCGCGCCCCAGCATGGTTCGAACTTCCGCCCGCCTACCTCGACGCAAATCTTGAACGCCTTGGCGTGGTCAGGTCCCTGCTCATCCAGAATCTTGTACTGCGGCGTGCCGCCAAGTTCCTGCTGCGCATACTGCTGCAACACACTCTTGAAGTTCTGCTGGTGTCCGCTTCGCGCGGCTTGATCGATCACCGGCCCAAACAGCGGCTCGATGAACTTCGCCGCGACGTCGTACCCACCGTCCAGGTAAATCGCGCCGATGACGCTTTCGAGCGCCGCCGCGCCCAGCGATGTCGGCAGCGTGCGCGACATGAGCATGCCTTTACCAAGGATGAGGTGCTTTTCCAACCCGAGTTTGCGAGCGATCGCCGCACACGTCTCGCGCGACACGGCATGACTCTTGATCTTCGTCATGTCGCCTTCGCGCAGGTGCGGATACTTGCGGTACAGTGTTGTGCAGACGCATAATCCGAGCACCGCGTCTCCGAGAAACTCCATCCGCTCGTTGTTGCTCTTGGGTATCTTCGCGCCGTTGCTTTCGCTTTCGAGAACGTCTGCGGTCTCGCCAGACATCGACGAGTGTGTGAGCGACTCCTCAAGCAGCCGCGCATCCGCAAACGCGTACCCAATCGCGGCTTCTGCATTGGACTTTGCACGCACATCCATACGACGACAACCCTGAACCTCTTCGCCCCAGAACTGACGGATCAAAAACACAAAGCGATCAATCAGTCAATCATCGGCTGATTCATCCCTCCGTCGCAGTATACCACCAACCCGGAAATCTGCCATTATTCAGGCGAGATGCGGCGTACGTGACTATCAGCCTGCCAATACAACCCCTTCCAACACCCCAGTTTCGCGCCGCCAAAGAAGGCGACGCTTCGGGTTGGGGGTTGCAAATTGACTGCGGATTCCCCGACTAGCCAACCACCACTCACTCTGCTATTATCTCAACCCAAATCTGCTCGATTTGGTTCGTATTCTGTAAGGCAGGCCGCGACGCGGCGTTTTTTCGAGGTTTCAAATGCACTATCCACACCGCATCAGCCGCATCAAACGCAAGCGCGCCATCGGCTTCCGCGCCCGCATGCAGACCAAAAACGGCCGCAAGCTCATCAACCGCAAGCGTCGCGTGGGTCGAAGCTTGAACGTCGCTGACAAGTAGAGCCGACTGGTTCTCTCCCATCATCTCTTTTCGATTTGCCTGTTTACAATCTTGCGTAGCCACTGCGCGCGTCGAATTCAACCGTCGTTGGCGGTGTGAAGCAACTCGCTCGCATTGCAACCAAAGGTCTTCGGGCGTGAGGCCCACATCACCATGTCGTGGCGACGGAGACGGAACATGAGATCGATCAGACTCCTCACGCTGCTTGCTTGCTGCACGATGTCGTGCGCGACGCAGGCCCAAAACACGCTGCTTTCGTTTTCATACGACAGCCTCGCCGCGCAGTACGTGCCGCTCACGCCAACGACCGGCGTGTTCACTGCGAACGCCGTGGACGTGGCCGGCCTGCGCACAGTCGGCGACTTCTATCGCCCCATCGCTCCTTCCGGGAATGCGGATTTCCCAAGCGGCTTTTTGAGTGACGCGAACATTGCGAACATTTCGCTGACGATGAACATCCACACCATCAGCGACACCACAGCCGCAGGATATGGCACGCTCACCATCACCGACATTGACGGCGACACGTTCACAACGCCCTACAACTGCGGCGACCCGGCGAACCCGGACGTGCCGGGCATCTATCTGCTCGCGCCCGGATTCTACTTCATGAACCCGAGTGAAGCGCCGATCCAGATCACGAGTGACGACGGCTTTTTCAACGGGTACAACGGTTCGTGGGCTGTTGATGGATTGCCAAGCCAACTTACATTCGGCGGCATTGAATTGATAGTCGGTGCGCCTGGTTGGTTTTCTGTACCATTCAGCGACTTAGCAGTCGGCGTGTCTGGGCAAGTGGCCCCATCGCCTGCCGGGCTTGCTGTGTTGCTTGTTGCGATGATGCCAGCGGCGCGACGCCGGCGCTGAGAGCCGAATTCGTGCCAGCGACAATCGGGGGCGATCATCGTCACTCTTTCACGCCCAACTCAGACAAAAGCGTCTCTCGAACAGTTTTCGCGTCCGCCTTTCCACCGGCAAGCTTCATGACTTCGCCAACAAGTCTTCCCGCTGCGGCGACCTTGCCGGAGCGAACATCGTCCGCGACTTTCTGATTCGCGGTGATTACCTGAGCAATCCACTGCTTCGTTTGAGCGTCGTCTTTGATGACCAGCAACCCGCGGGCTGATGCTTCGGATTTCATTCGGGCAAGCACGTCCGTGTGCGAATGACTGCCTTTAGTTGTAGTCGCGATGCACGCGTCGATCATTGCTTCGAGCGACTGGTTGTTGAGTTCGCCCGATTCACGCATCGCGCCGATCGCAGCGAGTTCCGTTGGTGTGATGCCGAGCGAGTGTACCTCGACCTCGCGCTCGTTGGCCCGCTTGAAGCACTGCTGCAGCACGAGATTTGCGGCGACTTTGCCTGCGCGGGTGCGTTTGACACCACCCCCACCCCCGATGCCGCCCCCGCCCCCCATCACCACCATCGCGTCAATGACTTCCTCATAGAAAAAACACACGTCGCGCTCTTCTAC
>CAZEZV010000234.1:0-6540 GCA_964516725.1 uncultured Phycisphaeraceae bacterium
TGCTGTCGCACCCACAGGTATCGTCCACGCCCGAACCTCTTTTTCCCCTGCAGTGAAATAGCTTTGCAGGTCGAGCAGTTTATAGGTTGCGTGGGCGACTGAAACCAGTGCGGGTTCTTTGAGGCCCAGGGCTTCGAGCATTTCCTGGCGTTCGCCGTCGGCCATTTGGGAGAGTTCGGCTTCGATCTTTGCGCAGACGGGGACGCATTCGGCGTGTTCTTCTGCGGCGCGCTTGCGCACTTGCATGGCCATCTCGCTCTTGCCTTCGAGGTCGTCTTCGTCGACGTTCATCACGTAAAGGACTTTCTTGACGGTGATGAGGCCAAGTTGCTTAAGTTGTCTTTGCTGCTCGGGTTCGTCGATCTTCACGCTGCGGGCTGGTTTGCCCGCTTCGAGGGCGGGCTTGAGGGCTTTGAGCACTGCGTAGCGGGCGATGTCTTCGGGCTTGCCGCTCTTGGCGGCGCGTTCGGCTTTGCCGATGCCTGCGTCGACGGTTTGCAGGTCGGCGAGGATCAGTTCCATCTGGATGATTTCCATGTCGCGGAGCGGATCAACGCTGCCGGAGACGTGGAGGATTTCTTCGCCGCCGGGGGCTTTGGTGAAGCAGCGAACCACTTGCAGGATGGCGTCGACTTCGCGGATGTGGGATAGGAACTTGTTGCCCAGGCCTTCGCCTTCGCTGGCGCCTTTGACGATGCCGGCGATGTCAACCAGACGCAGCGCGGCGGGGATCACTTTCTGCGGCGGGATGTACTTGGTGATCAAGTCCATGCGCGGGTCGGGGATGGGGACGACGCCGACGTTGGGTTCGATCGTCGCGAAGGGGTAGTTCGCGGCGAGGATGTTGGCTTTGGTGAGCGCGTTGAAGAGCGTCGACTTGCCGACGTTGGGGAGACCGACGATGCCTGCTTCCATGACTTGGTTCCGGGTAGCCCCTCGCTCCGCGAGAGAAGAGAGAGGATTGAATAACAGAGAAGGAATGACGGACTGCTAAGACAAACAAAGCCCGGACTGTGTCAGTCGGGCTTTGACGCGGCATGGTAGGTGTGATGATTTGATAAGTGCGGAGGCGCATCGGCTGGACGCCGATGCGACTCATTGGCTAGAAGCCAATGCCACGGCTACTTCAAACCGCATTGGTCTTTGGTGAGGATGTAGGGCGTGACGCGTGGGGTGTTGAAGGGGGTGACTTCGATGAGGCGGACCTTGCCCATCGTGGTTTCGAAAGCGTTGAGGCCGTGCATGTAAGTGTCGGGGACTTCTTTGGTGTACATGGTGGAGTCCATGAGGACGATAACTTCTTTGCCGTCAACTTTGGCGAGCAGGATGCCGGTGTAGTCTGAGATGAGTTTGGTCTTGCTCCAGCCGACGAGTTGGATGGACTCGGGGAGTGTTGCAGGAGTGAGTTCTTCTTTGAATTGTGCGTTGGTCCACTGGGCGAAGGCCTCGGGCGTCGTGCAGACGACTTCAGGGACGAAGCCTTTGTCGTGCTGGGCGAAGTAGATTTGCGCGGGGGCGCTCGCGGGCATGAGCCGACTCCATGGGGAGACGGCGTAGGCGGTGACGAGCAGAAGGATCGCGGCGGCGGCGGCGAACCAGCGGCGGTGCCAGAACGGAGTGATTTGCGAAGCGCTGGCGCCGTGCGGGACGCCGATATCTTCGGGAACGACAAACAGCGTGCGGAGGTTGTTGTCGATTGCCCGGGCGGCGTCGACTTCAGCGCGTATCGCGGGTGAGGCCATCATGCGGCGTTCGAACGCGGCGGCTTGCTCTGGTGAGAGCTGGCCGTCGAGATAGAGGTCGAGGTCGTCAGGACTTCTCGATGCTGCTGGTGTTGATTGTGAATTGTGTTCTCTCAACTGTTGCCCTCACTTGTGCCCGATGATTCGTTGCTTGATTCACTATCGACGCCCAACACTCTTCGTCTCAGGTGTTGGCGTGCACGGAAGACGTGGCTCATGGCGGTGCCTTCGGGATAGCCTGTGACGGTGGAAATTGCTTTGTAGGTAAGGCCTCCGACGACTCGGAGGACGAGGCAGGTGCGTTCGGCTTCGTCGAGGTCCTCCAGCGCGGGGAGGAGACGTTCGAGTGCCGCGGCGGCTTGGCTGTCGCGCGCGAGCGCGGGATGCGTTGTCGTGAGCGAGCGGCGGAATGTGTCGGCGATCGACGCGTCGCTGCGGTTGCGCTTGCGGCGTGCATTCAGTGCGAGGTTGCGAGTGATCTGTCCCATCCAGCGCTCGAAGCTCTCCTGAATGTCCGCAGCGGGGGTGAAACTTGCAAACTTTGCGAGGCCCACGATGGCCGCTTCCTGCAAAATGTCGTCTGCCTCGGTCCGATCATTCGTCACGGCGGCGGCGATGAGCCATAACTTCGCACGTGTCGCGGCGAGCAACGACGAGAATTCGACTGAACTACGACCACTCTGATTTGTTTGGGTTGTGGTTGGATTTGGCGAGTCTAGCTGCTTCGCGTGCGAAGCCGGCAACCGCGACGCAGGAAGAGCGCTTGCGCCAGTGAGCGACGCCGCGAACTTGCCGGGATTTGTCGAGTTGCGATCTGGCTGCATGGATCACTCAACAGCGTGCCGCGATGCGTCTTTGGCTCTTGAATGGAGGAAAAGCGACAGCAACACTACGCCGGAATCGCGTTGCCTGTTGCAGGATCATACGAGTGTTGCAACGAGCATCTTTGGATGCCGAGTCTGAATGAGGCCCTTGGTTCTGTGAGGGAATCGCCTCTATTGGCCTTATGCGATGAAAATGAACTTCGAGAGAACGAGCGACATCGCGCACCCATAAAATGACTGATGCGGAGTACGTGGGATAACCCGCCCGGGGAGCGTGGCGGCGAGCATTCAGGCGCTGCATTGGTCCCCGTCTCGGATGAGACGGTGCTCGAGCGACTTGTGCGTGTCATTGATGAGCGTGCGCCTGGGCTCATGGAAAAGACCGGACTGCCCGGGCTGGGGGTTGTGTGTTCGCAGCATGGGCGGCGCGTCGAGCGGTACTTTGGCGTTGCGGACATCGCGGCGGGACGGCCTGTTGATGCGACGACGCGGTTTCGAATTGGCTCGATGAGCAAGCCTGTGTTGTCGGTGCTTGCGCTGCGGGCTGTCACTGACGGCGTGGTGTTTCTCGATGAACCGGTGCTGGCCCTGATCCGCAACTGGACGCTGCCCGTCGAGCGGACGGGCGGCTTCAACCCGCAGGGCATCACGTTGCATCGCTTGCTGTCGCACACCTCGGGCCTAGATGTTCACAGTTTTCCGGATGTACACCCGATCGCGCCGATGTGGACTCCGCCGCAACTGCTCGACGGCGCGGACGGGCCTTTGTGCGTTGTCCGGCTGGCAAGCGAGCCCGGCACAAAGACCGACTACAGCGGCGGCGGAATGACGCTGGTGCAACTGCTGCTCGAAAACCTGTATCGCAAACAGTACATTGATGTGCTGCGTGAAAATGTGCTTGAACCGCTGCGGATGACGGGGACAAGCGCGGCGCATGATGACTGCCCGGGCTTTGCATTTGCCACTGGTCATCTTGGCAGCACGACGCCTCACCAGCACAATCCGATTCCGGCGATCGCGGCGTCGGGTTTGTATTCAACGCCTGCGGATATTGCGACGATCTTTGAGTTGCCGCTGCGCGGGGTGCATGGCGAGGTTCCGGGTCCCAGGCTGATTTCGGAGCGGCTTGCCGAGGCGATGTATCAGGATCAGCGGCGCGGCGCGGCTGGAGACATGTGGGGATACGGATTGTTACTGTATCGCTCCGCGAACGGCGTCATGAGCTATCGGCACGGCGGGCAGCGCACCGGCTGGTTTGCACACTCAGAGGCGCACACGCAGTCGGGCGTCGTGTTTGTGATGATGGGCAACGCCGACACCGCTGGCGATCAAACCATCAACCCTCTGGCGATTGAAATCCGCAAGGTGCTGGCGGCGTCAGAAACGGCTGTGCCAGCAGCGATTGTCGAGGTGAAGCAGGCCTGACAAGGGGACGGCGATCGTGGCATACGGCGGACGCGCAGGAGCAATGTGTCGCGGCGGACTTATCCGGCCTTGCAGCGTCGTGTATGCTATAGGCATACGTATGCGAATTGGTGTTGCGGTGGTGGTGGCGAACATCGGCGCTATAGCCGCGGGGCAGAACTACTCGCTGCCCGGTCCATATCCAGCGGGCACTCGCACAGTGACGGTGACACGTCCCAACGCGACGACGTTTACTGCTCGTTTGGCTTATCCGGCGCAGGCGGCGGGAGCGAACCAGCCGTACAGCCAAGTTGCGCCGGCGGGAACCATCATCAGTTTCGGACACGGGTTCCTGCAGACGACCGGTTCGTATGCGAGCACGCTGGACCATCTGGCGACGTGGGGTTTCATTGTGATCGCCAGCGATAGCGAGGGTGGCCTCGCGCCCAATCATCAGAACTTTGCGAACGACCTGAGGACGTGCGTTTCTTGGCTTGAGCAGCAGCACGTGACGAGCGGATCGTTTCTGCTGGGCGTGGTGGATGTCCGTCGCGTGGGCCTCAGTGGGCACAGCATGGGCGCAGGGGCGAGCATTCTTGCGGGCGCTTCGGGCGACAGCCGCATCGACGTGATCGCAAACATGGCGGCGGCGAACACCAACCCGTCCAGTATCAGCGCGAGCGCAAGCGTGCGCGTGCCGATGTCATTGGTGAGTGGCAGCAGCGACACAATCGTGCCGGTCCCGAGCAACGGACAGTTGATGTACAACGCTGCGGGCGGACCGGCGCAGCTGCCAATCATCGCAGGCGGGTTTCACTGCGGCTTTCAGGACAGCAGTTTTCCAATCGGCTGTGACAGTTCGAGCCTGCCGCGTGCGACGCAGTTGTCACTCACGAGGCGGCTGCTGACGGAGTTTTTTCAGTATCACCTGACTCGCGAGCCGGCGGTGCGCCGCGACTTGTTTGCCCGGATATGGGGCGATGAGAGCGCAATCGCGGGCGTGACGGCGTCGCGGAAGCCTTGCGCTGTGGATGTCGATGGCGATGATGCGCTCACCATCGATGACGTGTACTCGTGGCACGCGTCGCCCATGGATGTCACGTGCGACGCGACGACGGATGAGGTAGATGGGCGAGCGATTATGACGCTGCTTCGGGAGCATGAGCGCGATCAGCTCATGCGGGAGTGATCGCGGAGAATCGCGGATCAAGTAAAGCGCCCCGGGCAGGATTCGAACCTGCGACCTCAGCTTTAGGAAAGCCGTGCTCTATCCAGCTGAGCTACCGGGGCATCGGGGGGACTGGGAATCGTACACCGGTTGAATGAGGGATTGACTTGCAAGTGATCGTGATTACTGCAAGTGACCGATTCACACGGGTTGCACAGTGATACCACTCGTAGATGAAGTTGAGACTCTGGAAACGCCAGACCTGAGCGACTCTTGGAGCGAAGTCCCGGGTGAGATTCGCCCGAGTTTCAACTGCAATCGGAATGAGCAATGCGCTACAAGCCGTATTCGACCCAGCGTGATTCGATGCGTGCGCGGGTTTCGTCGCTGATGCGAAGCATCGGCGGCCACTTGCGCACTGGTTGGCCGTTGCGTTCGTCGCCTGGGAGTTTTGGCGTGGCGTCGTAGGCGATGCGGCGTCCACACGCGCTCAAGGTGCGATCGCGATCGTGAGACGAGTGGGCGAGCCAGTGGAACAGGACATCGTCGAAGTTTGAGATGTCGGCGGATTGGTCGACCACAATGATGTAGCGTGGCAGTTGAGCGTGGTTGGGAATGTCGCCGAGAGCTTTGATGACGTTTGCGCCGTCCTGGGCTCTTTGTTTTTGGATCTGGACGAGGAGCCACCAGCCGCCGAGTTCGTTGGGGATGCGGGCGTCGATGACGTTTGGGATGTTGCGGATGAGTAATTCACTTGTGCGCGCGGTGTCATGGAGCACGGGACCGATTTCACCAGCGGCGCAGGCTTGCGCGGCGATGTCGCTGAGCACGCGATGCGTCTCGACTTCGCTGGCTTTGCGGGTAGCATCAAGGCCTAGTTTGCCGCCCGCGCCGAGGAACGGCGCGGCGTGGTCGAGAATGTCAAGCGGCCCTCGGACAAGCTCGCAATCTCGCGCGGGAATGCAGTGCTCGCCTGCGGCGCGGAGGACTGCGGCGGCGTCGTGAACGTCGACATCGTGATCGACGACGAAAATCGTTTTTGTCCAACTCATCTGTCCCGCGCCCCAGATGCCGTGCATGACGCGGCGGGCGTGGAGCGGGTAGGATTTTTTGATTTGGACGAACGCGCAGTTGTGAAATGCGCCGAACATCGGGAGGTCGTAGTCCTCGATGTCGGGCATGATCGTGCGCAAGAGCGGCAGGAAGATCCGTTCGGTGGCTTTGCCAAGGAAGTAATCTTCCTGCGGCGGGAGCCCCACCACTGTCGTCGGATAGATGGGGTTTCGACGCATGGTGATCGCAGTGACGGTGAGGATGGGATAGCGATCGGGAAGAGAATAGAAGCCGGTGTGGTCGCCGAAGGGGCCTTCGAAGACGGCACCGGGGCCGAGGGTCCCTCGGC
>CAZEZV010000235.1:0-6536 GCA_964516725.1 uncultured Phycisphaeraceae bacterium
CCGGCATCCTTGATGCGGATCGCGGCGAACGGGTCGTCGCTGGTGTATGCGAGGACTTGAAAACCTAGCTAGACGAGTTCGCGGGTTGCTTCAACGGTGCCCATCGGATCTGGCAGGAGTGTTTTCTTATCGCCCAGCACTTCGATCTTGACCCAGTTTGCTCCGGGGTTGTCTAGTTGTTCGAGGAGGTCACGCCCGAGCAGTGCAACGCGAATCGCATCGCTCGCAGTGAAGCAGCCGGCGGTGTTGGGAAGGATCGTGTACTTCTTGGTGTCGATGAATTCGAGCAGGCTCTTGCCTTGCTCGTTAAACAGACGCTCGCGGCGCACGGCGACCGTCACGACCTCACACCCGCTCGCGGCGAGTGCATCGCGCATGAGTTCGTTGGTCTTGTACTTGCCCGTGCCGACGAAGAGTCGGCTGTGGAACACGCGGTTGGCGATGCGCAGGGGCTTGAGCTCTGGTTCGACGACGTTCATGGGCGATAGTACGTGGCATCGACTTCTAGCCGTTGCGCAAGACTTGGAAGGCACCCGCCGCGCTACGACTTGTGCATCTTGCGATAGTCCGTCGTCAGCATTCCCATGAATCCCCAGTTATCGGTGTCAACCTCTTCGATCACAATGTGCGTCTGCTCGGGCTTCTTGTTGAGCGTCTCAACGAGCGATCGAGTGATGTCGGCGATGATCTTCGCCTTCTTCTCGCGGGTGACGCCGTCCTTTGTGATCATGACATGAACAAATGGCATCGTGTCTCCTGTTGCTGGTATGAACGGGTCGGTTGCATTCTCTCATCCGATGCTGCATTGCACATCGCGTTTCTGAGTTTGAAGCAGAATACAGTGACGCCCGTCAGTGAACGTTCACAAGTCACACCGCAGGGACGCGGCCTATCCGGAGATACCAATGGAAAGCGTTGCCAAGGTCGTTGAAATCACCTCGATGTCGAAGAAGAGCTTTGAAGATGCCATCGCCAAAGGCATCGCCCGTGCGTCAAAGACGCTCGACGGCATCACCGGGGCGTGGGTGCAGGATCAGAAGGTTGATGTCAAGAAAGGCAAGATCGAGGCGTACCGTGTGAACATGAAGGTCACCTTCATCCTCAAGTCCTGATCGCGCTACTTGATTCGCACGATCGACTTGTCCGCGCTTCTTCGTACTTTCTTGAGAGTCGCGAGCCAGTCGTCGCTCGCGCGATAGCCCGCCGCGCCCAACACCACGGGCATGTATCCCTGTGCGCTGGTCTTGAGAATCTCGTCGTACTTCGCAGGCTCGAAACCTTCCATCGGGCAAGCGTCAACGCCCAGCATCGCGCACGTGTACAGGAAAAAGCCGAGCGAGATGTACGTCTGGCTGCGCGTGTACGTCTTCATGTCGCCGCCGGGCAGGCTCGATGGATTGGTGACGGATCCGACCATCATGTCACTGAAACCCTTGAGCGTGTCGACCGGCACGCCGCGCTGTGAAGCAACGTCAGCGACGTATTCCTCAATGTCCGCGGCGCTCAGGCTGACCTTTGCGCAGAACACGACCAGGTGCGACGCATCCGTGATCTGTGGCTGGTTCCACGACACCGCCCGCAGTTTCTGCCGCACCTCGGGGTTCGTGACCACGACAAATCGCCACGGCTGAATGCCGTACGACGACGGCGCAAGTCGCATGCCGTCTTCGATGTTCTTCCACGTCGCATCCGGGATTTTTTTCGTCGCGTCAAACTTCTTTGTCGCGTAACGCCAGTTGAGGTTGGAAAGCACGGTCTCGGCAGCGATTGGTGTCATGGATTCCCTCGGTGTCCGTATTCTGTCTTGGTTTCGCAAGTCCTCGCCGGGTTTCACGCAGTCGACGAGTTGGCTCAGCATAGGTTCAATGCCGGAATCGTGCGAAGGTTGCGGGAACTCGGGACGAAAAGGCCAAGCCGCTCCGATACTGAACTTGCACGGGTTTCCCGCTTTGGTACTCTCTCGCACTCATGCCCTTGGTTCCTCTGCTGCTCACATCACCGCTGCTTGAACGCGTAGGCGTTCCGCACTGCTTCACGACCCGCGTTGGCGGCAGCGCGGGCGTCTCGCACGGCATCTTTTCCACGCTGAACTTCGGCAATCCCAGCGAACTGCCGCGAGAGCAGCGCGACCCGCCTGAAAACATCGCGGCAAATCTTGCCGCTATTGCGAGCGCCCTCAACGCGGCGAAGCGACCCGTCATACAGGTCCATCAAGTACACGGTGCGGCGGTGCATCACCTTTCGAGAGAAAGCGCGGCTGATCCGAGCATTCTGAAGAATGAGCCCAAGGCCGATGCGATCGTGACGAACGCGCCAGTCCTTGCAGGCGTTCGCACCGCAGACTGTGCGCCGATCCTTCTCGCAAGCAGCGACGGCTCGATGGTGGGCGCAGTTCATGCAGGATGGCGAGGCGTGATCGCCGGGGTCTTGCCGCGCACGATTGAAGCGATGCGTCAGCAAGGCGCCCGAGACATTGTCGCCGCGATCGGCCCGTGCATCGGCCCGCAAGCCTTTGAGGTCGGGGCGGAAGTCGCGGAGCAGTTTGTGAAGTGTTTCGGTAGCAGCGCGCAAACAGTGTTGCCGATTTCAAACAGTGTTCATGCGGAACCCGCCATGCAAAAGTTCACCGTCGATCTTCAGAAGTCCCTCTCGCTGCAACTCGTGCAAGCCGACGTCATGGACTTTGACATCATCATGCACTGCACGTTTGAGCGTCAAGACCTCTTTTTCTCACATCGCCGCGAAAAGGGCCTGACAGGCCGCATGATCGCTCTGATCGGCCCGGCGATCTAGCCAGAAGTTCACCGATCCGGCACATCCGCCTTCTTTGACGCGATCCTCGCCCACTCATGCTCCGCGAACGCAGTGATGCCGCGCTGAGCCGCGTATCGCACGAGCTCCGTCCGGCGCTTGAAGTTCATTTTTTCTGTGATCGACGCAATGTGGTTTTCAACAGTCTTCGGAGCCCGGTGAATGTGCTTCGCGATCTCATCCGTGCTCATGCCCAGCGCAGTCAAGTACAGCACTTCCATCTCTCGCCGGCTCAGCTTTTCAAGTTTGTCCAGGTGGGGCGTTGAGATGACGTCAATATTTTCCGTTCCGCCGTCGATCGGTCCTGACGTCGCGGAGCGAGCGATCATGACAAACAGCCCCTCCTTGCCGCACCACTTTGGATCAAGTCGCCAGATCGTCGTCAGGTACCGATGATCCTGCCACACTTGAAAGTACCGCCCGGGCTTGCCGCTCTGCCATATTTCAATCATCCGCGCCTTGCGCTCGTCGGCCATTTCGGGCGACATCAGATCATGCATCGTCGTTCCGACGAGTTGCTCGGGCATCCGCTTGCACATCCGCGCATACTCCGCGTTGCACCACAACAACTTCATGTCCATATCGCGCGCTAGTGCGCATACGTACGGAAATCCGTCGAACGGCTTGAACACGTCGGGCGAACAATACACGACCCCGCCTGACACCGCAGCCCCGCTGCTTGCTGATGCACCGTTTGCAAAATTCTGGTGGCCGTTCGCCGGCGCTGCACAAGCCACCGGCGCAATCGCTGGCCGCGCGTCCGTTGCCTTTTTGTTGACCTGCATCACCATCGGTGCTGACCCTATCGCTGCGAAAATCCTGCAAAGCAGCGCGTCTAGTGGTATTCCACTATTACCATCATACCACAATTCTGAGATCTTTGCAGGAATTGTTGAAAGTCGCCTCGAGTTTGCGCGGAGGCATCTTTACGATGTCACACTATTCGAAAAAGCACTTTTCTGCAACCACCGCCGGGTCGATCCGTACAGAATGCGATCAAACCCCGCGGCGAATCGCGTTCAGTTGACGCGTCGCCCGTGGTGTGCATCTATCCTTCAGGTGTCGTTCACGGTCCTTCAGGGCAGGCAGGAGTTGGAAAAGCATGATTGATTCTCACGCCGCGCCTCGCACCGTGCGCATCGCGCCGCGCGCCTTCACACTCATCGAGTTGCTGATCGTTGTCGGCATCATCGCGATTCTCATCAGCCTCGTCTTCACCGCGGGCAACGCGGTGATCGGCGGCGGCAAGCGCCGCAGCACCGAGAACGTCCTTCGCACGCTCGACCAATCGATGCAGGCGTATATCGAAGAGCGCGAGAAGGATCGGACGGCGAAGCCCATTTACCTCGCGTTCAACCCAACAAAGACTCCGACCTCCGGCACCGGCAGCGGTCCAGAATCCACGATGGTGTATGTGATCGCCGACGCTCGCGTCGGCGCAGCGAGCACTGATCCGATGATCGACTCCATGGGCCTCTGGCTCGCAAACGCACGCCAATACCCGTCAGTTCGCACCATTCTCGATAAAATCCCCGATCGCTTCCTGAAGCAGTGGGACCCTGACACAAACGGCTTGGACCCAGCCGGCCCCGACGTGCTCCCGACGCTTGACACGATTGTTGATGCTTGGGGCAAACCCATTCGTCTTGTGCTTCCTCAGTTTGACGGCGTCATCGTCGACAATGGTGACGAAACAACGAACGGCGTGTATGACTTGTTTGATGCAACCACACCGCTTGTTCGCTCGCCCTACCAGCAAGTCGACCTCGCGCCCGATTGGACGTACAAGTACTCGCAGATTCGCCGCAGCCGCGTCGATCGTGCAGACGCACTTGCCCCGAGCTCAAGCCTGAAAGCCAACACCGACAGCGACGGCGGGCGCTGCTCCACCCATCGCCCATACTTCTACTCCGCAGGCGAAGACAACGAGGTGGGCTACCGCACGGCAGGCACCGAGATGCGCGACTTCAACGCCGACAACGTGTACACCGAGCGACCAAAGTTCAACCGCAAACCCGCGCCGTGATGAGATCATGGCCCGACAAGCCGCCTAGAATCACCTCACACCGCGGGGTGTAGCGCAGCTTGGTTTAGCGCGTCTGACTGGGGGTCAGAAGGTCGGCGGTTCAAATCCGCCCACCCCGACTTGTTTCAGAGTAAAGCCCTTCGATGAGCACATCGAAGGGCTTTCTCGTTGTAAACACGGCACTTGCGCCATCCAGCCGGCAGTTCAAACAGACGATTTCGAGGATTCGCCGCTTCGTGGCGTAATCGGCAGAAACCCACGTGATTTGCAGTGTTTGCGAGAGTTCAAACACCTTGGCCGCGAGTTCGGCCGTTTCGTCGTGGGAACGGTCCAGAACGTCCAGTTGCAGCTTGACGGACGCCAGCCGGTCCCGAAGCTCCGTGTGCTTCCGGGCGAAGGTGTCCTGATCCACGTCATCGCCGAGCCGCAGGTTCAGGAGCCGGTCCTGCTGGGCCACCAAGAGCGAGGACTGCCGCAGGAGTTCCTCCCGCTGGGCCCGGGCGTCTGATTGGGCGTCCCGCGTCTGTGACGCTAGCACGGCCCGAAACCAGTCCCGAATCTCGGGGTCTTCGATCCGCATCCGCCCGAAGAGCTTCAACACCTGCCGGTCGAGCTCCGCCTCCGTGACTCGGACGCGAGGATGACCCGGAGCGGTGTACCCGCTGCATCGGTAGTAGACGTAGTGCTGCTCGCCGGACTTCGTCCGCTTCGTTTTCCGCTCGCCGGTAATCGCCCGCCCGCAGTGGGCGCAGGAGATCACGTCGCCCGCATAGGTCATTTGGTGGGCGTGGTAGACCTTGTCGCCGAGGAGCGCCTGTACGCGGTCCCACGTCGCACGATCGACCAGAGGTTTCTGGTTGCCGGGGTACCACTGCCCCTTGAACGGAATCTCGCCGATGTACGACCGGTCCGCAAGCATCGAGTGCAGTTTGCTTCGTGTGAATCGGAGCGAGTCGGGGCGGTAGATGGTTCCGTCTGCGTGCAGGCGATCCCGGAGTGCATCGAGGGTGAGCGGTTCGTAGGCGTAGAGCTGAAAGATCCGGCGAACCGTTTCCGCCGCCGCCGTGTCAATCTCAGAGACACACCGACCGTCCTTACGCACGTTCCGATACCCGTAGGGCGCTTTTCCGACAAACCAGCCTTCCTGAACGCGACGGGCGAGGCCCTCGCGAACATCGACGGACTGCTGCTCGGTGTAAAAACTCGCCATGTTGGCGAGCGTCCTCCGCATCATGCGGCCGGCGGGATTGTTCTCTGTCGGCTGAGACACCGACACGAACGCGAGCCCGTACTCGCTCTCCAAGCGTTCGAGTTCAACGTAGTCGAAGAGATTGCGGGCTGCTCGATCGACCTTGTAGAACAGCAAGGCGTCGAGTTCCTCCGCGTGATGTTTCGCGTACGCGATGAGTTCCTTGTAGGTCTTCCGCTCATCGCTCTTGCTCGCGGTTTCCGCTATACGGAAGAAGCGGACAATCTCGCCGCCAGCGGTGACAGCGTACCGCTTGAGAGCGTCCTCTTGGACGGCGAGCGAGAAGCCTTCTCGCTCTTGCTCTCGACTGCTCACTCGTGCCAAGCCGACAAATCGTTTCATGGTGCTCACTCCCGAGCCAAGACGCCGAACAACTGCTCCGCGTTGAGGAGAATTGTAACGGCATCTTGGAGCGAGAGAGGCTCTTTGTAGTGCTTTTGCCACACTTTC
>CAZEZV010000236.1:0-6511 GCA_964516725.1 uncultured Phycisphaeraceae bacterium
CATCGGACCCATTCCGCCATAAGCAGCTTTGATTTCGAAGCAGGCGCGAGGTACCCCCCGGAACAGCTTCAACGCACCAAGTCAGTGTGCGACAACATAAACGACGTACGGATCGGTGAGTTCGTCGTCGTCTTGCATCGGGAGTACGTACAGCGTGTTGTCAGTGTCAACGCCCGCCGCGAGTGAGTTGTAGACTTCGACATTACGGAAGCCAGCTTCGTACATTGCGTCGCGCATTTCGGGAATGGACCAAAGGCGCCAGTCGTATGTGAAGGCTCGTTCAATTCGACGCGATTTCTTGCCAGCGTTGAACACGGTGTTCGGCGGGAGTTCAAAGTTGATGTCGCACAGGACGCGACCCGTGAGCGAATGGCACTCTCGCTGGTGCCATTCGTACCAGAACCAGTTGCGGGATGGCCTTTGGTCGAGCGTTCGGATGGTGAGCGTTCTTTCGCTGCCTCTTTTTGGAAGCGTTGGAATCTTGATGCGCGTTGTGCCGGGCGTGAAAGCGTCTTTACCCCCGAAAAGGTCGCACGCGAAGACGCCTTGGCGGTTGAGGCATGAACGGGCGTGTTTCAGGTAGCGAATCAGGGCGGGGCGTTCGTGGAAGTAGCAGACGGGAAAGTTGGTCGCGGCGATGATGTCGGCCTTCTCACGGCACTTCATCACGTCGTTTGCAATTGCTCGGAAGCCATCAACCTTTGGAATCTGCTTAAGGACGGCTCGGTCGACGTCAACGCCGATGGCTGCGGCGTTGCGCCCGACTTGATTTGAGCCGGGGAGGTTCAGTTCGTTGGCGAGACACAGCCAACCTCGCGCGAGGGCGGCGGTGCCGCAAAAGTCTTCGCGGATCGTTTGGGGCTTCTTGGCATGCACAGCGGCCACAAAACCCGCCATGGCGAGCGGGTTTGTGACGGCGAGTTCGTAGAGGTGATAGTTCAGTTGCATGGATTGCATGCCGAGCGAACTACTCAATCGCCACGATCGTAAATCGCTTCACGCCCCGCGGCGCATTCACGCGAATCTCTTCACCAAGCTTGCGCTTGAAGAGCGCCTCGCCCATCGGGCTGCGGTCCGTCACTTCGATAATGTCGCCCGTGTCCTGACCCGATGCTTCGCCGACGAGTTTGTACACATCCACGTCACCGTTGCCCTCGTCGCGCAGTTTGACTGTCGAACCCACAACGACCGTGCCGGCCATCGCGTCCTTCATGCGTTCGTCGATGACCATCACGCTCTTGAGTTTCTCTTCAAGCTCGCGAATCGCCATTTCGTTGCGCCCCTGGTCATCACGCGCGGCGTGGTAGTCGCCGTTTTCGCGGAGGTCGCCGTGCGCGCGGGCTTCTTCGATGCGTTTGGTGATGAGCGGCCGCTGGGCGATGAGATCGCGCAGGCGTGCTTCCAACTTGTCCTTGTCCTGCTTAGTGACCATCTGCATGGCAATCTTCCTGAAGTGCGACGCCGAAAAGTCGGGCGTCGGATGTGCATATAGCCCGACCATGAGGGAGGGCTCTTTGTCGACAATTGCTCCGCGGCGAACTGTGATTCGCCAGGCAACTTCCAAACAAAATCGAAAAAAGTCCACCAACCGGGCGGGTTGTCGAATCGACGACGCCCGGGGGCCATGGTGACTGCTTCGCGATTTAGTGGAGTTTATCCCCGGGATTGACCACTGTCTTGCCCCCCGAACTTTCGAGAGGCTGAGCGAAGACGCGGGCTTTTCTGGCGTAGACGATGGCCCACGCGACAGCCGCCACGAGTACGAGCAGCGAAATGCCCAGCCACTCAACCGGCTCGATGTGGATCGTCTGCCCGATCCACGGTTTGGGCTCTGTGAGCGACCACATTCCTGTGGCGGGCGACGCGAGCATGAGCGCGTCGGTGATTGAGGACGCTGCCGATGCGTCGCGCTGTGCAAACAGCAGTACGCCGGGCACCATAGCGATCACGCACATAGCGAGCATGACACCGGCGCGGCTTGACTGGCGTGTGACTTCAGTGGCGAACCGCGCATGCGCTGCCCCCAAAGCGTCGTGCGAACTGCCCGATTGGTTAGGCAAAGCACGCTGATATGCACTCTCTCGCTGCAGGGTCAGAGCAACAACAGCACCGGCGAGAAACGTCCACCCCGCGAGAAATGTCGCGAGCCCCAGACAATCAACGGCAGGCCACGCGGCCATCCAAGGCAACGCCTGCGGCACGATTGTCCCCAGCGCAGGCGCAAGCACAAGCATGCAGTCCGCGAGGAACGCTCGCTCGGGGTGCAACGGCACTGCCTGGCTAAGTCTCACCATGGGCCAAACTATCCATGCGCTCGACGCAACAAGCAGCATCAGCAAGCGCGCCGCAGGTCGATACACGTCTGACGCCGCAAGCCCGGTCCACCCCAACCCCGCAAGCATGATCGCAATCGCGCAGAACAAGTACAACACCCACAACGCAGCGAACGTACGAGGCTCGCCACGCCGATGGGCATAAGGATCCGGACCCTGCTTCGGCGGAACAAGGCCCAGCGATTCCGCAGTGGAAGCAGGCGCGGTGCGAGTTGTTTCAGGAGAGTCCATTGGACAGCAAAGGGTATGAGATTCGAGCGAGGAGGTTGCACGAAGCACCGGCTGGGAAAACCATACTACCGCTCACATCTCCAAAAAGTTCTGAAGCAGTTTCGGCCCTTCCAGCGTCAAGAAACTCTCCGGGTGAAATTGCACGCCTTCAAGCGGTTTCTTGGACTTGTCCGCCCACACGCGCCGCAACCCCATGACAACGCGACGGACCTTTGGTTCCAAACGTGCTTGCTCGCCCCCCACAACTTCATCGGTCCACGCCGAGACTTCCCATGTGTCTTCGACGTGCCCGTTGTGCTTGGGTTTGGGAATCGTGTCCTCGACGATCACGAGAGAGTGATAGCGGGTCGCTTCGAACGGATCACTCAGCCCTGAGAACACACCCGAGTTGTTGTGTCGAATCGGACTTGTCTTGCCATGCACAGGAATCGCATGGCGCGTCACGGTCATGCCGTGCATATCGGCGATGGTCTGATGACCCAGGCACACGCCCAGAATCGGCACGCGCCCAGCGAATCGCTCGATCATCGCCGCAGAGCACCCAGCCTCCTTCGGCGTGCATGGACCGGGCGAAATGATGATGCGATCGGGGCCGTTGCCACTATTGAGTTGCTCGGCTTGGTCGGGCGTGATCTTGTCGTTGCGGACGACGAGGAGATCATCGTCAACGCGCAGTGAGCGGTCGATTTCGCCGAGGCGCTGGACGAGGTTCCAAGTGAAGGAGTCGTAGTTGTCGATGAGGAGGATCAAGAAAGATTCTACGAGCCCTCCGCTGACGCGGAGAGCTCGTTTCGAGATGCTCACTCTCACACGATCACATACTTCTTTGGATCAAACGTCGGCTTTGGCGCCTTGGGCTTGATCTCGCGCAGTGTTTCCAGCACTATCTTCGACACCGCCCAGTTCCGATACCACTTCTTGTTCGCCGGAATCACATACCACGGCGCATGCGGCATTGAGCACTTCTCCAGCACGGCCTCGTACGCCTTCTGATAGTCGTTCCAGTACTTGCGTTCCTCAACGTCGCCCGGGTTGAACTTCCACTGCTTCGTTGGATCATCAAGCCTCGCTTGCAGGCGTTCTCTTTGCTCGTCCTTGCTGATGTGCAGCATGAACTTGAGCAAGACGACATGATTCTCCGTCAGGTACTGCTCGAATTGATTGATCATCTCGTACCGCTTTCGCCATGTGGCTTCTGGCACGAAGTTGTGGACGCGGACGATCAGAACGTCCTCGTAATGTGCGCGATTGAAGACGTGGATTTCGCCACGAGCGGGCACTGCGGCGTGGATGCGCCATAGAAAGTCGCGGTCCGCCTCCGCCTCCGATGGCTTCTTGAAACTCATGACGTGGCAGCCCTGCGGGTTGACCCCGCTGAACACATTTCGGACGACGCCGTCCTTGCCGCTCGTGTCCATGCCTTGCAGGATGACGAGCAGGCCTGTTTTGTTCTCGGCGTACAGCACTTCCTGCAGCTTTGCGATTTCAGCGACGTGCGCAGCGGTCTCAGCGCCTGCCTTCTCCTTGATCTTGTCCTTGAAGTTCTTACTTTGCCCGCTGAACGCCGGCGCTGCACCTGGATCGATCGCCGCGAGCGAGACTTTGGAACCAGGGTTGATCCGATGAAGGGTTGGGAAGGAAAGAGGCATGACAAAGGCTAGGAGTTGATGGGCTTCGTTGTTGCTTCGCCGGGTGGAGCAGGAACAGCGGCATCAGCCGCAGGCGCGACCGCTGACTTCGCTGACACGGGAGCGGGCAGCGTCATCTTCCAGGTTGTGCGAATCGCAGCAAGCACGCGGTTCATCATCGCGGGCTCGATCCTTCGGCGCTCGAGCGCATATCGTGCAAGCGCAACGCCCGTTTCGCCTTCATCAAACACCACATGCGTCGCACCCGCGGCCCGCAAGCCATCGCCATCAGCAAGATATCGCGTTCGGACAATCACTTCGATGTTCGGGTTGAGTTCGCGGGCGTGCAGGACCAGCGTCGTAAGACCTTCCACGCTTGGCAGCGTGACGATGAGGTAGGACGCCTTGTCGATGCCCGCTTCTTCGAGAATCGCGGGTTGTGTCGCATCGCCGTACAGCGCCGCTCGTCCGGTCTTTGCGAGGCTTTCCACGGTCGCGACGTTCATGTCGATGATCACCGTGTCGAGTTTCGCGTCACGCAGCATCGCATCAACGACGCGACCCACCGGGCCATACCCGGCGATGATCGCGAGCGGGCGGTCGCTCGATGCGGCGAGGGACTGGCCTTTGGCGTTGAGACCTGCAGTGCGCTTCGCATGGCGTGCGTTCAAGATGTTCCAGAGCCACGGCATCTTGCGAAACGTGTGTTCAATCCCGTCGATCGAGCGGAACAACATCGGGTTGAGTGTGATCGAGACGATCGCACTCGCAACAAGCACCTGCATGCCGGCTTCGGGCATCAAGTTGTGCTGCAGTGCGGCTTGGCCCACGATGAACGAGAATTCGCCGATCTGGGCGAGGCCAAGCGCGACAGTGAGGGCGGTTCGAACGGGATAGCCACAGATCGCGACGATGAGCATCGCGGCGAGGGGCTTCACGATGAGTACGACACAGAGTGCTGCGGCGACCAGCAACGGCTCGCGGATGATGAAGGCGGGGTCGAGCAGCATGCCCACTGAAACAAAGAACAGCACGGCGAACGCGTGACGCATCGGGAGCGCGTCCGCCGCGGCCTGATGGCTGACCTTTGATTGAGCAACGACCATCCCGGCGAGGAACGCACCCAGCGCAACTGATGCTCCAAAGACAGCCGCCGCCCCCACCGCGATGGCGATTGAGAAGACAAGCACCGTCAGAGTGAAAAGTTCAGCGGAGCGAAGCTTCGCGACCATGGTGAGCAGCCACGGCACGACTTTGGAGCCGATGACGTAGACGACGACCACCATCAAGACAAGCTTGCCCAACGCAACTGCGATTGTGGTGAGACCGCTGCCGCCAGGTGTGGTGGCACCGGTTGGATCAACTGCGAAGAGCGGAAGCAGCACGAGGAGGAGAACGGTCAAGATATCTTCGACGATCAGCCAGCCCACCGCAACGTGGCCGTGACTGGTGTTGAGCATCGACCGATCCATCAACACGCGAAGCAGCACGACGGTGCTCGCCACGGCCATCGCCATGCCCAGCACAACGCCGCTCTTCATGGTCCAGCCCATCGCCATGAAAATCGCAACAGCGGCGACAGTTGCGAGCAGACTTTGACCGAGTGCGCCGGGAATCGCGACATTCTTGACCGCGAGCAAGTCGTTGAGATGAAAGTGCAAACCCACGCCAAACATCAGCAGAATGACGCCGATTTCCGCGAGTTGCTGCGCGAGCGAGACGTCGCCCGCAAAGCCCGGCGTGTGCGGCCCGATGACAACACCCGCAAGCAAGTATCCGACAATCGGCGACAGTTTGAGTCTTTGCGACAGCAACCCGAGCACCCAAGCCGCAGCGAATCCCGCCGCAATCGTCGTGAGCAGAGGCAGGTTGGCGACTCCCGCGCCGAGCGTCAGGGTGATGAATGCGTCCGTCATTGGGCATCATAAGTGTGAGAACTGCCACGTTGTTCGCGCGCGTCAATATAAAGTTCATTGCGCTTCGGGGATTGAAGATGTGTCGGTGTGGTTTCACACGTTGCACTCGTACGGTGCGGAAAATGAAACACGAGCCAGCGATTGCTGGCTCGATGAGTTGAGTCCGCCGACACATTCGATGGTCAACGAGTTGACTGTGTTGATTCCACCGCCCCTGAAACAGTCGAGCATGTGTTAGCCATCGTAACCATCGCTCGACGCGACAATCTACCGAATTTCGCCAATTTTGCGTCGGCGCGTCAGCGACGTTTTCCCGCGAGTTGGTTGTCCGAGGATTCCAACCACCGATGGACGTGTCCCTTCCGCCTGCGCCCCCAAATAGCCGATTTTCTCGTTATGACCG
>CAZEZV010000237.1:0-6499 GCA_964516725.1 uncultured Phycisphaeraceae bacterium
GAATACATCCGCGCCTTTCAACAGATTACCCGCGAGAACACAAGCACCCCGCCCGCGCCCGATTGTGTCTTCCGCTCGGGGTGCGCGATTTACGCGCGTTCTGTGAAGGAAATTGAGGGGAGCAACCCGATAACGAATTCGGACAGTGTTGGAAGTTGCGCTTGTGGCCGCAACGTGAGGATATTGCTTGTCAGATGCTGCGCAGCAACACGGGAATGCAAACGCATCAGGCGCAAAGTCGGGCGCTGCGTTGCCCAGCGCAAAGGATGCCCTCCGAGCAGACCCAGCAAGCTCAACCGCCAATTCGCCCGCGGGAGGCGCGGGCTGGAAAGATGTTTGGCAAGTGCCGGCGATGATCGGGGCGGCGGCGTTGCTTGTGGGGGGCGGGGTGTATGCGCTCGCGACTCGGCCCAAGGCGGATGTGCTTGTGGACTTTAAGAAAGCCCAGGCGCAGATGCAGGAGAAGAAGTACGCCGAGGCTGTGGCGACGCTGTCGGAAAAGGTGCTGCCAATCCTGAACAAAGGCGGCTTGACCAACGAGCAGCGGCGCGGCTTTCACTTGATGCGGGCTCGCGGGATTTATCTCGGGCAGAAAGAAGCGGGCGTGGACCGCGTTGAGAATCACCAGGCGATTCTGGATGAGTATGCGCGGGCGGAAAAGATTGTTGTGAGCAGTGGGGGCGGCTCGGGGAGTGGGCACGGCGAGGCGGGAGCAGGGGACAGTTCGCATGGGGCGGATGGGTCACATGCGAAGGATGCGGCTAGTGCGACACACAACGCCGACGCGACCCATGATGAACATAAGGCAGACGCTGGGCATGGCGATGCGCATGCGGCTTCCGGTGATGGGCATGGTGGGTCGGGGGCATCGGGGGGGTCGGGGTCGAAGCTCGAAGAGCAGGATCAGGTGTATATCACGCAGACGCTGCTCGCGCTGGGCAAACTTGCGGAGGCAGCGGCGAGGCTGGATCAGTTAGCGAGTTCGCCGGGAGAGAAAGAACGGCTTCAGAAAGAGATCATCGAGACGGCGTTGTCGGAAGAGTTCTTGGGGAAGGCGGGGGCGGGTGGGTCGCATGGGACACATGGTGCGGCGGCAGCTGGCGGCTCGCCCAAGGACGACGCCGAGCAAGTCGCGGTGATGCTGCTGGCAGAACTGACGTCGAATCCGAATCTTGACGCCCAGTCGCGCCTGTGGGCCGTGTCGCGGCAAGCGCGACTCGCAATGGCGCAGGGATATCCCGAGGAAGCAGCGACCAAGTTGCTCCGCACGCTGCCCCGTGTGATGCAGGAGTCTGATCCCACGCTGCAGGGCGAAACGCTGATGCTGCTGGCGAGGGCGTACATCGCGCAGGGCGATCTTGAAGGCGCGGCGAAGCAACTCGAGACGGCGATGGAAGTCCTGCCGGATTACCACGACTTGAATGCTGAGTTGCTGACGCTTGCGGGGCAAGTCGCGCAGCAGATGGAGCAGCCCGAGCAGGCGCGAGAGCACTTCGCGCAGGTGCTGGATCAATTCGAGTATTCGCCTCATCGCTACCCGGCGATGCTGGGTATGGCCGAGGTTGAGTTCAGGCTCTCGCAACTGGAAAGCCCCACGACGCCGCCCACGCTGGCGATTTCGCAGTATCAGTATCTTGTGGATGAGTTTCAGGGGATGGAGGGAGGAGCGGGTAAGGGGACGCATGACGGGTCCCATGAGACCAATGCGACCCACGCGGCTGATGCGCAGGTGACGCCTGTGGCCAACGAAGGTGAACACAGCGGCACGAAAGACCAGGCGGAGGCACATGACGCAAAAGCCGCAGACGCAGGCCACGAGAGCGACGCGCACGGCGAGTCTGACAGCGGAACCGACGAGAAGATGCCCCCCGGCAACGCGTCCGTGCGCAAGCGTGCCAAGAGTGAAAAGCTGCTCAATCGCAAGGCGCTGTCGGACAGCATAATGGCGAGGTGTCGCGAACGGGCTGAGGTTGAGGATTGGCAGAGTGCGCTGACGCTGGCGAGCATGGTGTCGTCGTTGTATCAGAGCGCCGACGAGAAGAGCGAGCCACCGCCCCCCGAGAGCATTCTTGCGAAAGCCCAGAGCCAGCGACGCATCGCAGAAGACGCACTCGCGGATGCCGACGGCGGCTTGCGTGCGCTCGCTGAGGCTGATCCTGCAACGCAGCGCGAGGCGAGAGCGCTGCTGCTGGGCGCGGGCGAAAGCTTCCGCGAGTACGCCGAACGCATCGTGAAGGACGACGCGAACGAGTACGCCGATGCACTGTGGCAGAGTGCGGATTGCTACGACATGGCGGGCGATCTCGAAGAGGCGATCCGCGGCTTCCTGCAGTTTTCCAGCGACTTCCCAAGCGATGCGCGTTCGATGGAAGCCAAGTTCCGTCTGGCCGAGGCGTACCGCGCTCGGGGCGACTTGAAGCCCGCCGAGGCACAGTACCGCGACCTGCTCTCGCGCCGCGACAACGCCGGGCGCAGCGGGCCGTACGCGGATGCGAGCTACGTGCCGCTGTCGCAGACGTTGCTCGCGGACGAGGACGCGGGGAACGATGCGGAAGCGGAAGAACTATTGCAGACCGCTCTCAGTGGGCGCGTGGGCGGTGTCGCAACGCCAGGCTATCGCGCGGCACTCAAAGAACTCGGCGAGTTGTACGCCAAGGCGGGCAAGCACGAGGCCGCGATCGAGCGATTTGAGGAGTACCTGACGCGCGTGGACGCGGCGGTCAAGGCCAGAGACACGGAAGCAGTGCGTGAAGCGAAGGCAGCCCCGCTGACGCGGTTCAAACTCGCAGACTCCTATCGGCTGTCATCGCGGGCGATCGACAAAGCGCTTGAGGGTGCGCTGCCCGACAGCGACCAGCGTGCGTTGAAAAAGACGCGGCAGACGCGCCTGAGCAAAGCGTTTGATGCGTACAGCAAAGTTGTGGACGCGCTCGAATCGCGCGAGCGCCGCGGGCCATTGGAAGATGTCGCGCTGCGGAACAGTTTCTTCTTCCGGGGCGACTGCGCGTTCGAGATGCGAGACTTTGAGGAAGCGATTCGCCAGTACGACGCAGCAAAGGAACGCTACCCGCGCGATCCCGCATCGCTTGTCGCGCTGACACAGATGGTGAGTGCGCTCGTGGAGAAGGGCGACGTGACGGGGGCGAGAGTCGCGAACGAAAAAGCGCGAAAGTTCTACGAATCACTGCCTGAAACCGTGTGGGATGACCCGACGCTGCCAATGGGAAAGCGCGAGTGGGAGCGGTGGCTGGCGGCCCAGACGAAGTTGATCGAGAAGCCGCGATTGGCGCATGAGGGAGAGGAACAGGCGGGTGAGAATGCGGCGGCTGAGGAAGAACACTAGATATATTGTGAAGGAAGTGTTGCAAGTGGATGTTCGTTCACCACAGAGGCACAGAAGCACAGAGAAAAAATGAGAAGAGAAATAGAGATGTGAAACGAAGCGAATTGATGACAGCCAGAGACCCCAAACCCACTGCTGCCTGTGTCTCTGTGGTAGTCGAATACCCGTGTCGAAAGGTTCGTGACGCCACGGACGAGTGTCGGTGAAGGTCAGTGTGACCATGAGCAAGCACAACGCACAACCCGTCCCGAGCACGCCGCCAAGCAAGCCCGCAGGCCAACAGCCCGCGAAGGGCTCGGCGTGGCATGATTCGTACACGCTGCAACTTGATCGCCAACTGACATTGCTGTCGTCGCTCGAAACGCTCAGCCACAATCAGCGCAGTTTGATAGCTCTTGAAGATCCCGAGCCACTTTTGCACCTCATGCAAGAGCGACAGACGATCGTTGATGAACTCGTCGATATCGACGCAAAGACCCACGACTCGCGGGCACAGGTGCTGGGCGATGGCGCGACGGCCCTTGATCGGGCGGTGCGTGAAGGCCTGCGATTCAAACTCGAGCAAGTTGCGGCGCGTGCGAAGGGCGTAATGCACCGGGACGCAAAGGACCAGGAGTTGCTTCAGACGCGACGAAAGAAGCTGTCCGAAGAGTTGTCAGAACTCGCGGGCGGTAAGCGAGCGGTCGCCGCGTATGGGCAGTCGGCGGCGGGCGGAGGGGGCGGGACAAAAGGGCCAGTGTTTCAGGATCAGGAGGGGTGAGGGCTTTGGCGTGCGAGGAATCAGACTGTCGTGTGAATGACATTCACCGCAGAGGCATCGAGAAAGGACGAGTGAAGGACTCGGTATGAGGAGTTGGTGAAGGAAAACAGCCGCGAAACATGCAAGTGGCCGCCCATCGCGTGAGACGATGCTCACTCTCTTGCTTTCTCTGTGCGACTGTGTCTTTGTGTTGATCAAACTTCAAGTTGTATGAATCATGCAGCAACCCAACCTCCGGTCGCACTCGCGAAGCCCGCTTCGCCCGTTGTCGTGCGCGAGCCGAGCCTGACGCCCGGCGACATGGCCGAACTGCTCGCAACGTTCAACGACGTCACCGTCAAGTTGCAGGCCTCGCACGAGCACCTCACGGCAGAGGTTGCAAGGCTTTCGGAAGAACTCAAGCACGCGAATGAAGCCGTGGCGCGGTCGCAGCGGTTGGCGGCGCTCGGAGAAATGGCCGCGGGCATCGCTCATGAAGTGCGCAACCCGCTGGGGTCGATTCGCCTCTACGCGCGGATGCTGGAGCAGGACCTGGCCCAGCAGCCGCCGCAGGCTTTGCTTGCGGGCAAGATCACCGGGGCGGCCCGAGTGGTCGAGGGGATTGTGCATGATGTGCTGGCGTTCGCCAAGGAGTTCAAAGTTCGGCACGACCCGGTGGACGCGTGCGAGGCGATGACGAGGGCGTGGGAGTCGGTTTGCGATGCGAGCGTCCTTGCGAATGCGGGCGAGATCGGCAGTGCGATCGATGTTCGCTGCGATTGGGACGAGTCGCGCGACATCGCGCTCATGGCGGACAGCGCGCTGCTGCATCAGGCGCTGGTGAACGTGATTCAGAACGCGGTGCAGGCGATGGTCGGGGACGTTGCATCGCCCAACGCGCACGCGCGCCATCGGCTCACGCTGGGGGTTGCGGAGGCACAGGCGTTCGATAGGTCCCACAGGACCTACGGGACCCATGAGACCCATGAGACGTATGACGGAACTGGTCCTTCGCGGGTTCGGGGGTCTCGTGAAGCAGTCGTGGTGTTGGCCGTGAAGGACTCCGGGCCCGGCGTCTCGCAAGACACGATCGAGAGGATGTTCAACCCATTTTTCACGACCCGAGCGCAGGGCACCGGGCTCGGACTTGCAATCGTGCATCGCATCATCGATGCGCACGGCGGCTATATCCGCGTCCGGAACAACCGCGACCTTGTTTCGCCGACGGCGAGCGAGATCGAACAGCGCGGAGCGTGTGTTGAGATCGTTCTGCCCGCGAAGGCGCGGCAGGATGTGAGCGCAAGTGAGAAGGCAAACCGCAGAGTGCCAAGCGTTCAACCTCGCGCACCGCAGAAGCAGGCGAGTGTGTGAATTGTCAAGCGTTCGCGTTTCGCGAATGCTTGTTGGAGTGCATGCGAGAGTGGTTTCAGAATTGCAGGACGCAACAAACGCGAAAGCGTTTATTCCAAGGATGTGGAGAACTCTTATGAAGACCGTGCTGATCGTGGATGACAAGGAAATGATGCGGGACAGCGTGGGGGCGACGCTCGAGCGTGCCGGGATGCGAGTGGTGACCGCCGGCGATGCGCCCGCGGCCCTGCAGATGATCGCGGCATCGCGGCCCGACGCAGTCGTCACCGACATGCGCATGCCTGGGATGACGGGCATTGAGCTATTGGAGCAGGTTCGCCAGATCGACGATGAACTGCCGGTCATTCTGATGACGGCGTTCGGCACGATCGAAACAGCGGTCAAGGCGATGAAGATGGGCGCGTTTGACTATCTCACTAAGCCGTTTGAAGGTGACGAACTGATCATCGCCGTGAAGCGTGCGATTGAGCATCGGCGGCTCACCCGCGAGAACGCCGTGCTTCGCGTCACGGCAGGCGCAGACGCTCCGACGCTGGGTGTTGGGCGTGCACGAGCGGTGAACCTGGCACCGGGCGCGAACAACGGTTCGCATGAACCGGGCGAGAGCAAGCGAGGGCTGGAGCGGCTGGTTGGCTCTTCACGAGCGATGGAGCAGTTGCGCGAGCAGATTCGCGCGGTCGCCGGGTCTCATGGAACGGTGCTGGTGACGGGCGAGTCAGGCGTGGGCAAGGAAGTCGTCGCGAGAGCGATTCACGAGACCAGCCCGCGCTGTGCGAACACGTTCCTCGCCGTCAACTGTGCCGCGCTTTCGACAAGTCTGCTCGAGAGCGAACTGTT
Source organism: uncultured Phycisphaeraceae bacterium (assembly GCA_964516725.1). Lineage (GTDB taxonomy): Bacteria > Planctomycetota > Phycisphaerae > Phycisphaerales > UBA1924 > BJHL01. The sequence goes on from CAZEZV010000237.1 coordinate 6,291, forward strand.
CGGACATGAGCGTGGTGCGTTCACCGGCGCGGAAAAACTCCGCAAGGGTCGTTTCGAACTGTCCGACGGCGGCACGCTCTTGCTCGACGAAGTGTCCGAAGTCGCTCCGAGCATCCAAGCCAAGCTCCTCCGCGTCCTGCAGGAACGCAACTTTGAGCGAGTGGGTAGCAGCCTGTCGATCGGCATAGACGTTCGCGTGGTTGCAACGA
>CAZEZV010000238.1:0-6493 GCA_964516725.1 uncultured Phycisphaeraceae bacterium
CCAGCCGGAGGCGATCCGGCAGTTGGTCGAGGGGCTGGCGCAGGGGCGCAAGCAGCAGGTGCTGCTGGGGGCGACGGGCACCGGCAAGACCTTCACGATGGCGAACGTCATCGCGCGCACCGGGAAGCCGACGCTGATCGTCAGCCACAACAAGACGCTGGCGGCGCAGCTCTACGAGGAGATGCGCGAGCTCGTCCCCACCAACGCCGTCTGCTACTTCGTCAGCTACTACGACTACTACCAGCCCGAGGCGTACATCCCGCAGCGGGATATCTACATCGAGAAAGACTCGTCTCGCAACGACGACCTCGACCAACTTCGCCTCGCCGCAACCAGCAACATCCTGTCCCGCCGCGACACAATCGTGGTGGCGAGCGTGTCGTGCATCTTTGGTTTGGGCAGTCCGCTCGCATACTCGCAGCGATTGGTGACGATCACCAAGGGGTCTCGCATCAACCGACGCGCATTCCTCGGTGCGCTCACGGCGATGCAGTACAACCGCAGCGAACTGGAGTGGAAACGCGGCCTGTTTCGAGTTCGGGGCGACAGCCTGGACATCTGGCCCGCGTACGAGAAGTTCGCCGTTCACATCGAGCTCTTCGGCGACGAGGTTGATCGAATCGAACTCATCAACCCAACCAGCGGCGAAGTTCTCGCCGAAGAAAAGCAGTTCTTCCTGTTCCCGGCGGTCCACTATGTGATGCCCGAAGACCAGTTGCACGTCGCCGTCAAGCAGATTCGCGAGGAACTCGATGCACGAATCCTGCAACTGCGAAGCGAAGGCAAGCTGCTCGAAGCACAGCGACTCATCAGCAGAACCAAGTATGATCTTGAACTCCTCGAAGAAACCGGCACATGCCCCGGCATCGAAAACTACTCCCGCTTCATGGACGGCAGAATGCCCGGCGAGCGACCGTACACGCTGATGGACTACTTCGACTTTGCGCCACCTGATGGGTCAGCACTCCGTGCTGACACCGACAACGCTTCTGCCGGGGCTTCGAGTGAACACTTGGCGCAGAATCAAGACGAACGCGATGCGCAGGGCGTTGCAGAAGAGAATAGTGAATTGGCACGCAGCGCCAACCGACCGGCGCTGCGCGGCTATCGCTCGCTGGACACTGATCGCATCGCAAACGAAACTGCGCCGCGGCCGAATTATCGCGACTGGCTGCTGATCATTGATGAGTCGCACGTCACCGTGCCGCAAGTGCGGGCAATGTTCAACGGCGATCGTGCCAGAAAGACAGTGTTGGTGGAGCATGGATTTCGGTTGCCCAGCGCGCTCGACAATCGTCCCTTGAGGTTCGAAGAGTTTGAAGCGATGGTGCCGCAGATTGTGTTTGTGTCGGCAACGCCCGCGGCGTATGAGTTGCAGAAGACCGAGGGCGTGGTGGCGGAGCAGGTGATTCGGCCTACCGGCCTGCTTGATCCGGTGATTGAGATCAAGCCCTCCAAGGGGCAAGTGCCGGACTTGCTGGCGCAGTGCGAGGAGCGCGTCAAGCGCGGCGAGCGAGTGCTGGTTACGGCGATTACGAAGCGACTGTGCGAAGACCTGGCGTCGTACTTGCAGGACAAGGGGCTCAAGGTTCGCTACCTGCACAGTGATATTGAAACGCTGGAGCGAGTTGAGATTCTGGTTGACCTGCGCATGGGCAACTTTGATATTCTGGTGGGCGTCAACCTGCTACGCGAAGGGTTGGACCTTCCCGAAGTGTCGCTGGTGGCGATCATCGACGCTGACAAAGAAGGCTTCTTGCGATCACCCACATCGCTCATTCAGTTGATGGGGCGAGCCGCGCGAAATGTGAACGGCAAAGTCATCATGTACGCGGACAAGATGACACCCGCGATGCAGAGCGCTCTTGACGAGACGGACCGGCGACGCAAGAAGCAAGTTGCGTACAACACGGAACATGGCATCACGCCCCAGACGATTCAGAAGGCGATTCGGCGCGGGCTGGCGCATGATCTTGCAGCGAAGAAGACAGCACGAGACGCTGTGGCGAGCAACGAACCGTCGTACGACATCGCGGAGATGGTGCGGATGCTGCACGAGGAAATGCTTGAGGCTGCGAACTCGATGAACTTTGAGCAAGCGGCGTACTTGCGTGATGCGATCAATAAACTCAAGCAGCGCGCAGCGGGGGCGAAGGGATCGGGCGGCGGCGACGTTGCCAAAGTTCGCCGTAGCGAAGTGGATGGAGCGGGCAAGTCGAAGAAGCGACCGCAGCGCGGGCCGGCGGGCACACCCGGGCAGAAGGCTGGGAAGAGGAGGAGAGGGTGAGCAACGGGGTGTGGCCAACATTAAGTGCGCGGATCACGGATGTGTGGGCCGGCGCGATTCGACCCTTCTATCCGGCGTATCAGAATCCCGCGGTTCGCACTTCGCCCCGTGAAGTGCAGGCTGTGATCGCACACATGCGCGCAAACCCAAAGCCGCTGTCGAGGCCCGTTCTGATTCTCAACGGCTATCACGGTTACGCGGGCTTGGCGTACAGCCATCGCGATGCGCTGCGCGAGCATACCAGCAAGCGCAACGCGGACTTCCTCCCTGTCTCGTACGTGTCGGCGACGAGCATCGTCGATGCTGCGACTCGCGTGCTCATTGCGGTGCAGGAGAAGTGGGGGGATGCGCAGGGGAAACTGCCGCAGCTTGACGTGCTGGGGATTTCGATGGGCGGGTTGGTGGCGAGGTGGTGCGCGATGTCGCCGGAGGCTCGGGCGAAACTGCCTCACAGCGCACGTCAGCATGGAAGCCGCAACGGCAGCACGCCGCCCATCTCGCTCAACATAGCAAGATTGTTCACGTTCGCGAGCCCGCATCGCGGCGCGATTCTGGCTGATCGAATCGCGCCCGACGACGCTGGCAGGGCGATGAAAACCAACTCGCAGTTTGTCGCGGCTCTCAATGCACCCGAAGTCATGAGCGGCACGAACATAGAAACGCTCGTCTGCTACACACAGTTGCGAGACGCCTTGGTAGGCGCGAAGAACACATCGCCGCCGGGCATGCACCCGTGCTGGGTTGATGGACCGCCTCTGTTTTCACACTTCACGGCGGCGCGGAATCCGATCGTGTTTGCGGATGTGGCGAGGCAACTCCGGGGTGAGGAGAGAATCTTGGGCGGGGCGCACAGCGAGCCGCCGAGAATGTAAAGCAAGAGCCGCAGGCCGCAAGCCCTCGGCGGAGACGCAAGTTGCGTCATTCAATCGTTGGATAGCCCCTCGGGGCGCCTCTTGCCTTGTCACACGCCGCACGGCGTGCAAGGCCCTTCCGAGAACGACAGCAGGAACGCATCGATATCACACGGGTCAAACACCGATCCGTCGTTGTTGAAGTCGATGTCATTGCACGTCGCGCTCGCCGGAACGCACGGGCCCTCGGAATAGACGCTGAGGAACGCGTCGATGTCCTGAGGATCGAACAAGGAACTGTCGTTGTTGAAGTCGATAGCGTCGCATTGCAGTCCGCGGGGCAGTGTGACCACCCAGCCGCGTTGCTCACCGTTGTAGAAGCCGTCACCCGCGATGACTTCTCCGCTGTCGGAGATCGCGACCGCCGATGTAAGCGTCCAGCCAGTCACATCGACGTTTGAGTCAATCAAAGCTTGTGTGATCGCGCGAGTGCCGGCCTGCGGCGTCCAGATGAACGCCTCATTCTGCGAACCAGAGCACGTGAACGAGCCGATCACAACGCCGCCATCAGCAGACACGTCGAGCGCCGTGCCGGGGCAGGTTGAGAGTGCGGTCGCGGAGTTGTTGGTCATCATCACAGGGACCACGGACAGGCCGAGTTGCCCCGTGCCCACGATGGAGGTGCCATCGCGTGACATGCCCGCGGGGCGAAGATCAGTCAAGCCGCCGCTCGTTGGGCAGCCGCCAAACATCGCGCACGCGGTTTGAGTTTGTGATGGCGTCCAGCAGCCGCCCTCGCTGGGCGGAAGGTCAGCGTTGATTGTTCCCGCAACCAAGTTGCCCGCGGCGTTCATCGCAACAGGCGCGAACGCACCCGGTGCCCAGGTGTGCGTCACACTCCCGAAGATGCCGTCGAGTATGACGGACGACTGAGGCTGTGTGCCAGGCTCTGACCAGAAAGCCATGAAGCGACCAGTGGCGTCGACGCCGCGCGGCAGCACGTCCTCGTTTGGATCACCAAAATCGTCGTAGCCGTCATAGATCTGCGATGCCATTTCAAGGCGGAACGGGCGAAGCACCACGACTTCGCTCCCGGGCACGGGCCCTTTCATCCAGCCGACGATGATCGACGCATCATCAGATGAGTGCGTGTACGCCGCGCCGAGCCGGCAGCAGATGACGGATTGCACACCGCCCTGCGCATCCCAAGCGGTCGCGGCGGTTGTGTGCAGCCCGATGCTCATGCCCAGCACTCGCTCGCCGTTGGGAGAGATGCCAAACACGGTTGTCGTCGGATAGATAGGCGTGCCGCCGGGGAGTTGGTGTATCGCGGCATCAACCGCAAGCGCTGCGTGCGAGAGCAATGCGGAGGCGCAGAGGCTGATTGAGATGAGGCTTGAGGGGCGAAAGCGGCAGGCGTGGCTATCCATGCATAGACAATACACCATGAGCCTTAGCGAGTGGTTAAAAGCACGCAAAACCCGCGCTATTTCACGTCAAAATCGCCTCCTGAGGAGGTCTGGCAAGCTGAAAACGGTTGTAGGTCCGCGAATGTCTTGTGGATAAGTCCAACGGCATGGGACCGGCAGCCCTCGATCAGGTCGGACTGAGCGAGTCCGCGAGCGAAGGTCCGTGTAACGTCCACTGAAGTTTCAATTCACCTACGTCGGCAGTCAGGGTGCGGGTGCATTAGTGTTGAAGTAGTCATACGGAACGTGCAGGAAAGATTGACAGAAACATTGCAGTGAAGGTTCGCGCTGCGTGAGCAATCAGAGCAACTTGTCCAGACGGCTTGCGCGACGGCTCAACGAACTGGGCATTAGAAGCACGGCCCTTCCGCATACACACTGAGGAACGCATCAATGTCCCGCGGATCAAAAATCGAGCCGTCGTTATTGAAGTCGATGTCGTTGCAGGTTGCCGTTTCGGGGACGCACGGCCCCTCGCTGTACACACTAAGGAACGCGTCGATGTCCTGCGGATCAAACACTGAGCCGTCGTTGTTGAAATCGATCGTGTCGCACGTCAGTCCTTGCAGATCAACGCGGAACGTGCGGCTCTCACCCTGTGCGTTCTGGCCAAATCCTGCGAGATATCTGCCGTTGCGAGAGATCGCGTACACGCCACGAAGCGTCCAGCCCGCGATCGGTCCTTGGACGTTGTTTGCGATGAGATGGTCGTAGAGGTCGAGCAGTTGCCCCGATTCGAGACGGATGAACGCACGTCCCTGACCGAGGTTTGCGCCAAACTCACCACCAACCAGCATCGACGTCTCCGCCATGCAATTTGGCCAGTAGTTTGCCGGGAAGTTGATGTGAGCGAGGTTGATCGTGTCGTAAATGCCGCGGAAAGTCACGCCGCTGAATGTGGCTGAATAGCCCGCGAGGTATCTTCCCTGCGCATTGGAACCACCGCTGCTGACGTTGATACCTGCGAACGCACTTCGCTTGACGCCATTGTGCCACACAAATGCGCGCACGGCGTTGATATTCTGATTCTCATCAATACCCCAGACGACCTCCCCGTTGGCGCTCAAGCCCTGCACATAGGCATAGGAAGTGCACTCAACCATGCCGCCATTGAGATAACCATCCGAGACGAAGACCGCAGGCGTGTCTCCCGATGAATTCCACAGGACCGCCCGGCTATGACAATCATTCGGTGGTGCTTCGCGAGCCGTTCCGGCGATGATTGACCCGTCAGAATTGCAGTAGCTTTGGGTAGCTTGAGTGTAATAGATGCAAGGAGGATTCGGGCAGGGCGTTTGATTGAATTGATAGCCGCGCGGTGCTTGCCATTGGTTCGTGCTCGCCGTCCACTTGCCGTGCGTCGGGCTGATCATCACTTGATCGTCGTCACTGATGCCGGTGATAGAGATGCCTGCGTAGCTCGTGAATCCGTCCGACAGCCGCCAGCGGAATCCGTTGGTCGTTGCGGTGCCGACAACTGTGCCGAGATTGCTCACAGACTTGGGAAAGCCGTTGGTCGGCATTTCTGCAAAAATCGGCTGAGCGTGCGCGATGCATGCGGCGGTTGAGCACAACGCGACGAAAGCAAGAGTCGTCTTCATGGCATGCCTCCTCAAACACAACAGTTCAGACAGTGTCGATCTTCTACAATTGTACATCTAGATTCGTCATTCACAACACGACCGTTGCATGAAAGAGCCGAATGACAGGATTGTTCAACGCAACGCGCAAAGTCACAGATTCGGGCGCGAACAACCAAGCCCGGATAAATCGGATATACATAGAAGTTAGTGCGAGACCTAGGGTGCTAATGCCCAAACAAGTTCTTCTCCCCAAAATACCCGTTGCTCTCAAAGTACTTCAGCGGCTCCTGCGTGCTCGTATTC
>CAZEZV010000239.1:0-6463 GCA_964516725.1 uncultured Phycisphaeraceae bacterium
GTGAGACGGTGAGACGGTGAGACGGTGAGACGGTGAGACGGTGAGACGGTGAGACGGTGAAGTGTATTTGTCGGTTGGATGGGTTCGAGTGGGATCAAGATGGCCAGAGGTTGGCTAGTTCTTGCCAATATGTTGGGTAGGTTTTGCGGACGCAGGCGGGGTTGTTGATGGTGATGTTGGGGCGGCGGAGGGCGACTAAGGCTAGCGACATGGCGATGCGGTGGTCGTTGTAGGTGTCGAAGGTGACTGAGGGGCACGTAGGGGAACAGTCGACGCCGGATGCCGGAGGGGTGATCGTGATGACGCCGGGATCGCCTTGAATGTTGTCTTTGACTTCGACGTCAATTTTTTGAAGCTGGGCTTTGAGTGCTTCGATGCGGTCAGATTCTTTGACGCGGAGGGTGTGCAGGCCTCGGATGATCGACGTGCCGGTGGCAAACGCAGCGACGGCGGCGAGGGTCATTGCGGCGTCCGGCATGTCGGAGAGGTCGGCGAGGATGGGAGAGAGTTCGACGCTCGTGTCTGGTGAGCCAACGATGATCGCTTCGGAGTTTGGGTTGGTGTCTTTGGCAATCGCGACGCCCATGCGTGAGAGAACTTTGGGGAACTCTGCGTCGCCTTGCAAAGAAAGGTCGCTCAGGCCTTCGAGGCGGACGGTGAGGCCTGGGAGCAACGCAGCGGCGGCAGCGAAGTAGGTCGCGCTGCTGGCGTCGGGTTCGATATCCAGGGTGAAGGCGTTGGGGAGGGCGTCGGGAGACGTGCCGGGTGTGACGCGGATGATGCTGAGATCGGCGGAGGTTTGGACGTTCGCACCGAGTTGTGAGAGCAGGCCCAGCGTCATGCGGACGTAGGACTCGCTGGTGATTGGCAGTGTGAGGCGGAGCGTGGTAGGAACGGGTAGGAATGGGGCGACGAGGAGGATGGCGGAGATGAACTGCCCGGACTGCGTGCGCGGCAGCGTCAGGGAGAGACCGGTCGCAGGGAGTGTTGATGGCGGCGTGAGCGTGACGGGTGGGTAGCCGGGTTTGTGTGTGAATGTTGCGGTGCAACCGATGGCGGTCAACGCTTCGATAAGTTCGTTGATGGGGCGTTCGCGCATGCGCGGGTCGCCGTCGATGGTGAAAGGGGTGTTCGCGGGGTTGCAGAGGACGGACGCGGCGAGGAAGCGTGTGGCGGTGCCGGCGTTGTGGAGGTTGAGCGTGATGCCGCCCCGCGGGATGTTCCATGTGCCAGCAACGCCGGTTATGATGAGAGTTGTCGCGTTGTGTTGAACTTTCGCACCGAGGGATTGGATTGCCGCGAGCATGACTTGCGCGTCGTCGGCGTCGATGAGGGCGTTGGTGAGGGTGGATTCACCGCGGGCAAGGGCGGCGAGGAGGAGGGCGCGATTCGTCAGGCTCTTTGAGCCTGGGGCGCGGATGGATATGGTGCGTGGTGTTGGGGTTGGGGGACTTGGGAGCGGGAGGCTGTGGGGGAGCGCGTCGATGTGAGCTCGCAGGAGATCGAGGGGATTTGGGAGCTCGTCCTGGTGCGGAGGGGTCATTGCTTGGACCGATCAAGGAGGCGGTGTAGAAAACACCCTGTGGGATACTTCATTTCAGCACAGCGACATAGCGATCAGGAGGAGGAGGAGTGGGCGATGTGATGATGAGATGATGGGATCATGTGCAAACCGCTCTCATCAACGCCTCCTCACATCATGTTCTCTTCTCCCTCTTGATCTCTGTGTCTCTGTGCTAAAAGGAAACTTGCAGTGGTCGTGTGTCGCTGGAGGAAGCCCTCCCTCACGGTCGGGCTACATGCTTAGGCCTCAGATTCGCGGCGGAAGATGGCGACGACGTCTTCAACCGGAACAACAAAGAGCCGGTTGTCGCCCTCAAAGTCCACCGGCACGGCGTGTTTCGGATGGAAAAGAACGCGGTCGTAGCGTTCGATGGGATAGTTGGGGTCTTTTTCGATTTCAGCCGAGACGGCGAGGATGCGGCCTGTCAGGGTGGGGATTTCGATTTTGTCGGGAAGGTGGATGCCGGCTTTGGTCTGCTTCTTGTCGTCGTCCTTGCGGAGGAGGACGCGCTTACCGAGGGGTTCGACGACTTCGAGGCCCCGGCCTGACTTTTTGGAATCGGGCTTGCTCATTGGGGAATTGTAGGGGAGACATCGCGCAGACGCGGATGATTGGGAGAAACGCGGAAAAGATCAATCGCGATTTGAGCCTGCGAAGCAAGCTAGTCCGCACGCTCAAGCGGGCCAAAGGCCACCCCATCACTGTCCCCATTCGTCTACGCTGACGCATGGCACAATACCAAGGGTTGATCGGCGTGTTGCTGTTGCTTGGGATCGCAGTTTTGCTGTCCGAGGATCGCAGGGCAATCCCTTGGCGGTTGGTCGTCGCCGGGTGTTTGATGCAGGTGGTGATCGCCGCGGCGTGTTTGCGTGTCCCGGGCGTGGTTGACGTGATCGACTGGATCGCGCGCGGCTTCACAAAGGTCATCGGCTTCGCGGATGAGGGAACCGCGTTTCTATTCGGAAAAGCGGCTGACGCGAGCGGGGCCTGGGGGTTCATCTTCGCGGTGAAGGTATTGCCCATCATCATTTTCTTCGCGGCGTTCATGAGCGTGATGTATCACATTCGGGTGATGCAGGTGGTGGTCGCGGGCGTGGCGTGGGTGCTACGGAAGACTCTCGGCGTCACGGGCGTGGAGGCGTTGTCGGCGTCGGCGAATATCTTTGTCGGGCAGACGGAGGCCCCGCTCACCGTAAAGCCGTACCTCGAAACGATGACAAGGTCGCAGATCATGGCGGTCATGGTGGGCGGCTTCGCAACGATCGCGGGCAGCGTGATGGCGGCATATGTGGGGATGCTGGGCGGCAACAGCCATGAATCGAAGGTGCTGTTTGCCAAGCACCTCCTGACGGCGAGCGTGATGAGCGCGCCCGCGGGGCTGGTCATGGCAAAGATCATGCTGCCCGAGAAGGAAACACCCCGGGATGAATCGCTTGGGAGTTTGCTCGGACAAAAGAGCGAACATGTCAACGTCATTGACGCGGCGGCGGCGGGTGCAACGGATGGATTGAAGCTCGCTCTGAATGTCGCAGCGATGCTCGCGGCGTTCGTCGCGCTCATCGCGCTGCTGAACTGGCCGCTCTCGTCCATCAGCCCGAACCTGAGTTTTCAGAGCATTCTGGGGACGATTTTGAAGCCTCTGGCGTGGAGCGTTGGCGTGCCTTGGGACGAGTCGCAGAAGTTTGGTTCGCTGCTGGGCACGCAAATCGTCGCAACAGAATTCAAGGCGTATCTGGACTTGTCGGGGCACATCCAGCACGGCACGTTGTCATCCCGGAGCGCGCAGATTGCAACCTACTCACTCTGCGGGTTCGCAAATCTTGCGTCGATTGCGATTCAGATCGGTGGGTTGTCGGCGATTGCGCCGGGCCGGCGGGCGGACTTTGTGAAGTTGGCACCGAAGGCGATGCTTGCAGGTGCGCTGGCGTGTTGGATGACGGGGGCGTGGGCGGGGATCTTGATTGCGGCGCCTTCCGCGTGAGGCGCGGCACGCGCGAGACACCCATGCCACCACCCGCTCAACCCCACAGCGTTTGCGCGATCGGTTTGACCTCACGACATGAAGGTTGCAGATGGTCGCCAGCAACTTCGATCCAGTCAATCGCCCGATCCCAATACGAAACCGTGATCGGCGTGCGGAGTGCCTGCGGATGACGAGTATGGGTGTTGATCGCGACCTCTGGCGTATTGCACTCAAGCGACAAGTGCAGCAGTACAAGGTGCCGCGACGGTGCAATCGCCCGCGCGGCAGCCGCGCTCTCGTGATTGGACAGGTGCCCCCCGCCGTTCATGATGCGATCCTTGAGAAACTGCGGGCGGTTGCTGGCGAGCTGCAAGTCGGGGCAGTAATTGGACTCGAGGGCGAGAACGTCAACACGGTGGAGGTGCCTGATGAGTTCGCGCGAGGGGCGGCCCAGGTCAGTCGCGTAGCCCAGCGTGTGTGGCGGCGCGGCGCTTGATGCAAACTCAAGTCGAAATGCGACGGAGCCCTGATCGTCGTGGGCGTTCAGGACCGGATGAACCGTCACGCCCTCGCAGAGCTGAAACACATCGTCATAGAGGTTCGTGCGGATGTAGCCAAAGCCTTGTCGCTCGGCGCGTGAGCGGTGTGTCCGATGGAGGTGAAGCGTCGCATTCTCCGGGAGCGCCGCGATCCAACCCGGGTTGCAGTGATCCGCATCCAGGTGCGTGAGGAGCAAACCCGCAATCGGGATGTTCGCGGCGTTCAGCGAATGCAAGAGTTCGTTGGTGCGGCGCGGGGAAAGACCGCAGTCGATAAGATAAAGGGACTTGCTCTCACCATTATCAACCACCAGCGCGGAACAGTTACCGCGGGAGCTTGAGGACAGGACTGAGAGCTGAGCTGAGGGCATTGGTTCAGTGATCGAAGTAATGACCATGATTTCATGCACACCCCCGAGGCTCACAGCGCCTGTCACGAGGGGCTAGTTCATCTAGGCGAGCGATTCGGACTCATCGTGCTGGCTCAGGCGAGCCGGCGCGATGCCTCGCTTGGTCGGAGCCCCGATGAAGTCGCGGAACTCGCGGACGAGCGGGCTGTCCGCCGCGAGCGGCTCCAGCACATCAAGCATTTCCTGTCGCGGCACTCGAACTCCGAACGCGGCTCTGAACGCCTTCCGCATGATCGTTATCTCATCGCGCGAAACGCCGTTGCGCCGCAGGCCCACAGCGTTGAGCCCGACGAGCAAGTTGCGAGTGCCCGCAATGCAGAACGGCGGTATATCAAGCGACATCGCGTTCACGCCGCCAATCATCGCGAGGCGTCCGACCCGGCAGAACTGGTGGATCGCCGCGCCGCCGCCCAGAGTGACATTGTCGCCGATTTCAGAGTGACCCCCGAGCATGACTCCGTTGACCATCGTGACGTTGTTGCCGATGCGAACGTCGTGCCCAAGGTGACTGTTGACCATCAAGAAACAGTTGTTGCCGACCGTGGTCGGATGATCCATCTTTGACGCGGCGTGGATGGTCACGTGTTCGCGCAGGAGATTGTTCGTCCCGATCTTCACGCCGGGCGTTGGCATGCCGGGCTTGAACTTGACATCCTGCGGCGGGAAACCGATGCACGCGCCGGGATAGATCGTCGTGCCGGAACCGATTTCAACCGGGCCTTCGATGGTGACATTGTTGAGCAGCGTGACATTGTCCGCGATTTTGACCTTGCCGCGGATGATGCAGTATGGGCCGACCTGCACGGACGAGGCAATTTCGGCTTGCGGATCAATGAAAGAAGTCGGGTGGATGGAGGCCATGAAAAAGGGTAGGTGAGGAGCGCGAAAGTGAGCGATGCAGACTGCCACCGCACTTTCATAGCCTGCAAAGCAGGCGCAGGCCGTGAGCCACTTGCGCCAGCCGGTGGTGCGTGTGCGCTGGTATCAAAGCCCGCGAAGCGGGCGAAGGACCGTGAATATCACAGGATGCATCAGCCCCCGGTTGACCAAGCACATTGAACAAACCGCCTCTATCATCCTCCCTTCCCAAGGAGTCAGCGTGGCCAAGCGTGTCAACAAGTCGTCGTCCAGCGTGCCGGTCGGCTTCTCGCAGTTTGCGTGCGTGCAAGATCCTCGCGTCAATCGCGAGAAGCAGGTCGCACTCGCAGAGCAGGCCGGCAAGGCCGGCGCGAAAGTATTCTGTACACAGGAAATGTTCTGCTCACAGTACTTCTGCCAGACCGAGGATCATCGTTTTTTCTCACTCGCCGAGAGCATCCCCGGGCCAAGCACCGACGCGCTCGCCAAAGTCGCAAAGAAGTACAACATGGCCATCGTCGCCGCATTGTTTGAGAAGCGAGCGAGCGGCCTCTATCACAACACCGCGGCGGTCATCGACGCGGACGGCTCGCTCATGGGCATCTACCGCAAGATGCACATCCCCGACGACCCGCTGTTCTACGAAAAGTTCTACTTCACGCCGGGCGATCTTGGATTCAGATCGTGGAAGACCAGACACGCGACCATCGGCGTGCTGATCTGCTGGGACCAGTGGTTCCCGGAAGGCGCTCGCCTTACCGCGATGCAAGGGGCTGAGATTCTGTTCTATCCCACGGCGATCGGCTGGCATCCGTCGGAAAAGAAGGAGTACGGCGTCGCGCAGCATGACTCGTGGGAACTCTCGATGCGTGCGCACGCCGTGGCAAACGGCTGCTACGTCTGCGCGCCCAATCGCGTGGGGCATGAGGTCATCCTTGACGCGCACGGCAAGCCCGTGAGCAAAGATGGATTGCAATTCTGGGGCCATAGCTTCGTCGCTCAGCCCAACGGCCAGGTCGTGCACCGCGCGAGCGTCGAAAAGCAGGAAGTGTGCATCGTGGACTGTGACCTTGCCAAAGTTGAGTTCGCAAGGACGCACTGGCCCTTCCTGCGCGATCGACGAATCGAC
>CAZEZV010000240.1:0-6410 GCA_964516725.1 uncultured Phycisphaeraceae bacterium
TTGTACGCCATGGCGTACAGCCGCGCCGCGTGCAGCCGCGTCATCTCGTCAAACGCCGCATCCTCGCCCGATTTCAGGCGAGAAACCAGTTCGGCGTCGTCTTCGACAACGCCCGCCCGCTCGACTTCGTGCCCCGGGCGGAGATGAGTCTTCATCCTGGTCACATCGCCAACTCCTGCAAGTCACTGACGTGCATGCCGCGAATGCACAGCACAATCTGCGTGCCTGAACCTCTTTCGCGTGTCTGCCTCAATTGAACAGACTCCTGCGCCACCTGTCTGCGAACCAATCGCCAAACCTCTCCGGTCACGCAAAGAAACACGTTCAGTTCAACCGTCTGTTGCCAAAGAACAGAATTGGATACACCAATGACCGCCGCGGAGCAAAAAAAAGCGAAGCTTGCACATTGAAACCCACAGCCGGGTTTCAACCAACGTACACGCGAGCCAAAGGGACAGCCTACGCAGACCAGAACTTCCACCGATCTACGCCGGACCTGAGCGAGTCTTCAAGCCAAGGTCCGGGTATGCCACGGAACACCGAAGCAGGCGATCACCCGCATCCCATGTTGCACCATCCGCATCACCTCGTCGCGCGTCGTCGCGCCGCATTACCGATGCTCTCGCCCCGTCTGATCCTTCGTTGGTGTCGCCTGCGGACCATCCCCCTTCTCTTCACGCGACTTCAACTTGCCCAGCGCCGCCGGCAATTCAATCCCCGCCTGCGCCGCAAGCTCATGCAGCCTCGGCAGACTCCCCACTAATCCAGACACGAAATCCGCGGTCGCGCCACGGCCGCCCCCACTCCCGCCGCCAGAACCCTGATCCCACACTGTGATCTTGTCGATCTTCAATCCTTGAACAGCCTTCACCTGTGCCTCGACCAACTTCGGCAACTGCTCAATGAGCAACAAAGTCGGACCGACCGCCGGATCGCTGCCCGCCGCTTGAATCAGTTTGCGATAGCCCTCGGCCTTTGCCTCCATCACCATCTGCACGCCCTTGGCTTCGGCTTCGTACTTCATGAGCGTCGCGTCGGCCTCGCCCTTTGCCTCGCGCCGGCGCTTCTCGGCCTCTGCTTCCGCCGCGACTTCGATGCGTTGCTTCTCAACCTGCTGCGGCGCGAGCTCTTCTTTGGTGAGGCGGGCCATTTCCTGCTCGCGCTGCGCGGTCAGAATTGCTTGTGCTGCCTTGGCCGCGGCGACTTCCGCACGCTGGCGAGCGACGGCTTGCACTTCGGCGAGGTTTGCCTGGCTTTCTGCCATCCGCTGCTTGGCGCTGTTTTCGCCAAGCACTGCTTGTGCTTCGGCTTCTGCAACACGAATGCGCTGCTCCTGCTGCGCCTGCTTCTGCGCGACCATCGTTTCCGCTGTTCGCTGCGCAAGGGTGATTTCTCGATCGCGCTGCGATTGTGCTTCACCCTGCACAGCCTGCGCTTCCAACGCCGCGAGCGCGACGCGCTGCTTCTGCTCCGCTGACTTCTGGCCTTCAACCGACGCAGCTCTTGCGCCGGCGACGCTCACTTCCTTGTCCTTGACAGCCGCGGCTTCACCCATCGCGCCCTCGCGCTCGGCTTCGGCGACTTCCACCTTCGCGCGATTGATCGCGTCCGCCGCGGCTCGCTTGCCGATGGCCTGGATGTAGCCTGATTCGTCAGTGATATCGCGAATGTTGACGTTGATGAGGTCAAGCCCGACCTTGTTGATTTCCTCGGCAACATTCTTGTTGATGAGGTTCATGAACTTCTCGCGGTCCTTGTTGATCTCTTCGATCGACATGGTCGCGATCACCAACCTCAGCTGTCCCAGAATGATGTCCTGTGCCTGCTCGCGGATGACTTGAATCGGCAGGTTGAGCAGACGCTCGGCCGCGTTCTGCATGATCACCGGATCAGTGCTCACACCGACCGTGAACGTCGCTGGCGCGTTGACGCGGATGTTGTTGAGTGACAACGCGCCTTCAAGGGGCACTTCAATCACAATCGGCTCAAGCGAGAGATACGCATAGTCCTGCACAAGCGGCAACACAAAGGTGCCACCACCATGCAAGCACTTGCTCGACTTGTCCTTGCCGACCTTGCCGTACACGACAAGGATGCGGTTGCTCGGACATCGCTTGTACTGCCTCACGATCAAGATCGAAAAGAACAACAGCAGCAGAAGTGCGGCAAAGATGAGCCCGACAAACCACAGCGCATTGGAGCCGCCGGGCGGCGTGTTGCCGCCGCCGAACTGCGCAATCGAAAACGACATCGCAGAAAGTGCCTTTGAAATGGACTGAGTTGCGTACATATTCACCCCTCACTGGATGGACACGATTGGAAAAACTACTTCAAGAAGGAGGACACTGATACAAACGATGAAAAGTCAGAAAAGATGTGAAAGCGGGGACGTGGTTCCTGCTCGACCCTGTGCCACCGACTGCTGCTTTGAGCAATCGGCGTACACGCGCCCCTGTGTTCATGTCGGCCCCACCACTACGCTGTTGTCCGCCTTGGCTTCGAGTACTTTCACCCGCGTCCCCGTCGCGAACTCAGCTTCTTTGCTCGTCGCTTGCACTATCCGCTGCCGTCCGCTCACAACAATCCGCACCTGCCCGCGCCCGCCGCCCCTCGCCGGTATCGTCGCATACACCTCCCCCTCCATCCCCACCGACTTCGCAAAATCAATGTTCCCGCTGCTCTGCAAACCGCGCGTCGTGCTCATCAGCACGAGAAACAACGCGGCCATCGCAACACCGCCGCCCACGCCCAGCGCCATCGACTGCACGATCCCCCACTTCAATCCCTGAAACGCGCCAAGCCCCGCCCAGCCGAACCCCATCGCAAACGCCGCAAGCCCCTGCACACTCACCACGGCCATGATCCCGTGCTGACCATGATCGTCATGATGGCCGTCGCCCGCGTGTACATCTCCACCGTGCCCGCCCATGTCTGAGTCATGCCCGGCCCCGGCGAACATCATGATCAAGCGAATGAGAAAGATCCCCGTCCCAAGCAGGGCAGGAACCGTAAACCATGCCGCACCGCCTCCGAAGAGCATGTCAAGCATGGCTCAGAATAGGCGTATGGGTCCCCCCACGCTCTGTGTGGGGAGCATGCCCGGCGGGACGCGGGGCACCGACAACGCCCAGTTCCGTGCCCGACGAGATGTCGAGCCTGCAGATTGAAGTTTGAGTTTGAACTTGCATTCGCCCCACGCAGAGCGTGGGAGTACCCTCGCACCGTGCCGCTCCTCGAAGCCCACAACCTCAGAAAGACCTACGCGGGGCGCACCGTCGTCAGCGATGTCTCGTTCACCGTCGAGCGTGCTGAAGTCGTCGGCCTGCTTGGCCGCAACGGTGCCGGCAAGACCACAAGTTTCCGTATGACGATCGGCATGATCGATCCGGACCCGCCGAGCAACGGCTCAGCGGCGAGAGTGATCTTCGACAACAAAGACGTCACTCGCCTACCTATGTACAAACGTGCCCGCCTGGGCATGGGCTACCTCTCTCAGGAACCCAGCGTTTTCGCCCGCCTCACGTGCGAAGAAAATCTCCTCGCAATCCTCGAAACCCTTCCCATCACCAAGGACGAACGCCACTCCCGCGCTCACTCGCTCCTCGAACAATTTTCGCTCCTCCACAAAGCCACCCACCAGGCCCGCACCTGCTCGGGCGGCGAACGTCGCAAACTCGAAATCGCTCGCGCACTCGTCACTCAGCCCCGCCTCATTCTCCTCGACGAACCCTTCAGCGGCGTGGACCCGATCGCCGTCGAAGAACTCCAAGGAGAAATCCGTCGCCTCGCCGACCGTGGCATCGCAATTCTCATCACCGATCACAACGTCCACCAAACGCTCCGTATCGTCGATCGCGCCTGCATCATCGTCGAAGGCAAGAAACTCGCCGAAGGCACGCCACGGCAACTCATCAATGATGAAACCGTGAAGCGTGCGTATCTTGGCGGCCTCTTCAAAGGCGACGAATTCGACGCCCCAATCCAAGTCGGAGGTGGGCGATGACCTCACACGTAGCAGCAGCATCGGCTTCTAGTCGATGCGCCTCCCTTCTCGTCATCGCAGCGTGTTTTCTTTTCCCCGCCTGTATGCGCCGCACCATCCGCGTCACCAGCGACCCACCCGGCGCTGCCGTCACCGTCAATGACACTCAGGTCGGCCGCACCCCCTGCGAGTTCGACTTCACCTACTACGGCACCTACGACGTCCTCTGGACCCTAGACGGCTACGAACCCCTCCGCAAACCCATGCCCACCCGCGCTCCGCTCTACGAATACCCACCCTTCGACATCCCGGCGACTGCGTGGCCCGGCGGCATCGAAACCGTGCGAAATTGGCACGTCACACTGACGCCAAGTCAGGAATCAGCGATTGGTGATGATGTTGAAAAGCGCAAGGCGTTTGAGCAGAGTCTTGTGGATAGAGCCAAGTCGGTGCGCGGCAAGTAGACTGGTTTGGGTAGCACAGGCGTGCCCGACAGTGACGCGAGTGCATACAAGCGACGATGCCTGTGCCACAACGATGCCAAGTCTGAATCCAGTGCTTACTTGTACCGATCGGCCGGCACGCCCATCTTGCTCTTCATCGAGTCGATAAACTCTTTGCTCGATGTCACAAACGACGCGTCGCCCGAGCCATTGCCGGTACGGATTTTTCCGCTTAGATTGATTGCCTTGTCGTTCTTTGTCAACAGGCTCCCAAAGCTCTCCGACGCGCCAACCGCCTGCCCCCAGCGTTCCCGAACAACCTCGCCTGCAGGCGCAAACGGCACCTGCTTTGCCGCGATGCTCGTGCTTGCCAGCCACACGATCGTCGCCGGAATCCCACCCGCTGCTTGCTTTGTCGCCTGCAACATGCCAGCAACCTGAACCGCCATCAATGCGCCGCGAACTTCAGACGCCGTCCGCGCCAAGCCCTGAATCAATTCATCAGGAACAACCTTGCCTTGATACTTCAGCGCAATCGCCAGCAGGCCTTCATCAAGCTGCTTGAGCGACTCGTCCCGGAAGGCTGTCTGCGTTGCGCCAAGCACCAACGTCGCCATCGCCTTGTCAAGGATCAGCAAGTCCGTTTCGTTCTTCAGCACATCACCCTGCGCCTTGAGCAGAGCCGTGATGTCTGGCACGCCCAGCGCCGGCGCAGGTGTCTTACTCACGATCGCAAGCACTCGCTCCGCCGCCATCGCGGCTTGATACCGAACGCTGGCAAGCTCATTCGCCCGTCCCTTTGCAAGCAGCTTGGGCACCTCGCCCGCCGCAAGCTCGCCCGAAATCACCAGCGCATTGACCTGCCCCATCTCGACAAGCACTTTGTCCTCAGGCTTCGCGGGCTTGGCATCCAGAAACTTTTCAAGCTCCCCAGCAAGCGCCTTCGTGTACGCCAACCTGAACGACACCGAAGGTCCGCGCCCCGGGCTCACCATGTCAATCAACTTGTTGCGCCCATCCTTCACGTCTTCAGGCTTCCCCGATCGCATCTTTTCCAAGTTCGGCGTGATGAACTTCTCTATGTGCGCTTGCCCCGCCCCATCAATCGCGCCCGCCGCCTGTACAACCGCCGCAGGAATGTCCGCCCCCTGTCCGCGCGCATTCGAAATACCGACAGCAACCACCAGCACGGCTGCGACCACGCGGGCAGCGTTGCTCCACCGTGGCAACCACCGCCAGTTGGTCAACGTGCCGGGCTGAAAACTCTCGAAGCGGAATTGGGTCTGCAAGGCCAGCATCCTTCTTTGGTCTTTGCGTCACACAGCGTCAACTACCGAATGATCGCGCACAAGTACTCGAGCACATGGTCGGAACCAAGTCGCTCGGGGGGTCCGGGGGCCGGGGGGTCCGGGGGGTGAACGTATGAACCATTTCCCGAACGGTCAAACGGATGTCCATCCACGATCTGATAAGAGATTGGACCTATTCGCAGCAGGTGGGCGTTTGGGTGCAATGAAAATCAACCTCTCTCACCGTCCACAACTCCTTGCATCTCGAATTCCCATCGCAACAAGTACCCGGCAAACCCATTGAAGTCAGCCCGAAAACCCACCGATATCGGGATATGACCAGTTTCCTTCAAGATGGCCTCTTTCTCGTTGCGCTCCTGACAGCCTCCGCGGCGTGCGTCGCTGGCTGCCTCTGGCTCGCCCAGCGCCTCGACCTCCCGAGCGCCATCGAGGGCGGCACGTTCCAACTCGGTTTCCCCCACCAACCCAACCGCCGCCTGCTGCGGACAGGTTTGGGCCTTGTGTCCGTGGGCGTGTCCCTCGTCATGATGCTGGGCTTCTTTCCCGGCATGAACTTCCTGCACCCATGGACGGCCATGGCTTGCTCCGGCTCAGCGATCCTGGGGCTTCTCACCATCGCATCCGCCCAGCAAACCCGCAAGGCCGCAGAAGCCCAGGATGCCTACCACTCCGACC
>CAZEZV010000241.1:0-6409 GCA_964516725.1 uncultured Phycisphaeraceae bacterium
CCCGCAACCATCATCGCAAGATCAAGCACGACCAATCGCTTGTCGTGCAGGATTTCGGGGACGTCGCCACTGATGATGCGCTGGGCGAGGCCTTCGACGATGGCGGTTTTGCCAACACCCGCTTCGCCCAGCAGCACCGGGTTGTTCTTGGTGCGCCGGCAGAGGACCTGCACGACGCGTTCGATTTCGTTAAAGCGCCCGATGACTGGATCGAGCTGATTTTCCTTGGCGAGTTCGGTGAGGTCGCGGCCAAAGCTATCAAGCGCGGGAGTCTGGCTGCGGCCTTTGGCGCGAGAGCCAGTTCCAGCACCGGCTGCGCCGGCGGATTCTTTGCCCCCCCCGGCGCCGGGCTCCTTCGAGGAGCCGGATGCACCCGACGAAGCACTACCGCCGGTGATACCTTCGGCACCTTCCTGATTTTCGCCGCCTGCGCCCAGGAGATTGAGCACTTCTTCGCGCACCTCTTCAAGTTTCAAGCCCAAGTTCATGAGCACCTGCGCGGCAACGCCATCGTGCTCGCGGAGCAAGCCCAGGAGGAGGTGTTCTGTGCCAACATAATTGTGGTTGAGGTTGCGGGCCTCTTCGATGGCGTATTCGATGACCTTTTTGGCGCGAGGGGTCTGGGGCAGTTTGCCCATGGTGACCATCTCGGGGCCAGCGCGCACGAGGCGCTCAACTTCGAGGCGGACCTTGCGGAGGTCAACATCGAGGTTGCGGAGCACGTTGGCACCGACGCCCGAGCCTTCCTTGACGAGGCCGAGCAGAATGTGTTCGGTTCCGATGTACTCGTGGTTGAGACGCTGGGCTTCCTGGTTTGCCAGGGCCATGACTTTGCGAGCACGATCGGTGAAGCGTTCAAACATGGTGGACTCCTTACGACAGTGGAGTAGCGAACGGCGGACCAGAGGAAAATGGAAAAGTGGGAAATTGCGAAAGTGGGAAATGACTGGTTTCAATTTTCCACTGTTCTACTTTTCCATTTTTCCGCTTTCTCCTTCATGCATTCTGTACGCCAACGACCCGTGCCCAGATGGACAAAATCTCGTCGGTTTCTCGTCTGCATTCATTAGATGCCAGTCTGTTAGAATCGGCTAGGAGCGATCGGTTCTTCGAGCCGAGGCGGCGGATTGGGCAATGTCTTGGAAATGAGGGACTTAGGTGGAGGGGTATGTGATTTCGCTGCAGCGGAGTCGGGCGGCGGCGTAGTGACGCCGCGTGAAAACATGCCAAAGTTGCGGTGTTGGGGCGTTCAGAGGCGAGATAGATCGCGGCAATTTGGCGCGATGGCGGGGACTTGGGCAAGTTGATTGAAGTTAGGAAAGCGGAGGTGGACTGACAGGGGCGGGAATTGGGGTGGTGGGGGTGCCGGAATGGCAGAGAATACGGGTAAGCAATGGAACCGCTCCAAGTGTGACTGATAGACATTGGTGTCAGATCAAGTCATGGAAAGTGAGCGTGAAATGAACACAGAATTGATCAAAGGGTTGTTCGTGGTGGCAGCCGTATCGAGCAACGTGTTTGCACAAGAGTATTCGTTTGCCATATTGGATTCGGCGATTTCCGGATCGATTGAAAGCGTTATTGCCCACGGCATCTCTGGCGATGGGCAAGTGATTGCAGGCGGGGACACGCGATATCAGAATGGCGAGCAGCCGTTTGTGTGGCGAAGGGTGAATGGTGTATGGGTGCGAACCCAACTGCCTGTCCCGCCTGCACCGCAGAACTTTGGTCGAGCGATGAATCTGTCTGATGATGGCAATGTGATCGGCGGCATGGTGGGGAACGGTGGTTTCTCGGGCACAGTGAACTTTGGGAAGCCCGCGATCTGGCGGAACGTGCTGTCTGGGCAACCGGAGTTGATTCAGATAGACACGCCTGGAATGGTGATCGGAAACATTGGCGGCGTCAGTGGGAATGGTGAGAGCGCGGTTTGGTGGGGATGGTGGATCTTCCCAAATCCGCCTTTTCCTGACCCTGTTGGGCAGTCTCAGGTGTGGGTGATGAATGTCGCGACTGGAGTCAGTGCTCCCGTTGCGGCGCTGTCGCTCCCCTCAGATCCGAGCTACAGCATGGCGAGTATTTTTTCGCCGCATCTGATGTCGGGCGATGGCTCGCTCGTGGCAATCGCAAGGAGGTTTATCGAGTTCGACCAGTATCCGATGGGAGCGTTTGTGCTTGACCGTGGAGAATTGCTCCAGTTGCCTGCAGGTCCTCCATCGCTGGACACGCCCCTGCCTCTTACAGGTGCCGGGCCGCATCGGCAGGTGAATTGTGTTTCGCGCGATGGCTCGACGATTGTCGGATCAGCGACAAGTGACACTTCGAGCCAGGCGCTTACGAGAGCCCTCCGGTGGACTCGTTGGGGCGAACTCACGATCTTGCCGATGATCAGGCCGTTTCCATCACCAACAACGACGCGGACTCTTGCGCTGGGAGTATCGGGAAACGGACAAGTCATCGCGGGTTCGCAGCACGGGTCACTTCCGTGGGCCAATTCGATGTTCCAAGGTGCAGAATCGCGGGCCGTTGTGTGGGTGAACGACCATCCTCGTACGTTGCAGTCAATCCTCGCTCGGCACGGAGTCAGTACTGGCGAAGCGATACCCGCGTTGATCACGGACGTGAGTGCGGATGGATCAACGTTGGTCGGATACGGGCTCGCGAACTCCAATAGCAACGCTCCCCTCGTCTCCTTCGTCGCCACCATCCTCCCTCCCGGCGTGTGCGACGACATCGACTTCAATCGCGATGGCTCGCGATTTGATCCGGTGGACATTGATGCGTTCCTCAGTGTGTACAGCGAGGGGCCTTGTTTGCCTGCTGGCGCGCAGTGCCGTGACATTGACTTCAACAACGACGGCTCGCTGTTTGATCCGCGGGACATTGAGGCGTTTTTGAGTGTGTTTGGTGAGGGGCCGTGTTTGTAAAGACAGTCCTTGGTCCTTAGTCCTTGGTCCTGGAGCGACACCCACAGGACCAAGGACAAAGGACCAAGGACGTTTTTTCTCTCCAAGTTCTCCAGATTCTCAAAAAAATCCCGACCCTTTTGCCCGACTCTCTCGCTCCTACTCCTGCTTGACGGATCGGAGGCTTGTACCCTTCGAGATCGTGGAGTGTGGTCGGCTTTGGAGATTGCCTGATTGGGGTCGAGACGTGGCTTGGGTTTGATGTTGTGGGCGTTGCGCATTGATGCGCCACGAGACACAGCGGACGAAGCGATGACTCACCTGAGAGTGCCCGCGGCATTGCTCTGGTCATTGCTTGTTCGTAGTTCGGGGTGCGGGGGGCGTTTCAGCGTATTGGGCGACGGAGCTTGCTGCACTTGCATTTGTGGTTTGCGTGTGATGACCTTTGTCATCACGAGCGTCAAGCATTTGCGAGGAGCATGTCATGAAGTGTGCATCGAAGAGTTTTGGCCAAGTTTTTGGTGTCGCCCGTGCATTGATTGTCGCGTGCGGCGCGTTGTGCGCCGCGACTGCGCCGGTCGTGGCACAAACAACGTTTGAAACACTGTCCGTCACTCCTCAAGAAGAGTGGGGGACATCCATTGAGCGCATGGGCACCGGGTATGTGATCGCGGGCAACATCCGCCTCACAAACTCGCTCAGTGTGCTGGTCCGCAAGACGGATCAGTTTGGCAATCCCATCGGCGTTGCGTGGACGTACTCGCGTCCGGGCGGCGGCGACATGACGGCGCAGTCCGTCCGCATCGCGCGGGACCGTTCGATCATGGTCGCGGGTGAAGTCGCGCCGGGCGGCGACGGGACGCACGGCATCTTCCTGATGAAGCTTGATCCCAACGTCGGAAACGTGATCTGGTGTCGCATCTATCGCGGCACTCCCTTCACAAACCTGGGCGGCACGGTTGTGCGCGAATTGCAAGGTACCGCGGGCGGCTTCGTCCTCGTCGGGCGCTTGCAAAGTGCCGCGAACGGACAACTGGGCGGCGTTCTCATCACCACCGACGCGCTGGGCATTCAGACGTGCGGCACGGTGTACACGACTCCTGCGGGCGCTGTTGGTTCGATCAGTTTCAACGACGTTCGTCAGAACCCGGACAACACATTTACGATCAGCGGTTTCTGGCGAGATCAGGTGCAGGCACCGCGTCAGCCGCTCGTGCTGCGGACTCGCTGCAACGCCGGACCGATCTGGGCGCGCACATACATCAACCCGGCGATTCCTGGCGAAGGATGGGGCGAAGGGCTTGACTTGGCGATGATGAATTCGCCGGTGGGCATTGATCTCACGGCGGTGACTGGTCCGTGGCGTAGCAACGGCAACTCGGTGGGTTCGCTGCAACTGGTGCTCACGGGCAACAACGGGTTTCCACTGTCGGAAGTTGTGTATCCAAACTTCATGGAAGCCCAGTCGATTCGCATCACGCCCGGCATGCGCACGTTGATCGCGGGCAAAATGGCGACGGCGCCTGTGCCTCCCAACGCGCTGCTCAACGGCGGTTTGATGCGGTTGAGCATGCCGGGGGGTGGGTTCGTCATGGCCCGCGAAATGGCGAGCGTCGCGTTCCCCAACAGCCGCGAGTTCCTTGAAGAGGCGATCCGCACGCCCGACGGCGGCGCGAGCGCGACGGGCGATGGCATTCAGTATCCGTTCACGCCTTCACGCGAACTGATGCACGCGAAGACAAACATTGGCTTGACGAGCCCGGTGGAGTGCGACGCGCCGCGTCAGCTCCAGCCGCAGCAGGCGACGGTGCAGACACCTCGCCAACTCACCTTCACGCAAATCCCGCCGCAGCTTGATGTGCAGCCGGTGTTTGGTGAGCGACAGATGGAACACCCCGACGTGTGCGAAGAGCGCAGGGGTTGCACGACTGCTCCGGGTGGGTTGCAGTTGTGGCTGCCTTTTGATGAAAACGGCGGCGTCGCGGCGAACGTTGCGGCCGCGGCGTTTCCCGGCACGCACATCAATGGCCCGGCGTTTACGGGCGGTTCGCACGTTGCCAACAGCCGGTTCTACGACGCGTTCAACGACTTCACGCAGGTGAACAACTACCCCGGCATCAATCCCGGTGCAGGCAACTTCACGATCGATGCGTGGATCAACGCGCCGGGCGTGCTGGCGACGCAACAGACCATTGTTGACAAGTACACAGCGCTCACCACGGGCGGGTTCCAGGGCTATCGCCTGTATACGCAGAACGGCACGCTCCGCTGCACGCTTGCGGTGGGCGGCGGGCAGTTCTTCTTCAACTCCGGGCTTGCTGTTCCGACAAATGCGTGGACCTTTGTCGCGATGGTGTACAACTCGACGGCGAACACCGTGACGTTCTACGTGAACGGCGCGTCGGTGACGCTGGGCGCTGCTGCTGTTGCAGGAAACAAGTCGACCGCAGTTCCCTTCCGCGTCGGTTCGGCGCAGGGTGCGCCCAACCAGCTCTTCCGCGGCAACATAGATGAAGTAGAGTTCTTCCGCACTGCCCTCACGGCGGCGCAGCTGGACAACATCCGCCTTGCCAACACCAGCGGCAAGTGCAAGGACTCGTGCCGGAACGGTTCGGGCGCGTATTGCACTGCAACGCAGACGACGACCAACGTCACGCTGTGGGTGTGCAACTATGGCACCGCGCCGACGACGTACACCTACAACACGCAGGGCTTGCCCGTGGGTGTTGGGTGCAGCGTTGCTGGGCCGACGGGCATATCGCCCCCCAGCGGCGTGACGGGTGTTGTGAACCCCGGGCAGTGCATCCCAGTCGTGTTTGTCGTCACCAAGCCCGCGGGCATGAACGCGGCGGGCCAGACGGGCTGCTTCCAGGTTGAGTTCTCCAACAACACGACGGGCAGCGTCTTCACGTGCAACGGCACCGTCACGCAGGGCGGCCCGCTCTGCGGCTTCACACCCGTGCCGATTGATGCGGAACTCAGGCTTCCGGAGGGCGTGTTGACGACGACGAGCTTCTCGATCGCCAACAGCGACACGGCGGCGCAGACTGTCAACCTCCGTTACTTCTGGGATCGCGAAACCTACAGCGACGATCCATTCACGCAGGGCGATGAGCCGGGCTTCGTGAGCCTCAATGGTTTGCCGCCGGGCGAACCGATCCTGCGCACCGTGACGATCCCGGGCGGCCAGACGCGCACGTTCCCGATCTTCCTCACGTCGCTCTTGGATGACCCGGTGTCTTCCGGCAACGTGATTGTCGAAGCCGACACGGACGGCGATGGCGAATGGGAACCCATCACTCGTATGGCGATTCGCCCCGAGTCGCCAAACCCGTGCGACAGCATCGACTTCAACAACGACACGAGCGTGTTTGACCCGATCGACATCGATGCGCTGCTGAGCGTGTATGGCGAAGGCCCGTGCATCCCGGACACGGCGACCTGCAACGACATCGACTTCAACAACGACAGCTCGCTGTTTGACCCGTGCGATATTGACAGCT
>CAZEZV010000242.1:0-6364 GCA_964516725.1 uncultured Phycisphaeraceae bacterium
CCGCCGGGAAGAAACCTGAATCGCAGCGTGATCGCCCACGTGGGGTCGGGAATCGCGCCGGCGGCTTTGGAGTCAGACTTGTGCATCATCGCGAGTTTCGGCCAGCCGTATGCGCTGGAGAATCGTGACGATTGTGCATCGGGCGGCTTGGCCCAGAGCGGTGCGGGCGGGACGGCGGGTCGCGCTTGCGCGGCCATGCTCTCGTTGATCGGCGACGTGAGCCAACTCTGCGCGCCGACGCGGCGCGACGATCCGGCCCACGCGGCCGATCCATCAGAGAAAAGTGTTGGAGTCGTGCTGATGCCCCCGGAGGGCGGCAGGAACGCGGCGATGAACCAGCAGGAAAACCACGTCAGCAGCGCACCGACGAGCAGCGCAAACGCGAACTCAAACAGCACGAGCAAAGGCCACGGGCGTTGAACGCTACGCTTGGACACGAGAGAAGGTAGGTTGGCACGCGGGGGGCGAGCCAACGTCTACATCTTCTACTTGGCCTCGGAGTCGCTTGCGAGTGCGGATGCACAAAGAGGTCGGAGGGCGGTATAGAAGAAAGTAGGTATTGGCTCGGAGAGCCAATCTACCACAGGCGTGCCATCGAAGTCGACGGCTCTGCGGCGACTTCGATGATTGGGCGTGGTTGGCGGGTCGGCATCGAAGTCGCACAAAGCCGCGACTTCGATGGCACGTTGGTTGGATTGATGCGGAACGACAACACGCGGCCAAGAACATCAATCTGCTCGCAAAGCCGAGCAGATTGATGGCACGAGAGTCCGGACACCTGCCATTTTCTCAAAAGTCGCCCGGTTCCGCCAAGTTGACATATGCGTAAGGTTTGAGAAGCCTTCGAATGCGTCCCCAACGTCTTTCAACGTCTCGACCGAAGACTGAAAAGTCTCCACCGTGATCTACAACTATCTGTTCGTACCCCGCAGCAATTTTGTCGATTCGATTTACAACATCATAAACGAACATAAGACACTTATTACCATAAGTCTGCCAATCGAAAGAAGGAACAAAATGTTTGGCGTAGGACTCTGAAAGCGCTAGAGTGTTCATGAATCGGATGTGCGGGTGTAGGTATTTCTTATTCAGCCACAATCCATCGTTGCTTAACAAATCTTTGTGAAATATCAAAAACACCGACAGTTGTGCGAGTGCGAGTAGTCTGCTGATGTCCGAAAGCATCGCCGGGTCATTTCCATATCTCTTGAGATCTTTCAAAAACTCATCCAGCAGAATCTTCGCTCCAGCACAGTCAGCGTCGTTTTCGAGCGTACGAATAATGGCCGATCGCTTCCGATCGGGTTCATCTAGAAGAGAAGCAAAGTGCTCCATAAAGTTGTCCAAGAAATCGACATGCCCAGCTGTGATGTGAGCGCATTCATGCGTGACGATGAAAGTGAAGGCATATCGAAAAATCTGCCAACAAAGTTCTCCGGTTGGAGTGTCTCGTTCCACTTGAAACACACGAGAATCAATGCGCGTGGACCAAAGACTCTCAGTAGAGAATGCAAGTTCGATCAGATCGTTCAGTGCTTTTGAGTTGTTTTCATTTCTGCCTAAACACGACGCCAATCCGCAAACCTGCGCCCAGACGTAAAGCCGCAGTATAAACTCAGTGGAAATCGCTATCGAGTACTTGCGAACCGTGCCCTTGATCGGAACGGTGTTAGCGAACATGTCGCCGTCAGGAACAATTTTTAATGTGGTATTTTGCAAGACATGCGAACACTTTGCCATGGTGTTTCCTGCCGCATGATAAAATAGTATTTCGACTTGTGACCAAAATAGCCGCTCACGAAAGTTGGAAACTGACGTCACCATCAGTTGATCCTCAACAGGATCAAGATAGCAGCTTCGAAAATGCCGCCAGAGAATATTTTCAAAGTATGTTGGACCGTTGGGATCAATCGGATTGCCAAGGTACTGAATCGTTGGATTTGTTTGAGCGCTGCTCCAAGTCATGCTTCGTGTGGCATCGTAGATGCGGCGGTGCTTCCAATCCTCGTCCTCAAGTTATCCAAAACATTCATATAATTGATAAACGCATCATACGGCGAGTCGTACGGCGAGAAGTACTTGTGGACGTCGCCGTCGGCGAAGTACTTGGTGCACATGTAGTAGAAGTGGTCGCTGGTGGTGAGTTTGCGCCAGTCGTTGAGGAGGTGCCAGGCGTCGTGGCGTTGTTTTTGGTCGCCCGCGATCATCGCAGTCTGGTACGCCGTCTTGATCGGGCGTTCTAACTTGTAACATTCGTCCAACGCGTTGTGCTGCATCGCGTTGTCGCGCCAGGCGCTGAGGTCGCGTTCGGTGTCGGCCCAACTGATGTAGTCGTGGACGTCGTATTCGCCCACAGGTGGGAACTGGTCGATGGCCATGCTTGGCGTGATGAAGTGGTTTTCGGTTTCGCCGTTCTTCTTCTTGGCGACGTCGAAGACTTTCTCGGGGAGGGCGCTTAGGAACTCGAAGATGCCCGTATCTGCCCATTGGTGTTCGCCGAAAGTTTCGTAGTCCATGAAGAGGTTGCAGACGTAGCCGTCGCCGTTGATCTGGTTGACCCAGTGTGCGAACTTCTCGGCGCTCAGCGGCCACTCGGCCCATCCCCGGTTACTGAAGCGGAAGGCGATGTCGTCGGAGAGGCGATAGTTTTTGCAGAGGGTGGCGAAAGGCTTCTTGTCGCGGCCTGTGGGCTTGCCGCTGGGTTGGTAGACGTAGTTGGGTGAGCGGAAGCCCAGGATTCGGTCGACGCCTTCGCAGAGCATTCCTTTCCAGCGTTTGTTGCCGTCCTTGTCGGTCATGTTGGAGACGTGCCAGGCGAGGTCGTTGTTGTAGATGAGTTCGGTGTTGCGGAAGACGCGGGGCGTTTGTCCAAAGAGGTCCTGGATTTTCTGCGTGTGCATCTGGACTTGTTCGTCAAACTCGCTGCGGCTGTAGAGGCCGCTGAGAGAGTGGTAATAGGTTTCGCCGACGAATTCGCAGCAGCCGGTCTTGGCGAGTTCCTGGAAGATGCCGATCACGTCGGGCGTGTATTGCTGCATCTGGTCGAGGACGGTGCCGGTGATGGCGTAGCTGACGCGGAAGTTGCCTTTGTGGCGCTTGACAAGATCGAGGATGAGCTTTGTCGTGGGGCGGTAGCACTTGTCGGCGACCTTGCGCGCGATCTGTGCGTTCTTGGCGTCGTCAAAGTAGAAGGGGTCTGCGTCAAAGACGCTGTACTTGCGGAGGCGGTGGGGCTGGTGGACTTGGAAGTAGAAGACGATGGATGCCATGCCGTGAGTATAACGGGAAAGGCAAGTGCGAAGGTGGGGGATCGCGAAGGTGCGAAAGTCGTCAGACGTTGCGCGCGGGTCCGCGCTTGCCCAGCGCCCTCGCGACCACCTCACCCCGGTTGTTGGCTTCGAGCTTGGTGTGGAGGTGTTTGACGTGGTCTTGGACTGTGTGGTGGGAGAGTTTGAGGATGTCGGCGATTTCTCGGATGGAGTAGCCCAGGACGAGCTGGTCCATGACTTCGGCTTCGCGGCGGGTGAGCCAGCGGATGGCGCCGCTGGCGGAGGGGAGGGCGTGCTTGGCGCGGGTGGCGAGGATGCTTAAGAGGGTGTCGCAGAGTGTGGCGTCGGTCTGGAGGTTGGCGGCGTGAGGCAGGATGACGCTCATCGAGAGCCAGATGTCGGGCGAACTTTGCAGGGAGCGGGTTGCGGTCCAGAGAGAGGCTTGGGCAAACTCGGCGGTTGCAAGCTCTCGGAGATGCAGATGTTGGGAGAGTGGCTGGAGGCCAAACTTGACCGGACTGGTGTGGGCGACGGGGCGCTGGAGGCGGCGAACGGCAACTTGGGCGCGGTCAGCGCTTGTGCAATCGACGCCGACGGATTCCACTTCAGTGGTGGTCGAGTGGGCGGCCTGGGTTGCGACGGAGATGGCGACGAGGCCTTGCGGGGAGAGATTGTGGAGCGCCTTTGCCGCGAGTTCGCACCAGTCCGGCACGGGCGCGCCGGGTAGGCTGCAGACCAATTCAACGAGTTCGGCGCATCTTGGAAGAACAGAATCCAATTCGGATGGCATGTCGAACACCGACTCCTCAATATCCCCGCGTAGTGATGGCATGCTGCGATACTTCTGCCGCGCATGCGTTGGATGAATGGAACAACTTTTTAGTAGATCGCCACGATAGACAATTTGGCGGGATAGATCGGTAAACAGAGGGAAAAAAGGGGCATTCTCACCCACAGGTTCCGGGGCTGAGAAAGTGCCGGATAATGAAAGTGTTTCAGGACAGAGTTTGCGACGCACATGACGGGGCTTGGTTTCGCGCTACAATGGAGTGTTCACGCCGGGAGTTGGTTCCGGCAATAACTTGCATGGTCGCCTGCCCTCTCAGGCGGATTGGAGCATTCATGGTTCGTTTACGTTTGCAGCGTTTTGGTCGAAGGAACAGGCCGTATTACCGGCTGGCGGCGATTGATCAGCGGTGTCGCCGCGAGGGACCGGTGCTGGAGAGCTTGGGGACGTATGACCCGGTCAATCCGAAGAAGGATCAACAGGTCAAGCTGAACGCTGAGCGCATCAAGCATTGGTTGACGAAGGGTGCGGTTCCGAGCGACACGGTTCGGGACATGCTGGCCCGGCTGAACTTGGTTGATGTGAAGCTCTGGGAGAAGGATCGCGAGCACGATCGCAAACGATTGGACGCACGATTGGCCAAGAAGGCGGCTGAGGGCGAGAAGAAAGAAGAGAAGAAGGCTTGAAGTAATTGAGAGCGCCTGGTCGAAGGACCAGGCGTTTTTTCTTTGTGTTGTGCGTTTCGGCTTCGACGAGCTCGGTGTTGGTGAATCAGAGCTGGTTTGGGGAATGGGTGGTGTGCTTGTTCCGAAAACCCAGGATTTTTTTCTGAATTACCGGTAATGAAGGCTTGCAGAAAACGTACTTGTGAGGTAATTTGTAGGGATACGTGGCGGATGAGGTTTTTCCTGAGAGTGGCGTGATCGAGCAGCATTGAAAAAAGTGCGGGTTGTCGCGCCGGGTTGTCGTTTGTGTTTGAAGGAGCATTGCATGAAACGTTCTTCAGTGATTGGTTTTAGCGTTGGAGCGGCGGCGCTTGCAGCATGTGCGGTTGCGCAGCCCAACGTGATTTTGTCCGAGATTCTTTCGATCAACAGTTACACGGGTAGTGACACAACGCGGGTTGCGTACGTGATCGGCAGCCACACGTGCAACATCGGCAATGCCGGATTGGCTTGGATCAACCGCGGCACTCCCGGGTTGGGCATGAACATGTACCGGTTGCACAACGGGCGTTTGATGCAGATCGGTCTTGGCAACGTGAAGACCGCGTGCTGCGCTGGCGACCAGAACAATGCGCTGTGCGGGTCGTGCGGCGCGTCGGGTTCGGACCTGGGCCCGGGATGCTTGGACGTGTATAGCGCAGGCTTCAATGCTGGTCAGGCGGCGCTGGCGCCGCGTTCGGTGATCAATCCGTTCTCGGGCACGTTTGGCGCGATTCCGGTTGGATCGGGCGATGCATTGTTCCGCCGGACGCAGGTGCTCAAGAGCGACATTGCAAACTTCTCCGGCGCACTGTTCTTCGCGGAAGGCGTGTATGTTGCGGACGATGAAACCGTTGCACAGCATCCGAACAACGCATCGTACAAGCGCGTGACGCTTGGTGCGACCTCGCCCCACACCGCGGCGATCGTGGGTGGATCGATGGTCGCGGGCATTCCGGCGATTCGCGCGTGGCGTGACCACGGCGGGGGCGTGGGCATCGTCGATCCGAGCGTGGGCATCGGGCAGGTCAGCATTCCCGGCGAGGGCACGTTCTGGCACGCAGTGAAGGTGACGAACAACAACAACGGGACATGGACGTACGACTACGCGGTGTTCAATCTTGACTCGAGCATTGCGGGTGGTTCGTTCAGCGTGCCGGTGCCTGCGGGCGTGACGGTGACGGGCGCGGGCTTCAACTCGCCCGACTATCACTCCGGTGAGGTGTTCGCGAACACGGACTGGAACTTTGTCCGCAACGCGACGGACGTGACGTGGAGCAGCCCGCAGACGTTTACTCAGAACCCGAACACCAACGCGCTGCGCTGGGGCACGATGTTCAACTTCTGGTTCACGGCGAATACGCCGCCCACGTCGGCACCCTCCACGCTTGGCATGTTCAAGCCGAACACACCCAGCAGCATCATGATGATGGGTCAGGGGCCGTCCGGGCCGTCGTGCGACAGCATCGACTTCAACAACGACACGAGCGTGTTTGATCCGGTTGACATCGACGCGTTCCTGAGCGTGTACGCTGAAGGCCCGTGCATCCCGGACACCGCGACGTGCAACGACATCGACTTCAACAACGACACGAGCTTGTTTG
>CAZEZV010000243.1:0-6315 GCA_964516725.1 uncultured Phycisphaeraceae bacterium
TAGTCGCGCTCGACGCTCTTCGTAGGATATGATTTATCCGCGTAGTAACACCACGTGCTGACAATGTTCGCCCGCTCGCCCGGATTGAGCAACCCAGCGTTCTCCAGCCCGCGAACGCAATCCTCAATCACTGCCTCTGGGTGCTTCCCGAAGTTCCCCGGCGTCGTCTTGACATCACTCTCCGACACCTCGCACAACAGGCTGTAGTAGTTGTCCTTGTCTGGCGTCATGAACGGCGAATAGTTCGAGAGATACGTCACGCGATAGAACGGACAGTTGCTCTCCGGGAAGTACATCCAACTCTTGGTGTCAGGCGTCCCCGCCCGCGGCGCACGCGACTTGAGCCCGATGCCCACCATGTACCCGCTGCTATGCAACAACCCTTTCGCAACACGCGAAATCTCGCGCAGCCCAACTCTCTCTTGCCCCTCCCCTCGTTCGCTCGTTCGCTCGCTCGCTCGTTCGCTCAAAACCCTCCCACACAACACATCCAGCGGCATCGTGCTGATCAGAATGTCATACTTGTCTGTCGTCCCATCGGCAAACGTAATCGTCTTCGCATCGACATCGATAGTCTCAACTCGCTTGTTGAGTTTGATGTGGCTGTTTGGCCCTTCGTAGTCGCTCAGTGGATCTTCATCCTTGCCTCGAATCATGCCAAGTTCAGGCCCAAATCTGCGATAGAACTCACCCGTGCCGCCCTTCAGCGGGAACTTGAATTGGTTGTTTGGACCCCAGCCAAAGTCATCGCCACCCAGGATGACGTTTTTCAACGCGCGTTCAACGTCGATAACGGCAACTCGCTCGCCGATCCAGTGCTTGTTCATGCGCTCAGGCGGATACGCCCACACCTTGTAGTTGTAAGGCCGCATGAAGTACTTCGCGATGCCTTCACCAAACACCGCGTCAATGAACTCACCAAAATTAGTCGCGGCTTGCGGACTCGCAACTTTCCCCTTGCCATTCTGCGCCTTCACCAGCCCTGCGATGCACTCAAACGCCGCCTGCTTGGGCAAGTACCGCACGTTGTTCTGAAACGGATAAGGCACCCACGTATCAAACATCCGCACCCACGACTCGCGGTTGTTGAGCGTGAACTCGTTGCCCATCAACTTCTCAAAGCACTTGTCGTAATAGGTGTAGTGACTGAACATCACGTGCCCGCCAATGTCCCACGTGAAGCCCTTGGGATCCACGAAACTGTGCGACAGCCCGCCGATGTACGCGTTGCGCTCGTACAGCACAAAGTTCGTGTATCCCAATTCCTTGAGGCGATAGCCCGCGCCCAGGCCCGTGGGGCCGGTTCCCAAGATCACTATTCGAGGTTCACGTCGTGGTTCATGTTGCTGAGCAGCAGAACCGTTGCGCGCCAGGGGCGTGGAGGTTTGAATCCCGGGAGATGAAAACGAATCGGGGCTGGTCGACGCCATGAAGGTTCCTTGGTGAGCTTCTTGAACCGCTACATGCGAAAGCAGTTACACTGTAACCAAATTGCTGCGGTTTTGTTGTATCAACCACAAATGAAAGCAATTTTGCTACGCCGGCCCCACGGGTGCCATGCAAACCAAACGGGAACGTGGATTGGCGTCATGTTCCCGTGGCGTTTCGACCCATCCAAACACTCGCAGGAAGCGCACGCGACGACTGTACAGTCCTCCCGCTTTGAATGAGATCGTTTGCGTAAAGTACTGTCACTCCTTGCGTTTGGTCGTGAATATCGCGCTGGTGCGGGGTTCCCCTCACTCGTACGTGGTTGTTCGCATGGTGCTTTTTCCCCAAAACACGTTGTCTGGATGCTAGTGAGCACAATTGAGGAGAACCGAGAGTCGATCCCACGTATTGTCTGTGCCCCCCATGTTGTGATGTATTCTTTGGTGGGTTTCTGTCTCTTGTTCGCAGAGGATGTCCGCGTAGGCGTCCCCAAGCGCGCCCCAGTGGCGCAGAAGATTAAGTTGATGCAAGCCGAAGTTTCCCGTACTTTTGCCCAACAGGGCGGTCACGCCATGCGCGCAACTCCGATTATTACCGGACATGAAAGTGGTGATTCCGGCCCAGTCGGAACCCAAGTTATGCAAGACTCTATCAGTCGTTTCGTCTCCCAAGGTGTCGAACTCGCGATGAAAATTTCGCAACTGCCCGCCGTGCCCACGGCGGGGTGGTGTCGCCAAGCCGCGGCCGCGATCGCGCCGCTGGGAGACTTTGAGCGATCGGCAGTGGGCATCGCCCGCGTCTCGCACGGCGGAGCGATGCTGGAAGCGATTCTGTCTGTTGGTGTGCATGTGCCGTCCGCGCCGTCGGAACATCTCGAAGAGTCACTCCTGCGCGCAAAGCGCACGACATGGCTGCCCACGGGCGTGCACGCGGACATCACCAAGCCCTGGGCGATTGCGGTCGATGCGGAGACCATGCGTCGATCAACGGGCGGCCCATGGTCGCTCACGATTTCACCAAGGCTTGCGCTCGCAACTGCGCCGTTCGGCGAAGGCTGCGCCGACCATGTGCTGTTCGTGGCGGTCGGGTCATCAGATACGAATCTCGCTAGTTCACCATTGCTCACCGCACTGCGAGCGCTCACAGACCTGCTCGCGAAGCGTGCCAAGACTGCGATGGGCTGCCCGGACAAACCTATCCGTTGGGTAAGCCCGCGTGAGCAGGAAGTTCTGGAATTGCTCATCGAGGGCATGTCGGTGAAGGAAATCGGCGAATCGTTGGGGCGCAGCCCGCACACGATCACCGACCACTTGAAGAGTCTCCATCGCAAGCTCAACGCGAACAGCCGAGGTGAACTGGTCGCGAAGGCACTGGGTCGCTCCAGTACTCGCAAGATCGTGACGCCCACAGCTGAAGCAGCTGACGAAAATTGGGGATAAGCCGCGCTTCTTGGTGCCGATCACTTCCGCACATCGCCCACGCGATCGCGAATCAGGCGAGCGAGCCAGGACGCGTACGCGTCGTCTGTTGCGAGTGCGACGGCGAATGATCCCTGCATGCCTCTTTGCGCGAGCGAGGGATCGAACGCTTGGCCGGTGAGGCCAAGCACTTTGGGCTGAGGTTGCACAAGCGGCGCTTGACGGCGGGAAATGAACGCCTCGACTTCGCAGCGCACGGGCGCATTTGACTCAAAGAGCCGCTGAGATTCAGGCGTGAGGTTCTCAGGAGTCGCGGTTCGCTCAAATCGCACCCGCACCCAGCGGGTTTGAAAGTGCAGCGTGTCCTCGACTTCATCGGCGAGCGAGGACTGGTCCGGGTCCCAGAGGCTCGCGAGACCCCCGGTGCGCTTTGGGGCTGTCGTGATGATGCCCTGCTGGGCGTCGATGCGTTCGGGAGTGAGGCGCTGCTCGCGGAGCACGGCGACCGCGGCGTTGAAGGCAGAGTCGGCGCGGCTTTGAGGAACTTCAAACGCAGTGACTCGAGGCTGCGAGCAGCCCATCAGTATGAACTGGAGCATCGCCGCAAGGGCGAGGCACGCGAAGGGCAGACCCGGCTGTCGCGCTGCGGGCATTACCATGTCGTCCTCATTTCACGCACGACGTCTTTGGCGAGGCGTTCGATGGTGGCGTATTGGCCCAGCTCGATGCGTTCGCCGGTGGGTCGGCTGGGAACAAAGGTGTCAACGCCGGAGAAGTTCTTGCGAGAGACCAGCGACGTGCGATCACCCGGGCGTTTCCAATCAAAGTCGATTGTGACTTGCACGGCGACTTCTTGCACCAAGCCCGTGCCTTCGCGCAGCGAGAGGCGGCGCATGTCGATCTTGGAGATCGTGCCGACAAGCACAGATTCAGCGGCATCGCTGCGAACGACCTTCATCGTGGTGCTGGCCTGAATTTCCTTGATGATCGCTTCGGTCAGTTGCTGCTCGATGCCGACGGCAAACGTGCGGTTGGCGAAGATGGGGACATGCACGGTGCCGACAGCATTCTTGTGCTGTGTCGCTGCGCCGGTGAACGCGTAGCCGTCGCGAGGGTCCGTGGAGCATGCAGTGAGCAAGCAAGCAATTGCCACCAAGATGGCCGCCGCAGTACGGATCACTTGACGGTCTCCGTCGTGCCGGGTTTGTCAGCCGAAGCACCCGTTCGAGCAGAAGTTGCTTCGGGCTCTTTGGGTTTCAGCTCTGGAAACTTCTCATCAATCGCAGCAATCAAGTCCAGACCTTCGTGTGCCGCGCCTGTCTTCGGATGGCGCTTGATGAGGCGAGTCAGCGTCAAACGTGCCGCAACCGGGTCGTCGCGCTTCACATACCACTGCGCCTGCGTCAAAAGCCCCGCCGCTGCGCTTTCGTCGAGCCGCGCGGCAAGGCCATCGTTGAGCCCTGTGCGCTGGGCTTCAGCGGGAAACTCCGAGGCGAAGTCCTCGATCAGAACTTTCGCGTCCTTCAACGACCGCGTGCTGTACTCCGGGCCTTTGAACTGCGCGACACTCGAATAAATGCGCCGCTGCATCGCCTTTGAGCGCATTGGGCTGCGCGGGAAAAGGCGGACGAAGACGTCATAGGTTTCGACGGCCATGCGAAGATCCCGTTTCGCGGCGTAGTGGTCGGCGAGTTCGAGCAGCGCCTTCTCGGCAAGTTTGCTGCCCGGCAGGCGCTCGCCGATGCGGATGATGATTTCCTCAGCGACCGGTGTGCCGCTGTCGAGGCGGATGCCGAGAACTCCCGGCCTCATCCGACCTGCAAGGTAGAGCTTTGCGACGTCAAACTCTCGCTCCAGCGCCTTCGCAAAGTACTCAGAGCCCGCGTAGTTGTTGGCGACTTCCTCGTAGTCATAGAGCGCGTCGTACTCGTCGTTCATCGCGAGTTTGGCATTGCCGCGGAGGTAGAGCGCCTCGGCCATGAGCGGGTGCTCGCTGAACTTGTGCTGCTTGATCCAGGGCGAGAGGAGTGCTTTCGCTTCGCCGGGCTTGTTGGCGACGATGGCCTCGCGGGCTTGGCGCATCAAGAGTTGGTCGGGAGACAGTTTGGCGGGATCAACTTGCTGAACTTTGATGATGGGTGTCGAAGTCGTGGCCGAGGCGGGGGAGTCGGTGATTTTGACTTGTGCGTGGGCTGACGCAGCGACAGTGCACGCAGCGATGAATGCAGTCGTGACTCGGTTGATTCGGAGGCGATCGCCGCGGCGGCTAGGGTGGGCCATGATGGAGCGTAGGAGTTTAGTTCTGCGAGAGCGATGCGTTGCCCGCTTCCCGAACTGGCTTGTGTTGATACGATGCAATCTGCGCTTGCACGGTGAAAGCTTCTCCGACGCAAGCACGTCGCATGGAGTTGATCGTTCTCGCATTGCTCCCGACCTGATCTGTGTCTCATCCATTTTCACTGCATTTCCAGTTTACCGTACCATCCTTTGCTCCGTTCCTTCCCTCAACCCCGCTGGCTCACCCGTCTCATCACCACCCTTTTCCTGAAATCAGCCATGTCCACCCAAAACCAATCCCTCTCCCCTCGCTCCGCACCACTTGCAGTCGGCGACGCCGCCCCCGACTTCACGCTCCTCGACCAAGACCGCAAAGAGTGGAAACTGTCCGACGCTGTGAAGCAGGGCGATGTTGTCCTCTGCTTCTACCCGCTCTCGTTCACAGGGGTCTGCTCGACCGAGATGGCCTGCATCAGCAAAGACTTCGCGCAGTGGTCGGGGAAAGGCGCACAGGTCGTCGGCATCTCGTGCGATAGTTTCGCCGTGCAGAAGGCCTACGCCGAAAAAGAGGGCTACCAACACCGCCTCCTCGCTGACATGCACCGACACGTGTGCAAGGCCTACGGCCTGTATTGGCAAGACCTCAACGTCGCGCAGCGCGGCACGGTCGTGATCGGCAAGTCCGCCGATGGCAAAGGCAAAGTCAAGTTCGTGCAGGCGCGCGAGCCGGGCAAGGCGATGGACTGGAAGAATGTGCTTGAGATGGTGTGACGGTGAGCTTTCAAAGAGTGCCATCAATCCGCCGGCTTGGCAGCGGATTGATGGCACGATTGGGGTCTCATGGTTGCTGGTCACGGCGGGTGGTCGTCGGGTGCTGATCTACGTCGCGCTGTCGAAGCACGATTGGTTAGGGGAGTTGGCTGAAGTGATTTGAAGCGTTGCGCGGGCGCGACGTGTTGTTCGTTGGAGGGTGGTTTTATTGTGAAGATGATCGGAGTGGTTGTAACCTCGGCGCGGACATGAGTACATGTCAGTGGCACGAGGGAGCGACGCGGACCTTCGCTCCAAGGCTCGCTCAGGTCCGGCGTGGGCGGTGGGGATTTTTCGACGACTTGGTGTGTCGCTGATTGTGGGGCATCGTTTGTATGGAGATCGCGGGTGGTTCGCATCGATGTCGGCGGCTCAAAGC
>CAZEZV010000244.1:0-6303 GCA_964516725.1 uncultured Phycisphaeraceae bacterium
CGCCATCTTCACAAACTCCATGCGCCACGCCGAACGGTTCCTTTCGCCGGCGGGCTCGGACTGCGGCATCGCCAACGTCAACGCCGGCACCAGCGGCGCAGAAATAGGTGGCGCGTTCGGCGGCGAAAAAGAGACCGGCGGCGGGCGTGAATCAGGCTCTGATTCCTGGAAGGCATACATGCGCCGCCAGACGAATACAGTTCACTACGGCAATAAACTTGCCCTCGCACAAGGAATCAAGTTTGACTGACCCCATCTCCAGCAGACTCTTCGGCACCGGCTCCGGCCCACGCATGCCTTATGCCGCCGCCGACGCCACCATCAAGAGCGATCGCCCTGTCGAACAGGACGAACTCGCACAAACCGCGATCGCGCCGATCAAGAATGGCATGGTCGTAGGCTTGGGCACAGGCCGCACAAGCAGCAGAGCAATTCGCGCACTGGCGCGTCGTGCGCAGCTCGAACACTTGGACATCACGTGCGTTGCGACAAGCCTCGCCAGCGAGGAACTCGCGCAAGAACTTGGCCTGCGAATCTCTCCCTTCAACGACCTCACGCAAATCGACTACATGTTCGACGGCGCGGACGAGGTCGATCACCAGCTCCGCATCATGAAAGGTGCCCACGGCGCTCTCACCCGCCAACGACTGGTTGCTCATGCAGCGAAGCGCTGCACGTACCTCTCTCACGTTGACAAAGTTGTCGAACAACTCGGCGGCCGTTCTCTTCTCGCCGTCGTGGTCATTCCTTTTGGCGTCGCAAGCACCCGCGAACGCCTCCGAAATCTCGGCCTCTCCGGCGTCGTCCGAAGAAATCTCGAAAACGAAGCCGTCATCACGGACGGCGGCGGCATGGTTCTTGACATGCGCATCACAGGCCACAACATCGAGCAGCTGGCCCTCGACCTTGACCACGTCCCAGGCGTCGTCGACCAC
This sequence comes from uncultured Phycisphaeraceae bacterium, assembly GCA_964516725.1. Lineage (GTDB taxonomy): Bacteria > Planctomycetota > Phycisphaerae > Phycisphaerales > UBA1924 > BJHL01. The sequence goes on from CAZEZV010000244.1 coordinate 936, forward strand.
GGCCTCTTCCTCGACGAAGCCGATGAAGTATTGGTTGAAGAAAAGTCCGGCGCTGTCCGACAGCTTGCGACCGCCTGATTCGTGCCCGACCCGTGCCATCGATGTCGCTGCTCGGGGGGTGAGCGACATCGATGCTTGTGCGAACGCCATAGAACAACCAACTCTTCGCGACCTGCGACTTCGCCCAGTGTACTTTCGTGTGCCCTTGCAGCAGTACGAGGCATGAGGGCGTGCTCTCGCGTCCGTGCCTTCCGCCTCATACCATCGCTCATGCGAACAACAAGATCACTGCAGCACGCCGCGTTTCTCTCGCTCTCGCTGCTGCTCCCCCACGTTTCCGCACACGCCCAGTCGCAAATCACCGATACAACTTCCATGTATCGCCGTCCGCCCGAGCAAGTCGCGAAGATCGTTGAAGCCGCGCCCACGCCGTCGGTGTCGCTCAGCCCGACACGGACGTGGATGATCCTGCTCGACCGCGAGTCGCTCCCGCCCGTGCGTGAACTCGCGGCCCCCATGCTCCGCCTTGCCGGCCGGCGCATCAATCCAAACACCAACGGCCCCCACGGCCCGCGCCGCTTCGTCGGCATGAGCATCCGCACCGTGATGCCAGACGCGAACGGCTCCTATCAAGAGCAACGCATCGAACTCCCCGGCGGCGAAGCAGGCATCGGCAGCCCATCATGGAACGCTGCGGGTGATCGCTTTGTTTTCGCTGTCACGTTTTCTGATCGCGTGGAACTCTGGACCGGCACAATTCCAAGCAACGGCAAGCCAGCGACCGCCAAGCGCGTGATCGCTTCGAAACTCAACACCGCAGCAGGCGGCATCATGTGGCTGCCCGATGGCCGCGTCCTCGCGCGACTTGTGCCGCAGAACCGTGGACCAAAGCCGGTTGAGCCGGTTGTGCCCACGGGCCCCGTCATCCAAGCCACCAGCGGCGTCAAAGCACAAGTCCGCACCTATCAGGACCTCCTGAAAAACGCGTACGACGAAGACCTGTTTGACTGGGTTTCGCAGTCCCAACTCGCAATCATCGATCTTGCTACCGGCGCTACCACCAACATCGCCGACGTCGCGGTGTGGGGCCAGGTCGATCCTTCGCCCGATGGCAAGTATCTCTTCACATCGCGCCTCGTGCGGCCATATTCCTACACGTCCCCCGCGGGTCTCTTCAGCGAGGAATATGAAATCCGCGACCTCGCGAGCGGCAAAGTCGTTCACGAACTTCGCAAGTCCTCAACCAAAGACCGCGAAGCGATCCCGATCGAAGGCGTCGAACTCGGCCCGCGCAACTTTGAGTGGGTCACCACCGCTCCCGCGACCATGCTCTGGTCCGAAGCCCTCGACGGCGGCGATCCAAAGAACAAGGCCGACTTCCGCGACAAGTTGCTTGCGCTGGATGCGCCGTTCACCGGTCAACCCCGCGAACTCCTCAAGACGCAGCATCGTTTTTCGGGCACCGATTACTTCCAGCCCGTCGCAGGTACTCGCGAAATGCTCGTCAGCGAATACGACCGCGACCGCAAGTGGAGTCGGACGTGGGTGTATGACTTTGACAATACTCAATCACAACCCCGTTTGATGACCGACCTCTCCGTCAACGACCGCTACAACGATCCCGGCAATCCGCTTCGCGTTCTCATCGGCAACGGCCTTTCCGTGATCCGCGTCAACGACGGCAAACTGTTCATGGCAGGCGAAGGTGCGACCCCCGAAGGCGACCGCCCGTTCCTCGACCTCATGTCGCTCACGGATTTCAAAACCGCTCGCCTCTGGCGCAGCGACGCCGCAGGATTTGAGAGCATTGTCGACGTGATGAGCGACGGCAAGAGTTTCATCACGAGCTTTGAAAGCCCGAGCGACTACCCCAACTACTACGCACGCGCGTTGAATCTTGCCGCTGCAGCATCTGCTCCTGAATCCGCCGCAGGTGACCGCACGCCTATCACCACCTTCAAAGACCCCGTCCCCGAAGTGCGCCAAGTCAAGAAAGAACTCGTCAAGTACACCCGCAACGACGGCGTTGAACTCTCCGCCACGCTCTACCTCCCGCCCAACTACGACAAAGCCCGCGACGGCCCCCTCCCACTCTTCATTTGGGCCTACCCGCTCGAATACACCGACAAGTCGACCGCAGGCCAGGTCTCCGCAGCCCCCAACACCTTCGTCCGCATGGGTGGCATCAGCCACCTCTGCCTCACGATGGCGGGGTACGCAGTCATGGACGCCGCGACCATGCCCGTCGTTGGCGATCCAGAAACCGTCAACGACACGTTTGTCACGCAAATCGTTTCCAGCGCACAAGCCGCGATCGACAAAGCCGCGGAGCTGGGCGTGGGCGATCCACATCGCGTCGCCGTCGGCGGTCATAGCTACGGCGCGTTCATGACTGCCAACCTCCTCGCGCACTGCAATCTCTTCAAAGCAGGCGTTGCCCGCAGCGGCGCGTACAACCGAACGCTCACTCCGTTCGGTTTCCAAGGCGAACGCCGCACCTATTGGGAAGCCACCGACACCTACAACAAAATGAGCCCCTTCACGTACGCGGGCAACATCAAGACGCCCCTCCTCATGATCCACGGCCAGATCGACAACAATCCCGGCACCTTCCCTATCCAAAGCGAACGCCTCTTCGCCGCGATCAAGGGCCTGGGCGGCACGGCGCGGCTGGTGATGCTCCCTTACGAGAGTCACGGGTATTCGGCGATGGAGTCGGCACTGCACGTGCAAGCCGAAACCATCGCGTGGTTGGATGAATATGTGAAGAACGCAAAGCCCACGAGCAACCCGGCACCAACGCAATCTTCGGACAACAAAGGAAACTAAGCAAGTAGTGGCACGGGCGAGAACGCCTGCGCCACCAACTGCCTCCCTGCAATTTCTCCGAACCTCCCACGTTCAGCCCACCGTACCTACAATGACCCGTCTGCGATTCGTCCCTCTGGAGCCCCTTATGTCGACCGCCTCTCTCGCTTTCATCCCGAACTTCAGCGGCTGGGAACTGCTCGTCATTCTCGTGATCGGTCTGCTTCTGTTTGGAAGCCGCCTCCCCAGCGTCGGCAAGAACCTGGGCAAGAGCATCATTGAGTTCAAGAAGGGCATCAAGGGAATCGAGGAAGAAGTCAACAGCGCAGGCAGCGAGCAGCCGAAGGCGATCACCGAAAAGCCCTACCGCGCTCCGCTGGGTCCGGCTGGCGAAGAACGCCGGGTGGCGCAGTCGCCGACTGGTGAACCTGCGCAGCAAACGAACTGAGTCTCAATCAAAACACTTGAAGACCGTCGTGCCAGCCATCGACGTGTTCCGCGTTTGAGGACACGTTGCTGGTTCTTGTCGCACGTGTGCCGTCGCGATGGCACTTGTCGGCGTGGTTGCATTCTGCTGCGCGATCCGCCCAGGGCTTGCGCCCTTGGGCTCTTGTTCACACGCCGCAGAGCGTGCATGGGCCCTCGCTGAACTGTGTCAGGAAACTATCGATGTCGCACGGGTCAAACACACTCGTGTCGTTGTTGAAGTCGATGTCGTTGCACGTTGCGGTCTCAGGCACGCAAGGGCCCTCGGCGTACACGCTCAGGTAAGCGTCGATGTCCTGCGGGTCAAAGAGCGAGGTGTCATTGTTGAAGTCGATCGAGTCACAGGTTGGGCCGGTCGGGCCGCCCAGCGTGCCATCGACATTGATCCGCATTGCGTAAATGTTCTTGCTGCCGTTCAGCGTCGGGCCTTCGGTCCAGCCCGCGACGTACCAATCGCCGCTGGTGCTCTTCACAAGGCCAGTCCGCTGCTTGAAGCCCGCGTCGGTCGAAACCACCAACGGCGATGGCGACCAGACCTGTGCGCCGGTCTGATCAACTCGCATCGCATGCAGCGCGTGCGGCCCGCTTGCGCCGCTGTACTGCAAGTACGACACAATTGCGTCGCCGGTTGGCGACGCCGCGACGTTGATGCCCGCCGTGTGATTCGCGCCCAACGCTGTCATGTCGATTCCGGCACCGGCGTTCCACATCGCACCGTCTTCGGCGCTGAAGCGTTGTGCGCTGAGGCCGAATTGCGACTGCGCCGTGTTGCTGCGTTCGTATGCAACCGTGTATTCCTGCACCGCCGCGTGATACGCGACCGCGGCAGATAAGCGAAACTGTGTTGCGGAAGGAGTATTGCTCGCCGCGATACCCTCCGCCGCGAACACGAACGACCCATCGGCCAGCACATGCTGAAGCCAAGCGTTCCGCGTCGCGCCGCTGTCATACCACGCCGCGATTGCGCCGTTCGCGCCGTCGCTCACCAGCGCCGGGAAGTAGCCGTTCTGAATGCTCTTCGCGGGCGTCGCCTGCGAGGTGTACACGTTCACAGGCACGCCGCCGTTCCACACCTGCGTGTTGCTGCCGTCCCACTTCTGAATCTTGAGACCTTTGCGAGACAGGAAGTTGCCTTCCGCGCGAACCCACATCAGAATAAATTCGTTTCCGCTTCCCGCGGGCACCATGTCGCTCGGCGCGAGATTGCGGCCCGCTTCAGTGATTGTCCACGCCGCGCCGAGCGTGCCGTTCGCGTTCACTCGTTGGAAGTTCAGAATGTCTGTAATCGAGCCGCTCACCGCCGACGCCCAGCACACGACGTAACTCCCATCCGCCAGCGCGCACACCGCCGGCCCAAGTCGTCCAGTTGAACCCGGCATGAAAAGTCCAGCCGTACCAAAGGGCTTGCCACCATTCGGCAGCACGAGTTGCAACCAGATGCCGTTGTCATCGAACGCAACGACGGCGTTGCCCGCCGGATCGACCGCCATGTCATAGGTGAACGTCGCCGTGTTCGTGCGATTGGGGCTGAGCACCACCGGCGTTTCGAAGACGTTGTTCCCGTCCGCGTCCACGCGCTGGATGCTGTACTTGTACCCGCCGCTGCTCTCCGCGAACGACACCCACGTCTCGCCACCTGGAGCCGCCACCACCAGCGGAACGCCCTCATCGTTCGCCGATCCTGCAACGACATTTGCGTTCACCGGGTCAGTCGACCACTGCGCAAATGCGGACATCGAGACCGACAACACAACCAAAGACGCGGCACAGTACTTCATACTGCCTCCCTTATGAACTTGAGCCAGAACTGACTAGTACACCGCAATCCCACGGGACTGGTGTAATTTTTTACATCAACATCGTAGCCATCTGAACACTCCATGGCGTGCAGAGCGACGAGGGCTTGCGAGTGTGCGCAACGCGTTGACTTGCTTGCTGCCACTTCCACTTCTAACGCAGTTGCTTGTGGCACGCGTCGAGCATGTTCACCGGCCACAACTTGGTGATTGCACGCCGCTCACAAATGTGGTAGGCTATTTCTGTGCAGCGACCATTGAGCCACTTTTGGCGATAC